>JAUSLQ010000176.1 GCA_030645675.1 Actinomycetota bacterium | reverse complement strand
CGACAGGAACTGCTCGGCGAAGTCGCAACCCAGGCTGGAGCCGATCTCGTCGCGGTAGCGCAGGGCACCATCGCCCACGCACACCACGGTCTGGCCGCGGGCCATCAGGTCGGCGACGAGGTCGTCGACCGGCCCCACGCGCGGATCGCTGACCCGCTGCACGCCACCAGGCACCGGCCGGTAGAACGCGTAGAACACCTCGCCCTTGCGCGCGTCGATGACGGCGGCGATGGTTCGATCGGCGTGGCGGAGAGGGAAGGCCAGCAGATCAAGTGAGCTGATGCCGATCATCGGCACGCGCAGCGCCTGGGCGATGGCCTTGCCGGCGGCCAACCCGACGCGCATGCCGGTGAACAACCCCGGCCCGATGTCGACGGCGATGGCCCCGAACTCGGCGATCTCGATGTCTGCCTGGCGGCACAGGAACTCGATCGCGGGTGTCAGCGTTTCGGCGTGGCGACGGCCGCGCGACACCTCGAACATGCCCAACCCGCCCTCGTGCCCGCCGATGGCGACGCTGACCTGTTGGGTGGCGGTCTCGATGCCCAGGATCAGCTTGCGAACCTCGCGGTGGCGGCCGCCACGCCTTCCCACCGGGCGGCCCACGCCCGGCCGACGCCGCCCAGCACGATGTCGCGCGCGTCCTCGTCGTCGGCGTCGTGCTCCAGCCGCACCAGCAGGTGGTCGCCCAGCGAGCCGGCCACCACATCGCCCCACTCCACCAGCACGATTCCGTCGTACTCCAGCAGCTCGCCGAGCGCCAGGTCGGCGACCTCGTTGTGCGTGGAGAGGCGGTAGATGTCGGCGTGGTGCAACGTCAGCTTGCCCACCGTGTAGCTGTGCACCAGCGTGAACGTGGGCGACGTGATCGGCTCGGTGACACCCAGCGCGGCCCCGAACGCCTTGGCGAACGCGGTCTTGCCGGCACCCATCTCGCCGGCCAGCACCACCAGATCGCCGGCGCGCGTCAGCTCGGCGAGCGCGGCGGCAATGGCGTTCGTGTCGGCGAGCGACGAGGCGCGAAGGTGCAACATCCTCTTGAATGCTAGACCTGACGCGATGGACCTCCCCCCGCCCGGCCCTGTGGACGCGCCTGCAGCGGCGCCAGTCGACGCCGACGCCGTCGTCGTCGCCCAGCAACTGGTCAAGCGCTTCGGCCAGAAGACCGCCGTCGACGGCATCACGTTGGCCATCCCCCACGGCTCGTTCTACGGGTTGGTGGGCCCGAACGGGGCCGGCAAGACCACCACCATCCGCATGATGGTGGGCCTGCTGCGGCCCGACCAGGGCAACGTCTCCGTGCTGGGCCGGTGGGTGTGGCCCCAGCCCGCGCCGATCAAGAACGACATCGGCGTGTTGCCCGACGACCTGCGCCTGTTCGAACGCCTCACGGGGCGCGAGCTGCTGACCTACCTGGGCCTGTTGCGCGGGCTGGAGCGGGCCGTGGTGGACAACCGCACCGACGACCTGCTGGAGACCCTGGGCCTGACGGCCGACGGCAACACCCTGGTGGCCGACTACTCGACCGGCATGCGCAAGAAGGTGGCGCTGGCCGCGGCCATCCTCCACGCGCCGAAGGTGCTGTTCCTCGACGAACCGTTCGAGTCGGTCGACCCGATCTCGTCGCGCACCATCACCGAGGTGCTGCAGGGCTTCCGCGAGCGCGGTGGCACCGTGGTGTTCTCCAGCCACGTGATGGACACCGTCGAGCGGCTGTGCGATCACGTCGCGATCATCGCCAACGGACGCATCGCGCGCAGCGGCACGATCGCCGAGGTGTGCAACGGAAAGCGCCTGGACGACGCGTTCGTCGATGCCGTCGGCTCGCCGGCGTCGGCCGGTGGCAGCCTGGACTGGCTGCACCAGTGATCCGGCTGGCGCGCCTCGGCGCCGGCATGCGGTGGGCCATCACCCGAAACGCGCTGCGCCGCCGCGGCCTGGTGGTGTTCGTGCTGACGCTGCTGGGTGCAGGGCTGGGCGCGCTGATCGGCTTCGGCACGCTCGCCGCGGCGCAGGTCGCGGAGGCCGACGACCGGCGGGTGATCCTGACGCTGACGTGCACGATCATCGCCATCGCGTGGATGTTCGGGCCGTTGCTGATCGGCGGCGCCGACGAGACCGTCGACCCGTCGCGGCTGGCCCTGCTGCCCCTCTCCGGGCGCCAACTGGCCGCTGTGCTCACTGGGGCGGCGGTCAGCTCGCCGGTCACGATCGCGCTCGGCATCGCACTGCTGGGTGGTGTGGTGGCCGGATGGGCCGGGCCGTGGGGCGGAGTGTTCGGTGGGTTGGTGTCGCTGCTCGCCATGCTCGCCCTCTTCGTGTTCGGCCTGGGTGCCGCACGCTCGGTAGCCGCGCTGATGGGGCTGGCCAATCGCACCCGGCGCGGGCGCGACCTGGCGGTGCTGATCGCGGCGCTCGCCGGTGTCACCCTGTGGATCGGCTCGCAGTTGATCGGGCCGCTGGTGCAGTCCTCGGGTACCCGCCGCGGGGCACGGATCGTCGACGCGATGGCATGGTCGCCGCCGGGTTGGGCAGCGCGTGCGGTGCTGCACGCACGTGCCGGGCACCCGCTGGCCGGGCTGTGGTGGGTGCTCGCACTGGTGCCGGTGGGCGCCGTGCTGGTGTGGTGCTGGGCGCGGCTGACGGGCCGGCTGCTGGTGGGCAGCGAGCGCCATCAGGCGCGGCGGGCGGTGGGCACCGGCGTCGTCTGGCCGCGTGCGACGAATGCCAACGGGGCAGCCCTGGCCAAGGCATGGCGCTACCAGTGGCGCTCGCCGATGAAGCGCACGCAGACGCTGATCACCGTGGTGATGTCGGCCGGGTTCGCGTTGCTGCAGGTGCTGCAGCTGGCCGGCGACGAACCCGCCCCGAAGGCGGTGTTCGTCGGGCTGATCGCCCTCGTGTTCTGCGCCGACAACGCGTTCAACGTCGTCGGCTTCGACAGCCCGTCGCTGTGGCTGGAAGTGACGGCCGGCGGTGGCTTCGGCCACAACCAGCTGCGCGCCCGCCTGCTGGCCTACTCGTTCAACGTCGCCCTCGCCGCGGTGGCAGCGATCTTCGCCGTCGCGATCGTCGGCGGCGTGTGGGCAGAGGTGCCGCTGGCGCTGGCGGTGGTGCCCGGCGCCGTTCTGTGCCTGCTGGGCATCGGCGCGTTCCTGTCGGCCGTGGCCCCACTGCCGCAGGCCGATGGCGACAACCCGTTCAAGCGGCCGGCGGGGTCCAACGGCTGCATCTACGGCATCTCCATCATCGCCGCGCTGGTGTGCGTCAGCATCGCGCTGGCACCTGTGCTGGTGCCAATGCTGGCCGGCGACGGCCGGTGGCGCTACGGCGTTGCGGCGGCCGGCACGCTGTGGGGATGGGGCCTGTGGCGGCTGGGCCTGCACCTGGCCGATGCGGTGCTGGCCCGGCGCGGCCCGGATCTACTGGCCGAGCTCGCCGACCGCGCTGCCCTCTGAACTGCTGCCACCGGAACGTCAGCCGGCACCGTTACGTGGCCCGGCGTTCCACGCGCGCCGAGATGCCGCAGACGATCTCGTAGGCGATGGTGTCCAGGCGCTCGGCCCAGTCGCCCGCCGTGATCGTGTGCCCGCCCTGGCTGCCGATCAGCACCGCGTCGTCGCCCACCTGCACCGGGTCGTCGCCGCAGTCCACCATCAGCTGGTCCATCGTCACCACTCCCACGATCGGCCGGTGGCCGCCACCCAGCAGCACCGTGCCACCCACCGCGTGCAGGCGGCGGGGCACGCCGTCGGCGTAGCCCAGCGGCAGTGTGGCCACCGTGGCATCGGCGGCGAACGTATGGCGCAGCCCGTAGCTGATGCGCTCGCCGGCGCCCACGCGCTTCACGTGCGACACCCGCGCGTGCAGCGACAGCGCGGGCCGCAGATCGGTGCAGAGGTGGTCGACGCCCGGCCCCGGCGAGATGCCGTAGATCGCGATGCCGACCCGAACCATGCCGTAGCGGGCCCGTGGGTGCGCCAGCGCGCCGGCCGAGTTGGCCGCGTGCACCAGCGGCGGCTGCACGCCGGCCGCAGCCAGGCGGGCGAGCGCCTCGTCGAAGCGGGCCAGCTGCTGCCCCGTGAACGGGTTCTGCGGCTCGTCGGCGACGGCGAGGTGGGTGAACACGCCTTCCAGCCGGGTGGCCGGCGAGGCGACGATGGCCTGCGCGAGCGCCACCGTCTCGTGCCCGGTAGCGCCCACGCGGCGCATGCCGGTGTCGATCTTCAGGTGCACGGGGTGGTCGTGGGCGCCGGCGGCGGCGATGGCGGCCAGCCCGTCGGCGCTGTACACGGTGAGCTGCAGGCCGGCCGCGATCGCCATCGTGGTCTGTGTCGACGGCTGCTCGCTGAGCACCAGGATCGGCCCCTGGACGCCCGCCTCGCGCAGTTGCACGCCTTCCTGCACCAGCGCCACGCACAGCCCGTGGGCGCCGCCCGCCTGCGCGGCCCGCGCCGCCAGCACCGCCCCGTGGCCGTAGCCGTCGGCCTTCACCACCGCCCACACCTGCGCGGGAGCCGCCAGGTCGGCCAACGTGCGCACGTTGTGGGCGATCGCCGAAGCCGACACCTCGGCCCACGCCCAACGGCTCATCGCCGACCACCACGAATCGCCCGCGTGGGTCGCCGCGGCACGGCAGTGGCCTGCGGGCTCATCCCAGCGCCTCCAGCACGGCCGGCAGGTGGGCTGCGATGTCGCCGGCCACCATCCCACGTGCGGGTGCCAGCTGGGCGGCTCGGCCGTGCAGCCAGGCACCGGCCGCAGCGGCGTGGAACGCAGGCACGCCCGCTGCCAGCAGCGCACCGATGATGCCGCTGAGTACATCACCGGTGCCGGCGGTGGCCAGTCGGGCGTCGCCGGCGGTGACCACCAACACGTCGCCGTGCGGGTCGGCAACCACCGTGGCGGGGCCCTTCAGCAGCACCACGCAGCCGGTGTCGGCGGCCAGCCGGCGGGTGGCCACCAGCCGATCGGCACCGGGCGCGGCGCCGGTGAGCAACGAGTACTCGCCGTCGTGCGGGGTCAGCACGGTTGGAGTGGTGCGCCGGCGCAGCAGCGCGGCCGCACCGTCGGCGTTCCACGCCATCGCGAACAACCCATCGCCGTCGATGACGGTGGGCACGAGTGCGTCCACCGCCAGCTTGCGGGTCTGCGCGGTGGTGTCGTCGTCGCGGCCCAGGCCGGGCCCCACCACCAGCGCGTGGAAGCGATCGATGGTGTCCAGCACCTCGGCCGCCCAGGCCTTCGCCGGCAGCGGACGCTGCACCACCTCCGCCGCCGCACCGGCCACGAACGTGCCGGGCGCCGACAGGTGCACCATGCCCGCCCCGGCCCGCATCGCAGCTTCCGCGGCCAGGCGGGCGGCACCGGTCATGCCCCCGCTGCCGGCCACCACGCGCACCGCGGCGCGCCACTTGTGCGCATCGACCCGCCGCGACGGCACCCATCCGGCGACGTCGTCGGGTTGCACCAGGTGTGCGTGGGCGTGGGCGGCGACACCCTCGCCGAGCCCGATGTCCACCAGCTCCAACGCACCGGCCAGCTCGCTGCCAGGGGGCAGCAGCAACCCGGGCTTGATGGCCGCGAAGGTCACGGTGCGGGTGGCCGCCAGCACCTCGCCGAAGGCCTCGCCGGTGAGCGCATCGACCCCACTCGGCACGTCGACGGCCAGCACCGGCGCCTCGCCCACGTCGGGCGGGTTCCAACTGCCGCGAAAGCCGGTGCCGTAGGCGGCGTCGATCACCAGGTCGGCAGGCGGCAGCGCCGGCGGGCAGGCGGCGGCGTCGAACAGCGTCACCTTCACACCCCTGGCAGCCAGCAGGCGGGCGGCCACACGGCCGTCGGCGCCGTTGTTGCCCTTGCCGGCGATGACATGCACGGTTCGGCCATATGTGCCCCCCAGCATGCGCACCGCGGCACGGGCCACGGCCGCCCCGGCGCGCTCGATCAACACGGCGGAGGGTTCCGATGCCGCGGCATCGACCGCCCGCATCTCATCAGGGGTCACGATCGGCAGCATCGCCCCGAGCCTACGCGCCGCACCTGCGCCAGGTTCGGTGCAGCGTGGCTCGAGCACACGCTGAGCGCTACTCGGCGATGACGTGAGCGATGGCGACGATGTCCGTGTGGGTGATGCTGAGGTGCCAGCGGGTGATGCCGCGGTCGATGGCCAGCTCCAGCGCGCGGCCGGTGATGGCCAACGACGGCACACCGCTGTCGGCACGCTCGACCCACACCTCGTGGAAGCCGAAGGCGCCGAGCCCGAGGCCCATCGCCTTCATCACCGCCTCGCGGGCGGCGAACCTGGCCGCCAGCGACGGCACCGGGTCGATCTTCGGGGCGACGTACGCCAGCTCGGTCTCGGTGAACAGCCGCTGCCGCATCGATGGCGTGCGTTCCAGCGCGGTGCGGAAGCGTTCGATGTCGACCGCGTCGATGCCGATGCCCTTGATGCTCACGATGCCCTCCACTTCACGACAAGGCCCACTTCACGACAAGGCCAACTTCACGGCTGGCGCCAGTGGTCGGCAGCGTCCGAGATCGGCTCGATCAACAGGTCGGCGACGGGCAGATCGGCCAGCAGGTCGTCGCGGAACGTACCCTCGGTCTCCGACACCCAGTCGACCAGGCGGTCGTACCGGCGGTCGTAGCCCTGCAGCACGCCGCGCATCACCGCGGCCGGCAGGCGATCGTGGAACCGGACGTGCAGCAATGTGATTCCGGTGCACGTGCCGCCCTTCACCTCGGGCACGAAGATGACGGTGCGGCCGTCGCTGCGGCCACGGGCCACCAGCACTTCCTTCTCCGCTGCCACGCGACGCTTGGTGCCGAGCAGCTGCGAGTTGCGCTCGACGCGACTGGGCACGTCGCGCGACAGGCCGCCGCGGTCGACGATGGTGATGGTGGCGCCGCCACCTGCCCGGGTGAGTGCAGGGTCGCCCTCGATGGCGTAGCGGGTGTAGCCCACCACTGCCTCCACCGCCGGGTCGAGGTCGGCCAGCACCTTCAGCGTGCGGTAGCTGACGCGGTCGCGGCCGGCTCCGGCGGCGAACGCCTCCTGCACCAGCGCACGGTCGAGCACACCTTCGTCGCTGCGGCTGATGCCGACGGTGACGGTCTTGGCCTGGTGCTTGATCGCGTCGATCGGGCGGGTGAGCTCTTCCACCGCCCGGGTGAGCGCGGCGGTGAGATCGTCGATGACCGCACTGGGTG
>JAUSLQ010000175.1 GCA_030645675.1 Actinomycetota bacterium | reverse complement strand
CACCCATCGACCCCGATGTGTGCGTGCGGCTCGTCGCACAGCTCGTCGATCGAGGTGGTGATGGCCTGCTGCAGCGGGTGGTCGACGTCGAGGTACGACGAGTCGTGCGCCCACCCGTTGTGCACGCACGTCGCCAGCATGCCGCTGTGCTTGCCGCTGCAGTTCATCTGCAACGCGGTTCGCCCGCCGCCGGCGCGCAGCACGGCATGCGCCGCTGCTTCATCCAGCGGTAACGATGGGGTGTTGCCCAGCGCCTCCGGCCCGAGGCCGGCGGTGGCCAGGATGCGCAGCGCTGCCTCGGTGTGCATCGGGGTGCCATCGTGGCTGGCGCACACCAGTGCCAGCAGCTCGGGCGGCAGCCGCAGGCCGGCGCGCACCATCGCCACTGCCTGCATCGGCTTGTTCGACGAGCGCGGGTACACCGCGACGTGCGGATCGCCGACGGCCAGCTCGATGTCGCCCATCGGGCCGAGCGCGACCACGGCGCCGAAGTGCACCGATTCGTCGAAGCCGTTGCGAGTGGCGATCGCGATCGGGACGAAAGCGTCAGGGGTTGCCATCGGACCCGTCGTCGATCGGGACGTCGTCGATCGGGACGTCGGTGGGGCTGACATCGGTGGGGCTCACGTCGGTGGGGCTGACATCGGTGGGGCTCACGTCGGTGGGGCTCACGTCGGTGGGGCTCACGTCGGTAGGGCTCACGTCGGTGGGGCTCACGTCGGTGGGGCTGACATCGGTGGGGCTGACATCGGTGGGGCTGACGAGGGCCTCATCGTCCGCTCCGGCCGTGGGGTGCTGGTGACGCGCGGCGCGGCGCGCATGTCGGCGGCGGCGCGGGACGATGGTGGTGAGGTCGGTCTCGATCACCTCGTGGCGTTCGCCGGTGTTGCTGAGCAAGGCCTGCACCATCGCCGCCCCCGGGATCGCCAGCACGGCACCCACCGCACCGAGCACTGCCGCGCCACCGATCGCCGAGCCGAACGCGACTGCGGGGTGCAAGTCCATCGTCCGCGCCGTGATGCGCGGCAGGAACAGGTAGTTCTCCAGCTGCTGGTAGATGAGCACGGCGATCAGCACCGCCAGCGCCTTGGTCGGCGAGTCGATGAACGTCACCAGCACCGGCAGCGCACCGGCCAGGTACGTGCCCACCACCGGCAGGAACTGGCTGACCACGCCCACCCACAGGGCCAGGGCCACCGGGGCAGGTGTGCCGATGGACTGCAACACGATCCAGTGGAAAAGCGAGGACAAGCCGGCCAGCAGTGCCCGCGAGTACAGGTAGCCGCCGGTCTTCTCGATCGCCAGCTCCCACGTGTCGAGCACTCGCCGCTGCCGCTCTGGGTTCAGCCGGCTGCAGATGCTGCGGCGCAGCTTCGGCCCGTCGGCGACCATGTAGAAGGTGAACAGCATCACCGACAGGCCCTGCACCAGCAGGCCGAGCGCAGCGACCGACAGGTCCACCACCTTGCCCTGCTGGCTCTTGATGAACCGCTGCACCGCGCCGTTCTCGTCGTTGATGCTGATGATCACCTTGTCGGCGTTGATGTGCGTGCCGAACGTGTCGTTGAGGAAGCTGACGGTGCGGTTGACGTATTTCTCGGAGTTGCCCAGCAGGTCGGCCACCTGCTGGCCGACGAGCGCGCCGACGGCGATGACGAACACCAGGAACGCAAGCAGCACCCCGACGAGGATGACAGCGGTGGCGGTGCCGCGCCGCCACCCGCGCCGGGCCAGGCGGTTGACGCCCGGCTCGATCGCCAGCGACAGGAACAGCGACACCAGCAGCAGGATGAACAGGCCGTAGAGGCGATCGACGAACGAGTCGGCGCGGACCGCGATGAGGTAGCCCAGCCAGAAGACGGCGACGCCCTTCCACACCCACTGGGGCATGCGCTGGGTGCCGAAGAGGGTGGGGCGTTCAGACATCAGTCGTGACTGTACTGACCTGCCACCCGCCGCAGTGGGGAGGCCAGGTCGCCGCGGTCGGCCACCGCGACGCGTGCGAGGCCCAGCCAGGCGGCCATGGCCTGCAGCTCGGCGTACAGATCCGGGGCCAGTTGCTCGGCAGGGGCCCCCGGCTCGGCGAACGCACCATGCACCAGCAGCGCGCCGGCGGCACGATCGGCCTTCAGGTCGAGGCGACCGACCAGCGAGTCGCCCCACAATACGGGCAGCACGTAGTAGCCGTAGATGCGCTTCGGCGCAGGCGTGTAGATCTCGATGCGGTAGTGGAAGCCGAACAGTCGCTCGGTGCGCTCGCGGTTCCAGCACACAGGGTCGAACGGGCTGAGCAACGCGCAGGCGGTGATGCGGCGCGGCAGCTTGGCCTCGGGGTGCAGGTAGGCGAGCTTGTCCCACCCTTGCACCTGCACCAGTTGCAGCCGGCCGTCCTCCACCAACTCGTCGAGCAACGGCTTGCACGGCGCGTTCTTCTGCCGGTGGTAGTCGGTGAGGTCGGTGAGCGTGCCCACCCCGTGGTGCTTCGCGGCCAGGAGCAGCAGCTCCTTCCGGGCGTCGCGCTCGTCGGGTGTGGGGCGCGCCATCACGTGCGCGGGCAGCACGCGCTCGGTGAGGTCGTAGAGGCGGGCGAAGTCGTTGGCCCGGCGGGTGGCAGTGACCTTGCCGCTCCAGAACAGGTGCTCCAGCGCGACCTTGCCGTCGTCCCAGTCCCACCACGTGCCCTTCTTGCCGACGCGTTCGCTGAGGTCGCCGCTGGCCAGCGGGCCGTCCATCTCGATGCGGCGCAGCACCTCGTCGAGGTACCCGGGGCGCCGTTTCTCCATCGTCCAGTAGCGCTCCCACTTGTGGAGATGGCTCATCCGCCAACGGTGCAGGTGGTGGTGCTCGGTGGGCACATGGCTGGCCTCGTGCACCCAGTACTCGAACAGCTCGCCGGCCGCGGTGGCGTCGGCGATCAGGCTGCGCGGGTGCGGCCCGAGGCGGGCGAACAGGGGCAGCTCCTGGCTGCGCACCAGCACGTTGACCGAGTCGATCTGGATCAGGCCCATGCGGTCGAGCGCGCGACGCAGGTGCCGCCGGTCCACCCGGCCGGTGGGCCGGGGGTCGGCGAAGCCTTGTGCCGCGAGCGCGATGCGGCGCGCTTGGGCGAGCGAGAGGCGCTCGGCGGCGGGCACGGGTGCAGGCCTCGGGTGCTTCGGTGCTCGGGTGGGCGTCGAACGGCGGCCGGGAGGCGGCCGGGTCAGTCGGCGACGGTGATGGTGACCCAGTTGATCACCACGTCTTCGCGCGGGCGATCGCTGCGGTCGGTGTCGACGCGCTGCATCGCATCGACGACCTCCAGGCCCTTCACGACCTGGCCGAAGTGGTTGTACTGCGGGGGCAGGCCGACGCCACTGGGGCCGCTGATCAGGAAGAACTGGCTGCCGTTGGTGTTCGGCCCGGCGTTGGCCATGGCGAGGGAGCCGATCTGGTACTTCTGCTTCACCGGCTCGTCGTCGAAGCGGTAGCCGGGGCCGCCGCGGCCGGTGCCGGTGGGGTCGCCACCCTGGCACATGAAGCCGTTGATGATGCGGTGGAAGATGATGCCGTCGTAGTAGTGGTAGCCGGCGAGGAACACGAAGTTGTTGACGGTGCCGGGCGCGTTGATCGCATCGAGGGCGATCACCATCGTGCCGAGCGTGGTGTCCATCGTCGCGGTGTACCGCTTCGTCGGGTCGATGCCGAACTCCGGCTGCTGGTTGAACTGCTGGGTCTTGGGCGCGGAGCCATCAAGGGCGGGAAACGGGTGAGCCATGCCCGCAACGCTACCCGCCGTCGGGCAGCCCCAACCGCGCCGCCGCAGCCCAGCACCCAACGCCGGCCCGCCGTGGCACGCGCTCCGAGCTTCTCGGGCTGCATCGTTCCAATCCGGCTTCTCGGGCTGCATCGTCTCCACTTGCGGGACGGGTTCGCCCCCACAACGCCGCCGCCCCCCCCCTGAGAGCTTCTCGGGCTGCATCGTTCCAATCCGGCTTCTCGGGCTGCATCGTTCCGGTTTACGGGACGAGCGCCGGGAGACTTCGCTGCGGATCGGCGGGATTTGCCGCTCCGAGCGCTTCGCCGTGCCCAGTACGGGTGTGAAACTGGAACTGCTCGATGCCATCGCCCAACGCCATCACGGTCTCGTCAACCTGGAACTCGCGCGGTCGAGAGGCATCAGCCGCTCGGCGTGGTACCGAGCGATCGCCAGCGGGCAGTTCGAGTTGGCGTATCCCAACGTCGCCCGTCTGTGGGGTAGCCCGGCCAGCTTCGAGCAACGAGCGCTGGCCGCAGTGTGGGCAGCAGGAGGCGACGCGATGGCCTCGCACCGCACGTCGGCAGCCCTCTGGGGAGTGGAACGCCCGGCCGCCGACCCGATCGACGTGATGCTGCCGAGCAGAGCCCGTCACGCGCTGCCGAAAGGCGTGGTGATCCACCGGCCCAGCGACATGCTCGACCTACGACCGATCCTGCGGCAGCGGGTGCCCACCACCAACCCCTTGCGCATGCTGCTCGACCTTGGTGCGGTCGACCCGGGCTCTGTCGATGCCGCGATGGTCAGCGTGCTGTCGGCGCGGGTCGCCTCGCCGGCAGCCATCCGAGCAGCACTCTTTCGACATGCGCGCAAAGGGCGGCACGGCATCACTGCGCTGCGGACGGCTCTGGAGCACTGGCTCGACGAGGAGCTGCCGCCCGACAGCCAGTTGGAAGCCGCGATGGCCGCGGTGATCGAGCGATTCGGGCTGCCTCCGGTGCAGTTCCACGCGATCGTCGCCGGATTCGAAGTCGACTTTCTCGTCGTCGGCACCCGGATCGTGATCGAGTGCGACGGCTGGGCGACGCACGGGCTGGACCGTGACCAGTTCGAGTTCGACTGCATCAGACGTGCGGAACTGGTCGCTGCCGGGTACGTCACTGTTCACGTGACGTGGCGCCAACTGCAGACCGACGCCGCCGCTGCAGCCCAACGCGTGCTGAACGTGGTGCGCCGGTGGGCGCCCCACCTGTTGCCGGCGGCGCAGCGATGAGGCGCCAATCGGGCGGGGCGACGGTAGAGCGCGGGCGAATTCGTCCCGGATGCGGAGACGAAACAGCCCGAGAAGCCGAGTTGGAACGATGCAGCCCGAGAAGCCCCTGCAGCCCGAGAAGCCCGAGAAGCCCCTGAGCGCCTCACGGCGTAGCGGGGGCGGAATCGTCCCGGAAGTGGAGACGAAACAGTTGGAACGATGCAGCCCGAGAAGCCGGGGGAAGCCGGGGGTGACGCTGGGGACGCTGGGGACGCTGGGGACGCTGGGGACGCTTACGTGTTGCGGGCGTTGTAGTCGGCGATCAGGTTGTTGGCTTGCTCGGCGGCGGCGTCGAGCGTCGTCTTCACGTCGGCACCGGCGAAGATGGCGGAGATCGCCGCGGCCAGCACCGAGCGCATCTCGCGCAGCGGGCCGACCACCGGCCCGGCCGAGGTGAGCGCGTCGGGCGAGGCCAGCAGCTGCTCGTAGGCGACGGAGAAGCGCGGGTCGGTGGCCAGCGTGGTCTTGTACGGGTCCAGCTCCAGCGCGTCGGTGCGCACCGGGATGTACCCGGTGGTCGCGGCCCACTCGCTCTGCTGCTGGGCGCCGACCAGGTAGGTGAGGAAGTCCCAGGCGGCAGCGATGCGCACCGGGTCTTCCGAGTTCACCGGCCACAGCGAGGCGCCGCCGATCAGTGCGCCGGGCTGGCCGCCAGGGCCGGGCATCGGGCCGATGCCCAGGTCGTCGACGGAGAGCTGCGGGAAGATGCCCGACGCCAGCAAGTCGAGCGCACCGCCGAGCGCGGCCGAGGTGTGGATCGCCATCGCCGCCGGCTGCTGCTCGTCGGCGATCTTGACCAGATCGTCGGTGCCGGTGGCGTTGTCGCCCACGCTGACGGCCAGACCGTCGTTGATCATGTCCTGCATGTAGGTGAGCAGCTCGACACCGGTGTCGTTGTTGTACAGCACCTGGGTGGCGCGGTTGGTGCGGCCGTTGTCGCCGTCGACGTAGTACTCCTCTGCCTTGGCGACCCACTGCTCGACGTACCACCCGCCGCCGGAGTCGAAGCCCGAATCCAGCGCCAGGCCGTAGGTGGCGGCACCCGAGTCGACGATCTGCTGGCTGAACTCGCGCAGCTCTTCCAACGACTGCGGCGGCTTGTTCGGGTCGAGACCGGCCGCGACGAACGCCTTCTTGTTGTAGTACAGCACCGGGTTCGAGACGTTGAACGGCATGCCCCACTGCATGCCCTGCGTCGAGTAGGCGGTGAGTGCGGTGGGCAGGAACGCCGACGTGTCGAAGCCGCTGGCCTCGATGCACTTGCCGACCGGCACGGTGCTCTCCGTGTCGACGACTGCTTGCACCATGTACTCGGGCAGCTGCACGAGATCGGGCTTGTTGGCCGGGTCGGCCTGCAGGTAGTTGTCGATGGTCAGCTCGTAGCTCTCGCCGACGAGCGTGACGTGCACCTTCGACTGGCTGGAGTTGTACACGTCGGCCAACCGCTGCAGCTCTTCGGCGAGCGTGCTGCTCATGCCGTGCCAGAACATGATCTCGGTGGTGCCGGTGGCCGACGCCAGAGCATCGGTGGGGCAGTCGGGCAGCAGGTCGGGGGCGACCGTGGTGGTGGGCGCCACGGTGTCGCCGGGCACGGTGGACACCGTGGTGGCGGGCTCTTCGCCCGAGTCGGTGATGTCGCCGCCACCGCTGCATGCGGCGACCAGCAGGCCGGCCGCGGCCAGCAGGGCGACGCGGCGCGAGCGGGCCGCGCGAGATGCGTGAGGGGTTCGTGCCGTGCGCATCAGCCCTTCACCGCCCCGGCGGTGAGACCGCGTACGAGTTGCCGTTGGAACACCACGAGCATGATGAAGATGGGGAGTGCAGCCACCACGAGTCCTCCTGTCAAGAGATTGAACTTGCTGATGTCGTTCGGCGTCTTCAACTTGTTGAGGCCGAGCTGGATGGTTTGGTGATCGTTGTCGGTGATGATCTGTGAGGGCCACAGGTACGCGTTCCACGTGCCGAGGAACGTGAACAGACCGAGCGCTCCGAGGGTAGGCCGGCTGAGCGGCGCTGCCACCTCGTAGAGGAACCGCATGTGCCCCACCCCGTCGAGTGCGGCTGCCTCGCGCAGCTCTTTGGGCAGCTGCAGGAACACCTGCCGTACCAGGAACACCCCGAAGGTGGTGGCCAGCGAGGGCACGATGAGGCCCTGGTAGCTGTTGTCCCAGCCGAGCCAGTTGGCCGTGCGCTGGTTGATGACGACGGTGACCTCCACGGGCACGAGCATGGTGGCCAGGAAGATCGCGAACAGCGCCTGCCTGCCGGGGAACTCCAGGAACGCGAACGCGTAGGCGGCGAGCAGGCTGGTGATGATGACCCCGATGGTGACCATGCCGGAGACGAACAGGCTGTTCAGCAGCAGGTGGCCGAGGTTGCCGTCGGTCCAGGCGCTGCGAATGGTGTCGAACGTCAGGTCGACCGGTAGCAGCGAACGCGGGTGGTCGAACGCGTCGGGGCCCGACTTCAGCGCCTGCAGCACGACGGCGTAGATCGGGAACAGCACCACCGCCGCGACGACCACCAGCAACGCGTAACGGCCCACCTTGCGGGCGCCGCGCACCGTGTCAGTTGCCATAGTGCACCCGCTTCCCGAAGCCGCGGAACTGCAGCGCGGCGAACACCAGGCACAGCAGGAACAGCAGCACGGCCGCGGCCGACTTGGTGCCGATGTCGTTGTGGATGACGGAGTTGTTGCCGTAGATCAGGTACGGGATGGTGGTGGTGGCCTTCGTCGACTGCGGGCCGCCCTGGGTGAGCAGCGCGATCTCGCCGTACGACTGCAGGGCCCGCGTGGTGAGCACCACCGTGACGAACAGGATGGACGGCGTCAGCATCGGCAGGGTGACGTTGGTGAACCGGCGGAAGCTGCCCGCGCCGTCGACGTAGGCGCTCTCGTACAGGTCGCGGGGCACGCTCTGCAGGCCGGCCATCATGATGATGAACGTGAACCCGAGGCTGGCCCAGATGCTGCTGAGCGCCACCGCCGGCAGGGCCGTGTCGGGGTCGTTCAGCAGGCCGGGGTTCTTCAGCTTCGGGAACCAGTCGCTGAGCAGGTCGGCCAGCACACCGATCTGAGGTTGCAGCAGCACGAACCACACCAGGCTGGCGACGGCGACACCGGTGGCCACCGTGCTGGAGAAGATGGTGCGGAAGATGCCGATGCCCTTCAGGTGCTTGTCGGCCAGCACGGCCAGGCCGATGCCCAGCACCAGCCCGATGGGCACGGTCATCACGGCCAGCTTCAGCGACACCATGAGCGCATCCTGGAACTGCTTGCTCTGGAACACCTGCGAGTAGCGGTCCCAGCCGGCGTCGGTGCAGTTGCGGAACGTGCTGTCGCAGCGCTTGTGGCCGTAGTCGATCGCGCGAGCGAGCGGATAGATGGTCCAGACGCCCAGCAGCGCGAGCGACGGCACCAGCATCAGCAGCGCGGGCGGAAGGTCGCGCAGCTTGCGCTTCACGACACCCTCACCCCGGTGGTGGCGTCGAAGTGGTGCATGTGCTGCGCGTCGGCGTCGAGCTGCACCGAATCACCCATCGCCGGCAGCGCGGCCGACGGCGCGAGGCGGGCGACCAGCCGGCCGGCGGCCGACTCGGCGTGCAGCAGCACCTCGTGGCCGAGGTGCTCGATCTGGGTGACCGTGGCCTGCAGCCGGCCGCCGGGGGTGAGCAGCAGGTGCTCGGGGCGGATGCCGACCTGCACGTCGTCGGTGCCCAGCACGCCGGGCGGCAGCAGGTTCATCGGCGGCGTGCCGATGAACTGGGCGACGAATGCGGAAGCGGGGAAGTCGTACACGTCCTGCGGTGTGCCCACCTGCTCCAGCCGGCCGGCGTTGAGCACGGCGACCCGGCTGCCCATCGTCATCGCTTCCACCTGATCATGGGTGACGTAGATGAACGTGCTGTCGAAGCGCCGGTGGAGATCGACCAGCTCGGCGCGGGTGTCGCCGCGCAGCTTGGCGTCGAGGTTGCTGAGCGGCTCGTCCATCAGGAACACCGCCGGGTTGCGCACGATCGCGCGGGCCAGTGCGACGCGCTGGCGCTGGCCGCCGCTGAGCTGGCCGGGCTTGCGCCGCATGTAGTCGGTGAGGCCCAGCACGTCGGCCGCCCGCTGCGCCTCGGCGGCGCGCTCGGCCTTGCCGACACCGCGCACCTTCAGCGGGAACTCGATGTTGGCCCGCACGGTCTTGTGCGGGTACAGCGCGTAGCTCTGGAACACCATCGCGATGTCGCGCAGCTTGGGTTGGGTGTTGTTGACCCACTCCTCGCCGATGTACACGTCGCCGCTGGTGGGGTCTTCCAGACCGGCCACCATGCGCAGCAAGGTGCTCTTGCCGCAACCCGACGGCCCGAGCAGGATCATGAACTCGTGGTCGTGGATGTCGAGCGACACCGCGTCGACCGCGGTGACCTGATCGTCGCCTTCACCGAACCGCTTGGTGACCGATTCCAGCCGCACCTGTGCCACGTGGGCACCATACGCCATTTGGCCGGTTCCGCCCGATCCTGCGGGCACATGCTGCGGGCACGTGCTGCCGGCCGGCCGCGGGGCGGCGCGCTGCGGCTGGGTAGCCTGGCGCCCATGGAGAACGAGCCCACGCCCGCCGACCACTCGCAGGCCGAACCTGCCTCGGCCGCCGCGCCGGCACCCGCCACCGAGGCCGCCGGGTCAGCGCCCACCGCGACACCTGCGCCCGCCGCCGAGACCGCCGAAACCACTGCGCCCGCCACTGCGCCCGCCACTGCGCCGACCACCGTCACCACCACCGGCGCAGCCGCCGCCGCTGCCACCCCGCTCGACCTCGACGGCATCCAGCGCGACCTGGCCGACGTGGAGCTGGCGCTGGCCCGGCTGGACGCCGGCACGTACTGGACCGACGAAGTCACCGGCGCTCCCCTGCCGGCCGAGCTGCTGGCCCAGCGCCCCACCGCCCGCCGCGCCCCGGTGTGAGCCGGCGCCTGCTGCGCGCCCGCCGCACCGCCCGTGTGTGGCGGCTGACGGCCCGCAACGGGGCTCGGTTCGTGTGGCACCGGGCTCGCCGCCTGTCCGTACGCGGCGAGCACCGCGAGGCGATGGACGCCCGCTTCACCATCCGCACGTCGGAAGACGTGGCCCGCGAGCTGGGCAACATGAAGGGCGCGCTGATGAAGTTCGGGCAGCTGCTCAGCTTCATCATGGAGGCCCTGCCCGACGACGCGCAGCAGGCGCTGTCCACCCTGCAGGCCGATGCCCCGCCGATGGCGCCCGAGGCGGCGGAAGCCGTGGTGCGCGCGGAGCTGGGCGCTCCGCCGCAGAAGGTGTTCCTGGACTGGCAGGAGGAACCCGTCGCAGCGGCCAGCGTGGGCCAGGTGCACCGCGCCGTCACGCGCGACGGGCGCGACGTGGCCGTGAAGGTCCAGTACCCGGGCGTGGGCGACGCGATCGAGACCGACCTCGACAACACCGAGGGCCTGTACCGGCTGGTGGGTGCGTTCGCGCTGAAAGGGCTGGACACCAAGGGCCTGGTCGACGAGCTGCGCGCCCGCATGCGCGACGAGCTCGACTACCGGCTGGAGGCCGCCAACCAGCGCGAGTTCGCCGCTCACTTCGCCGGTCACCCGTTCGTGCGCATCCCCGAGGTCGACACCTCCACCAGCACCACCCGCGTGCTCACCACCGAGTGGGTGCCTGGCATGAGCTTCGCCCAGTTCCTGGCCACCGCCACGCCGCAGGCCAAGCAGCACGCCGGCGAGAGCATCTGGCGCTTCGTGCAACACGCCGTGCACATCCTGCGCGCGTTCAACGGCGACCCGCACCCGGGCAACTACAAGTTCTCCGC
Source organism: Actinomycetota bacterium (assembly GCA_030645675.1). Lineage (GTDB taxonomy): Bacteria > Actinomycetota > Acidimicrobiia > Acidimicrobiales > Ilumatobacteraceae > UBA668. The sequence goes on along the minus strand of JAUSLQ010000175.1, from coordinate 11,603 downwards.
CGAGGGTGAGGTGACGTTCCTCGACTTCGGGCTCGTCAAGCGCTGGACCGCCGGCGAGTGGGCCCAGCTGCAGCCCACGCTGGAGGCCATGGTGGTGCACCGCGACCCCGAGATGCTGATGGCCGCGATGGAGCAGGTGGGCTTCCTGCGACCGGGGCACGGCCTGCCGGCGGAACTGGTGTACCAGTACGTCAGCACCCCCTACCTGCCGTACCTCACCGATCGCTTCCGGTTCACCCGCGACTTCGTGAGGGACTCGATGGCCACGGTCATCGACGTGAAGGGGCCGCATGCCGAGGTGATCGAGCGGCTGAACATGCCGCCGAGCTTCGTCATCCTCGACCGGGTGGTCTGGGGTGTCAGCGCGATCCTGGGCAAGCTGGACGTGGAAGCGCCGTGGCGGGGGATGCTGCTGGAGTACCTGTTCGACGGCGCGCCGGCCACCCCGCTGGGCGAGGCCGACCGGCAGTGGCGGCGAGCGCAGGTCTGACGGGCCGCAGGTCTGACGGGCGCAGGTCTGACGGGCGCTCACCGAGAGGGACCCCGGCGAGGGCTTGCTGCTCACTAGGGTGGCGGCGCATGACCGACACCGACCTCGCCGCGGGCACGGCCACGAAACCGCCGTGGTGGCGGCTGATCGTGCCGACCGACCTGCCGTTCCTGTACGAGCTCGTCACGATCGTCGATCCGCGGTGGTGGCGGTTCAGCCGTGGCGGCCTGGAGCCGCAACGGGTGCTGGCGACCGCCCAGTCCATTGCGGCCGGCGTGATCGTGCACGACCACGACGACCGCCCGATCGCCGCCGCGCTGCTGGCCGACGCCGGCGCCTCGGGCACGGGCAGCTTCGAGTACTTCGCGATGCCCGACGCGTACGCACAGGCCATCGCCCGCGATCTGGCGCCCGAGCTGATCGGTGCGGCGTTCGACGGCGCACCCATCCGCCGCCTGTATCACGAGCGGTTCGAGGGCGACCCGATGCTGCTGGGCGCGGCGGAGGCGCTGTTCGAGGTGGAGGTCACCTACCCGGCGTTCGCCCCCATCGGCGGCCGCTTCGAGACGCGCACCATCTCCGTGCTGACCAGCGAGCGCTTCGGCGAGTGGCGGCAGCAACAGCGGTCGGCCGCGCAGCCCGAGCAGCAGCCCGAGCAGGAGCCGGCGTCATGATCACCACCGCCCGCATCGTGCTGCGCCCGGTGGTGCCCGCCGACTACCCGCGCCTGTACGAGATCGAGTCGGATCCTGCCACGGCGCTCACCTGGCGGTACCGCGGCGAGCTGCCACCGCCGCAGGAGTACGAACCCGCGCTGTGGCGCCAGACCCAGCAGATCATGGTGGTGCAGGGGCGCCGGACGGGCACGGTGGTGGGCTACCTGCAACTGCACGACCTCGACCTCCGCGCCGGCCACGGCTGGTTCTCGCTGTACGCCGGGCCCGAGCACCGCGGCTCGGGCCTGGTGATGGAAGGGCTGATGGCGTTCTGCGAATGGGCCTTCGGCGACTGGCCCATCCGCTGGCTGTACGCCCACTCCTTCGAGCACAACGTGCACGCGTTCGAGTCGGGCCTGCGCCGCGGCGAGGCGGTGCGCCTGGGAGTGCTGCGCGAGCGGATGCTGGTCGACGGCCGGCCCACCGACGTGCACGCCATCGGCATCGAACGCGAACAGTGGCTGGCCAGCCCGCTCCGGCGCCGTTTCAACACCCTCCGCGCTCGCGTCACGAGCTGACCAGGGCGAACCCTTCCCATGCCCTGTAGGGGCTGACTAATGTGCCGTTCGTCAACAACGACGGAGACAGAGGGAGAATGTCCATGGATCGTTCAGAGATCGATGAGCTCAAAGCCGATCTGCAGCGGATGCAGAGCCGGATCGACGAGCTCGAGACCCACGGCGAGCAGCCGGTGAACCGGCGCAACATGCTGCGCGGCCTGGGTGCCGCAGCCGTGGGCGCCGCAGCCGGCGGCCTGGCCTTCGCCCACCCGGCGGCCGCCACCGACGGCGGCAACATCATCATCGGCAACGCCACGCAGACCAGCACGTCGCCCACCGCGCTGGTGCCCACCACGGGTTGGGGCAGCTCGCCGCTCACTGGTGCCTTCACGGTCACCAACGACGCCTCGTTCACCAGCGTCAACGCCGCTCTGTCCTGCATCACGGCGTACGCCGACAGCAATCAGGACAGCGGGCACACGATCGGCCTCTTCGGTGCCAGCAAGGCCGGCATCGGCGCCAAGCTCGACGGCCCGGTGCCGCTGAAGCTCACCGACAACACCAACTCGGGCGCACCCACCCAGACGTCGGGCACCAACGGCCAGTTCAAGGTGGACGACGGCGACCTGTGGTACTGCGCCGACGACAACAGCGCCACCAAGCGCTGGCGCAAGCTCAGTGGCCCCGGCGTGGCCGGCTCGTACCACGCGCTCACCCCCGGCCGCGTGTACGACTCGCGCCCGGCCGCCGCCGGTGCCGGCCCGCTGGCAGCCGGCAACAACCGCACCATCTCGGTGGCCAACAGCATCAACAGCGCCGGCGGCACCGTCACCACCAACTTCGTGCCCGCGTTCGCGGCCGCGGTGGTGGCCAACGTCACCGTCGTCAACACAGTGAACGGCGGCAACATCGCCGTCAACCCCGGTGGCAACCTCAGCACCGCCACGTCGACGGTCAACTGGAACACGTCGGGCGCGGTGCTGGCCAACGGCATCACGCTGACGCTGAACGCCAGCCGCCAGTTGACCGTGGTGTGCAGCGGCAGCGGCAGCACCAACTTCATCGTCGACGTCTTCGGCTACTACCTGTAAGCGGCCGCCTGGCCGGTCTCGCCCCGGCCGGCGATGCAACCACCTGCCCGAGTGCGGCGCGACCCAAGGTCGTGCCGCACTTGCGCTTTCGGGCTTCGCTGACGAGTGCGCCGCACAGCCTGGGCAAGACTGCGGCGATGACCGAACAGCCCTCCGCCGTCTCCGCCACGGTTGCCATCGGTGCCGGTGCCGGTGCCGGTGCCGTTGCCACCGTTGCCGTCAACGGGGTGCAGCTGCAGGTGCACTCGGCCGGCGACCCGGAGAACCCCACCGTGGTGCTGTGCCACGGGTTCCCCGAGCTGGCCTACAGCTGGCGACACCAGCTGCCCGCGCTGGCGGCCGCCGGCTACCACGTGGTCGCGCCCGACCAGCGCGGCTACGGCCACTCGTCGGCGCCCACCGACGTGGCCGCCTACGGCGTGCAGCACCTGACCGGCGACCTGTTCGCGCTGCTCGACCACTACGGCAAGGACGACGCCATCTTCGTGGGGCACGACTGGGGTGCGCTGCTGGTGTGGGAGGCCGCCCGCCTGCAGCCGCAACGGGTGCGCGCGGTGGTGGCCGTCAGCGTGCCGTACGTGGAGTGGCCCGGCCCGCCGACGCAGCTGATGCGGATGGTCTACGGCGACCGCTTCTTCTACATCCTCTACTTCCAGCAGGTGGGCCCGGCCGAGGCCGAGCTGGGCGCCGACCCCGCCCATTCGCTGGCCAAGTTCCTGTACAGCGCCTCGGGCATCGCGTCCGCCGGTCGCCAGATGCCTGCCCTTCTCCCACCGATGGAGGGCACCGGCTTCCTGACGATGATGCCCGAGCCACCCCCGCTGCCCTACACCGGCCCGGAAGGCCCGTGGCTGACGGCAGCCGACCTGCAGGTGTACGCCGCCGAGTTCACGCACAGCGGCTTCTTCGGCCCCGTCAGCTGGTACCGCAACCTCGACGCCAACGCGGCGCTGGTCACCGGGCTTGGCGCCGACCGACTGGCCATGCCCAGCTGGTTCATCACCGGCGAGCACGACCTGGTGCGCCTGATGGACCCCCACGGCGTGCAACGCATGCAGCAGCAGCTGCCCGACTTCCGCGGCCACACGGTGGTGCCCGGCGCCGGCCACTGGGTGCAGCAGGAGGCGCCGCAGGCGTTCAACGCGGCGCTGCGGGGCTACCTGGATTCGCTGCGCTGAGCGGCAGCAGGAACTGCACCACGAACGGCAGGTGGTCGCTCCACACGTCCCACGGCGGCCCGCCCGGCGGCACGTAGCGGTCTTCCACGGCGGCGCCGGCGGGCACCAGCACGTAGTCCACCCGGTGCTGCGGGTCGCCGGCCGGGCTGGTGTTGTGCCCACCCGGGTCGGCCAGCCCCAGAGCCAGGAAGGGTTGCACCGTGGCGGGGTCGTTCGAGGCGTTCAGGTCGCCGGCCACCACCCGGACGGCCGCCGGCACGAGCGCTTCGGCGGCGATGGCGGCCGCTGCCCGCTGGGCCTGGTGCACGCGCTCTGGCCCCTGGCCCTCCAGGTGCACGTCGTGCACGCGCAGCACTTCACCGTCGCGCCGCACCGTGGCGGCGATCATGATGCGCCGGCGGAACGTCCAGGTCGAGCGCCCGGCGCTGAGCACGGTGCGCGCTCCGTCGGACAGGTGGTGCGGGGTGATGATCGCCATCCCCTCGGCCCGCCACCACAGCAGCGGTGTCAGCGGGTAGTGCTTCAGCACCCACTGGCAGCCGAACCCCAGCTCGGCCGCCAGCCGGTGGGCCTGACGCCGCCGCACTTCCTGCACGGCCACCACGTCGGGGCGGAAGCTGCGCAGCACCTCGGCGATCGGCAGCACCGGCACCCGGCGCGAGCCACGCAGGTTCCAGGTGACGACGCGCCATGTGCTCACGGAGCAGCGAACCCGTCGAACCGCCAGATGGTCCAGGTGCCGTCGGACCACACCTCGGTGAGGTACTCGGGTGGCTGCTGCAACAGGGCCTTCTCGTGGGCCGCCGTCTCGTCGCCGGGCATCGTGCCCAGCACCACGTACTCCACCTTCATCGCCACCAGCCACTCGCGGTACTGCTCGGCGGTGATCGGCAGGCCGGTGTAGAACAGCGCGCCGTGGTCGATGTCGGCCTGGCGCTCCCACCCGCGGGCGATGGGGAAGCTGCTGGCGACGTAGTACGTCTCCCAGTGCAGGTTGGTGGGCACCACCTCGATGATGCCGGCGGGCTGCAACTCGTGGAACTCGGCCAGCAGCGGCGCATACACAGCGCCCGAGCGCTCGGGCTCGCGCTCGATGGCCGCAGTGCGGATGGACAGCACGTTCCAGATGCACATGAACGCGATGAGCGGCACGGCCAGCTTCTTGGTCAGTGTCGCCGCCGCAGCAGCCCCGCCGGCCGTTTCGGGCAGCCGCTTGATGATGTAGGTCAGCGGGGTGTCGAACGCGCCCACCATCAAGCAGGCCAGGATGCCGATGCCCGCGCTGATGCGCACGGCCATCGAGTTGGCGCCGACGACGAACAGTACGAACACCCCCGCAACCGTCAGCGCCGTCGCCCACGAGCACGGCAGCCCGCCACCGGTCCGGAAGTACAGGTTGGCCACGAACGACGGCCCCACCCCGCACGCGCCGAACACGCCCAGCAGCAGGAACCGCCGCAGGGTGAGGTGCTGCAGCAGCACGCCGGCAGCCAGCATGGCCAGGAACAGCCCGGCCACCGGGCTGCACAGCCCGGCCCCCAGCGCCAGCACCGCGGCGACTGTGTTGCCTGTGACGGTGTTGCGGCGCAGCCAGAACAACGACCAGGCGGCGAACGCAGTACCCATCGCGAACGGCACGCGCCCGTTGGCCACCGTGGCCACCATCGCCAGGCCGAAGGCAGCGGTGCCCACCACGTGACGAAGGCGGCTGACCCCTTCGGACAGGCGCGAGACGGCGGCGGTAGCGATGCCGGCCGCCCCGCACACGGTGGCAGGTACGCCGAAGAACGCGCCGATCGGGGGCAGCAGGAAGCTGTAGGTGACGTTCGGGAACCCGCCGAACCAGGCCGGGATGCGCCAGTAGTGCCCCTGGCGGAACATCTCCACGCGCAGCATCGAGCCCGGCGCGTCGCCGCCGATCCAGTGCAACTGGTAGAGCAGCACGGCGGCCAGCGCCGTCAGCGCGCCGGCCACCAGCGCGCGGCGGGGCTCAGGCCTGCTCAGGGTGCCGATGGGTCCGATGCCGGCACGCTAACGCCTCGCACGTTGCGTCTCGCCCTCATGCCGGGCGGCGATACCGGAGGGCGGTGGCATCGCTGACGGCGATACCGCTTGTGAATCTGTGCACGGGGTGTGAGGGGGTTGACGACGTCGGTATCGTGACGTGATCACCGGCCGGCGCGAGCAGCACTCGCATTGCCGTGCAGGTGGCCAATCCGTTCAGGGTTCATGCCGATAGGCGTTGAGGAGCAAGTCGTGGCGAAAGATCGCGTGGAACGGGACGAAGAAGACCTGGTCCGCCTGTACTTGACCGACATCGGTCAGTACACGCTGCTCACCAAGGACGACGAAGTCCGCCTCGCGAAACAGATCGAGAGCGGCAAGGCGGCCATCGCCGAGCTCGACACCGCGGGCGATCTCACCGCCGCCAAGAAGCGCGATCTGCGCCGCGCGGCCCGCGAGGGCGAAGACGCCGAGCGGGCGTTCGTGCAGAGCAACCTGAGCTTGGTGGTCGCCATCGCGTAGAAGTACCAGGCCTCGGGCCTGCCGCTGCTCGACCTCATCCAGGAGGGCAACCTCGGCCTGATGCACGCCGTCGAGAAGTTCGACTGGCGCAAGGGCTTCAAGTTCTCCACCTACGCCACGTGGTGGATCCGTCAGGCCATCACCCGCGGCATCGCCAACACGGGCCGCACCATCCGCCTGCCAGTGCACGCCGGCGACACGCTGGCCCGCCTGCAGAAGGCGCGCAGCCGGCTGGAGCTGAAGCTGGGCCGCCCGGCCACGCTCAGCGAGCTGGCCAAAGAAGTCGAGATGCCGGAAGACAAGGTCACCGAGGCCCTGCGCTTCGCGGCCGAGCCGCTGTCGCTCAGCGAGCCGCTGCGCGAAGACGGCGACGCCGAGCTCGGCGATGTCGTGGAAGACCGCTCGGCGGAGAGCCCGTTCGAGGTCGCCGCCACCGCGCTACTGCCCGACGAGATCGCCCGCCTGCTGGCCCCGCTCGACGAGCGCGAGCGCGAGATCCTGAAGCTGCGCTTCGGGCTCGATCGTGGCGAGCCGCGCACGCTGGAGGAAGTGGGCGAGCACTTCAACCTCACCCGCGAGCGCATCCGCCAGATCGAGGCACGTGCGATGTCGAAGCTGCGCCACCCGTCCTCCGACACCGGCGCCCGCGACCTCCTCGCCGTCTGAGCACCACCCGGTCGACGCAACGGCATGTGGAAGGTGCAGCGCCGCTGGCTGCCACATCGCGACGGCATCGGAGTGCGGGCGCGCTTCCGCCGCGTCACTCGTCGGCTCCCACGGAACCAACGGCCCGCGGCGCCCACGGGGAAGCCGACGACCTCGAAGTCGAACCGGTGGTACGACGGCATGGACATCGGTGGTTCCTGTCTCGACGCCTTCGATGACCTGGCCATCCTGCTCGTCGCCATCGCGGTACTGCTGTTGCTGTTCTTCGTGGTGCCGCCGGTGGTGCTGATCGGCATCGACCTGTTGTGGATGGGCGGCGTGTTCCTGGTCGGTGCGATCGGTCGCTTCGTGCTCGGCCGGCCGTGGACGGTGGAGGCCCTCGGCCCGAGCGACGAGCGGCGGATGTGGCAGGTGAAGGGCTACCGCGGGGCGGGTCAGCTGCGCGACACCCTGCAGGCCGAGTTCGACGCCGGCCTCGACCCGCACCCCGACGTGCTCGGCCACTGACCGCCGGGCGGCACCCATTGGCGCGGTTCACCGACAGGTGCCGCGCGGCACAGAATCTCGGGCGAGCGTTTGCCCGTACGGGTGGCACGATGGGCCGGTGATCGAAGTCCGCGATGCTCATCCCGACGACGCCGACGCGATCGCGGCTGCGCACATCGAGGGGTGGCGCACGGGCTACCGGCACTTGCTGCCCGACGAGCTGCTCGACGCGCCGCACTTCGCAGCCGAGCGCACCGACCGCTGGCGAGCCTGGACGTGGAACACCATCACCGGCTCACAGCTGTTCGTGCCGGTGATGCACGGGCGCGTGGTGGGCTTCGGCCACGCCGGCCCCGAGCGTGTGCAGCCCACGTGCGACGCCAGCGGCACAGCCCTCGGCACGGTCGACGGCACGGTCGACGGCACGGCCAGCGGCACGCCCAGCGGCACGGCCGGCAGCACTCCCGGCAGCCCGGCCACGTTGCTCGACAGCGGCCGCGGCCGCGGCGAGGTGTACGGGTTCTACCTGCACCCCGACTCGTGGGGCAGCGGCGCGGCCGGGGCGCTGATGGCCCGCTGCACGGAGAGCCTGCGCACCATGGGGTTCATGGAGGCGGTGCTGTGGGTGCTGCGCGACAACCCGCGCGCCCGGGCGTTCTACGAGAAGGCGGGTTGGCTGGCGACCGGGCGCCACAGTTCGTTCGCCGGCTCGCAGACCGGTCGCCCGCTACCCGAACCGCTGCCCGAGGTGGAGTACGCGATCTCGTTGCGCTGATCGCTCAAGTCGCGGTCGCGTCGTGGCGATATTCCCCTGCCATGGAATTCGTCGATCTGGTTCCGAACTCGCTGTCGTTCCGTGTGATCACGACGCTCGACATCGAGGACGAGTCCGCGATTCCAGCGGACTTCACGGGTCGCGTGCGGCGTCATGCCGACGGCTCGATCGTCTATGTGGCCTGGTACCGCGACGGCCAGCTGCACAACCCCGGGCGCACCCACCCCGCCTACCGCCGCTTCCGCCCCGACGGCAAGCTGAAGTACGAGCTGTTCTACACGCACGGCTTGCTGCACGATCCCGGCGCCACCACCCCCGCCGTGCGCGGCTACTTCGCCGACGGCCGCACTCACTACATCGAGCACTACTGGGCGGGCAAGCGGCAGGATGCGAAGGACGGCATGCCGGCCATCCGGAAGTGGCGCAACGACGGCACCCTGCGGCACGAGATCCGCTACGTGGAGGGCCGGCGCATGCAGGACGCGGAGCACCGCGCCGACCACGGAAGCCACGCCAGGCACGGCTGACGCGGCCGAGCCGCGGGCGTCCCGTACCGACGACACCGGTCGCCGGTACCATCGCCCGCATGCGCCGCCTCGCTTCCCTGCTGCTGCTGCTCGCGATCGCGAGCGCCGCCTGCGGCGCCGACGACGGAGCCGCCAACTCCACCAGCTCCACCGGCACCGTGGCTGCGACGGCCGGCAGTGCGCCGCCCACCACGGCGGCATCCGCGGGGCTGGAACAGCAGGCGCACGACCACCTCACCGCAGTCGCGGCCGGGCTGGATGTGGGCGACGGCCAGCAGGCGACCTTCCAGCAGTGCCCGCTGCTGCCTCCCAACGACGTGCCCTACGACGTCGGCCTGGTGATGGGCGGCTTCGACCTCGGCGGCAACATCGACCCGTCCCGGCCGGCGGGCGCGCAGGTGACGTGCGCGATGACCGACCCTGCCAACCCCAACGGGGCCAGCCGCAGCCTGGCGGTGCGCGCCGCGATCGCCGGCAGCTGCTTCGACGACTTCGAGGCCGACTACGCGGCAGGCCTCGACGACGTCAGTGCGCCGGTTGCCGGTGGTGTGGTGTACCCGCAGCTGGGGCTGTGGTGCGGCGAGCAGGTGGTGGTGTCGTGGTCGGTGAACGTCGCCGTCGCCACCGACGACCCGCTGCTGGAATCCGCGATCGAAGGGCTGCTGCAGGCTGCCGCGACGTTCGACGTCAGCGGGCTGGCCTACGAAGCCGACAGCGGCTCCGCGGTCTGAGCAGCCTGCGTCAGAACCAGCCGCCGCGCTTGAAGCCGCGGTACATGAGGCCGGCGATCAGCAGCATCCCGCCGATCACCAGCGGGTAGCCGTACCGCCACTCCAGCTCGGGAAAGTGGGCGAAGTTCATGCCGTAGATGCCGGCGACCATCGTGGGCACGGCGGCCATCGCCACCCATGCGCTGATGCGGCGCATGTCGGCATTCTGCTGCACCGAGATCTGGGCGAGGCTTGCCGTCAGCGCGGCATCGATCAGGCCCGACAGCGACTGGGTGCGGTTCACCGTGCGGGTCAGCTGGTCGGTGGCTTCCGCCAGGTCGTCCTGCACGTCCTTGGGCATCGACGGCCCGACCACGCGGATCAGCCGCTCCAGCGGCTCTTCCAGCGCATCGATGGCCACCAGCAGCGAACGCACCTCGCGCTTCAGCTTGTAGAGCCGGCGCACCGGCTGCGTCCGGGTCTCGGAGAACACGTCGCGCTCCACCTCGATGACGTCCTTCTCGAAGCCGTCGAGCGCCGGGCGATAGTCGGCGATGACACGGCCGATGATGGCGGCCAGCACCGCATACGGCCCCAACTGCAGCCGGTCGCAATCGCGCTCCAGCTCGTGGCGCAGCTTGGACAGCGGGCTGGCATGGCCGTGGCGGATGGAGATGAGCGCGCGCTCGCCCACCAGCACGGTCATCTCCCCGAGGGAGATCACCTCGTTGACGTCGTCGTAGCGGGCCGTGCGCAAGACCATTTGCACGATGCCGTCCTCGATGCCCAGCACCGGGCGGTCGTGCGGGGCCAGCACTTCGGCGGCATCCAGCTCGTCCAGCCCGAGCGCGGCGCACGCCGCCTCCAGTTCGTCCTCCTTGGGCATGCGCAGGCCCAGCCACACGAACGACTGCGGGTGATGCCGCCACTGACCCAGCAGCACCGGGTACAGGCCGGCATCCAGGCGCGCCCCTTGCTCGTACACCGCACAGTCGACGATCATGCGCCAAGTGTTGCGCGTCGAGCGCCTGGCAGCGCACCACCGGTCCGCATCACCGGCACGACATCACCGGCACGACATCACCGGTCACGACATCACCGGCACGACATCACGGTCACGACACGCGGCGAACCGGGCAGCCGCCGCTCAGGTCTCGGACTCGCCGTGCGTCGGCTTGCCACGGGTGCGCCGTGTCACCGCCGCCAGGCCGCGGCTGAACAGGCCCAGCACCTTGGCGAACACATGCGTCGTCGCGCGCACTACCGCCATGAGACCGCGGAAGAACCCGACACGTGGTTGTGCGCCATCGCTCATCGTCGACTCGTTTCGCGTGATCGAGGCATCAGCGGAGCAAGAGCACGATCACGACGACGACGAGAATCAGGCCGAGGCCACCACCGATGTAGACACCATCTGCAAGCATGACCACTGATACCCGGTGGTTCGATACCTCAAACACAGCGGGCGAGATGCGCCAGTTCAGATGCCATAATGGGGTTTCTGTTCTCCTCTTCATGAGCAGGCTGCTCACCAGAGGGTGCGACCAAGGAGCCCACATGACCGAGGCGATCGAGCGAGATCGGGCCGCCGGCACCGGGCCGATCGGCCCCATCGAGGTAGTTGTCCCGCCCGACCCCGCCCTGTCGCAGGTGCTGCGGTTGGCCGCGAGCGGAATCGCCACGCTTGCCGGGTTCACCGTCACCGAGATCGAGCGCATCACGGTGGCAGTCAGCGAGGTGTTGATCGCGTTGATCGAGCACGGCGGCGGTGCACCGATCAACGTGCACCTCGATGTCGACGGACGCGCGTTCAACGTGCGGGCGCGCACCAGTGCGGCGGCGTTCGAGCCGGAGCACCCCGACCTGCAGCTGTCGCGGATGGTGCTGGCCGATGTGTCCGACGACCACGGCATCGCCATCGTCGGTGACGAAGCGCAC
>JAUSLQ010000173.1 GCA_030645675.1 Actinomycetota bacterium | reverse complement strand
GTGATGTGGGGCAGGTGGCGGCCGGTGCCGTCACCGTTGTCGTGGTTGGTGTTGAAGAACGCGGCGATGTCGAACAACGCGTCACCCTGACGCTCGGCCAACGTACGGGTGTCGTCATCGCCTTCGAAGGTGACCGCGGTCGCGATCGCCTTCTCCAGTTCGGTGCCGGCGGCATCGTCGAGCTCGAAGCGACCCAACAGCGCGCCGTCACCGGCGCGCGACATCGACAACGATCGCTCCTTGTCCACCGGCGGCGCCGTCTCGTCGATCACCGCATCGGCCTTCTGCCGCCACAACGCACAGGAGGTGACGGTGCCTTTCACGTCCAAGGGTGCGAGCACCTCGGTGAGCATCGCGATGGACTCAGACAGCAGTTGTTCGTACTTGGGCCGGTTCAACCGTTGCATCGCCGCGACCTGATCGGCCGACAACGAGTGCGCCACCGCCGCGTCGGCAACGACACTGAACCGGTCGAGGAAACGACCGCGGTGCACCCACGACCGGGCAGTGGACAGCGACATCCGGCAGTTGTCGGCCATCCACGAGGCGCTGTTCACCGCGCCGTGTTCGCCGAACGTTCCGGCGTTCTCCAACCGGCGGACGGCGAGGGCCAGGACCGCTGCCTGTTGTTCATGCTGTGCGAGGGCAGCGATGAGTTCGGGGGCTGTGAGTGGCATCTGTTCGAGCAGCTGAGCACCATCACTCATGTCCCGTACAGTACACGTGTTCGAACACCATCACAACCCGCAAACCGTTATGGCGTATGGCTTTCAGCGATATCAGAGGCCCAACTGATCACACCGAACGATGACCACCAGATCGAAATCGAACCGACGAGACCGGGGCGACAGCGACGGGCCTCCGGCTGCCGCCTTGCCCGCGGCGACGCGTCAACGAATAAGACCGCTGTCGCCGTACAGCGTGCTCCACCATGCTCCGCCGAGCACCTGCGCGACGCACGCAGGGTCCACCTCCAGATCCAGGCGGAACCAGTAGAAGCAGAACCTCTCCAGCATCGACACCACCAGAGTGGTGCGCACGAACTGCTCGGCAACCGGCGTGTCCGCAGCGCGCGACGGCGAGGCGTACAGCAGTCGCTGCACCCGCCGCAGGTCGCGACGGTTCACCTCGTGCAACTCGTCGCCGACGGTGCCGGCCTGCACCCACGCCACCAGCGGCGCCCGGTGGGCCTGCGCGGTCGCCACGAACTCGGCAGCCACCGCGACGACGGCGGCTCGGGTGGGCCGCCGGCCATCACCAAGACTGCCCAGCTTCGGCCACAGCACGTCGAGATCGCGGCGCAGCTCGCCCACCAGGTCGTCGAGCAGCTCGCGCTTGCTCGTGTAGTACAGGTAGAACGTCGCCCGGCTGACACCCGCTGCCCGCACCAGCTGGTCGACCGTGACAGCGTGGTAGGGCGTGGTCAGCAGCACCTCGCGGCCGCTGTCCAGCAGCCGGCTACGCGTGACCGCGCGCTGCTCGGCGCGCAGAGTGGGCCGCACGCTCATGCCGCCCCGAACAGCCGGGCTGGGTTGGCCGTCAGCATCGACTGCAACGTCGCGGCCGAAACCCCGTAGCGGGCGAGGATGGCGGCGAAGTCGCCGGCCACGTAGGTCAGCGGCTCGGGCGCGTCCTTCTCGAACTCCGACACCGGGCCGGTCTGCACGCACACGGAGTCCATCGACACGAACACCCGGTCGTGCAGCCCCAGGTCGATCAGCGCGGCGATCAGCGCGGCCCGCACCGTGTCGGGCAGGAACACCTGCAACCCGCAGCGGTCGAAGGCGATGTTCACCCCGGTGCGCAGGATGCGCTCGAAGTACCCCCACGACGAGTACTTGTGGTCGACATGACCGATCATCACCTTGCCCGGCGTAGCACCTGCGCCGGTGAGGATCTTCGCCTGCTCCACGCCGAACCCGGCGGAGGTGTGGGTGATGATCGGCACACCAGTACGGGCCTGCGCATCAGCCGCGGCCTCCAGCGTCTTGCGCTCCACGTCGGTGACGCCGTGCTCCGAGGTAGCCACCTTGATCACGCCGGCCCTGATGCCCGTGGCCCCGATGCCGTCGGTGAGCTCGTGCACGAACAGGTCGCTCACCTGCTGCGCGCTCATGTGCTTGAAGTGCGACGGCTGCCCGTGCTCCTCGGTGTACAGCCCCGTGGAGCACACGATCTGGATGTCCGCACCCTCGGCGGCCTCCTTGATGAACGCCGCGTCGCGGTGGAGATCGATCGGCGTCGCGTCGACCACCGTGTCGATGCCCGACGCCTTCGCTGCCTGCAGCCGGGCCACCGCCAGGGCCAGGCGCGCCGCATGATCGAGCTGCACCCGCGAGTCCAGGAACATGCCGGCGCTGGCCATGCACACGTGCTCGTGCATCAACGTGACGCCGAGCTGGTCGACAGCGAGAGGCCCCGAGACGGTGTTGACGGTGTGCATGCACTTCCTCCAGCAGACGGATCGCGGCGACGACCGCTGGCGATTCGCTTGACACTATGCCCATACTCTGGACAGTCTGTCTACCCAACCGAAGGAACGCCATGAGCATCCTGCAGCACGTCAAAGTCGTCTCGCCCCAGCCCGAGGCGGTTGCCACCTTCCTGCGCGACATCGCCGGCCTGCCCGAGGGGTGGAGCTTCCCCCGCTCCGACCAGGCCACCGACGCCAGCGACGGCCCGCTCACGTGGGAGCGTGTGATGCACGCTCGCGGTGCCTCCGGCCCCACCGGCTACATCGTCGGCTCCACCTCCACCCGGCAGGTGCAGATCCTCGGCGGCGAGCAGCCGAAGATCTGGGCTGCGGCCATCGCCACTCGCGACCTCGAGGCAGCCCACGAGGCGTGCCGGCGCCAGGGCATCCCCGTCACCGACATGCGGCTCACCCCCTTCGGCAGCGCGCAGATGAACGCGTTCTTCGCCACCGTCGGTGGCGTGACGTTCGAGATCCTGCGCGTCGAGCAGTAGCTCAGCAGCTCAGCGCGCCGCCCGGCGGCGGTTGCGGAACCGCATCACCGGCCACACGTCCTGGTCTTCGCCGAACGCTTCGCGGCCGTCGAGATCGAAGCGCAGGAACGTGTTGATGCACAGGCTGTTCTTCGCCAGCATCATCCGCCCGCGCGCCTCGCCGACGATGTGGGCCGTGCGCCCGTCGGTGTCCGTGATGTCGACCACGATGGACTGGATGCCCCCGGTCGCCGCATCGCGCGTGTTCACCCGGGTGGCCGAAGCAAGGCGGCGCAGCTGACCGTCGCGCAACAGGTACCCGCTGCTCAGCGTCTCCACCTCGGCCTCCTGGTCGTCGGCGGGCGGCTGACAGAACACCAGGAACGCATCGTCGGGCTGCCCATCGACGTGCGGCACCGCCCCGAACACGTAGCTCAATCGGCGGGCGCCGAGGCCCACCAGCTCGGGCCGGCGGCCCCAGCTGCGGTCGCGCACGGCCACGCAGTCCACCGGGATGCGCTCGCCCTTCAGCCACAGGTCGCCGGTGACGTGACCGTGCTGGTCGTAGTGCGAGGAACCGGTGAACGGCGGCGCGCCGTGCACGTGCGGCACCGGCGGCGTCAGCCCCTCGAACAGCAGGTCGGCGACGAACTCGTCGGAGTCGCGGAAGCGGTAACCCAACCGGTACTTCATGCCCGGCTCCAGCACCTTGCACGACACACCGTTCATGAACTGCACGTCGCGCAGGTCCAGCGGGTCGGGCATGCTCTGGTGGTCGAAGTAGTTGTAGAACGGCAGCTCCCACGGGGCCCAGTCGCCGGGCCCGTACAGGAACGCGCCACCGGCCGACGTGCCGATGTTCGGCCGGGTCTGCACGTACAGCCACCCCGCCAGCGACCGCTCGGGCACGTTGAACGAGAACCACATGGTCTCCGTCCAGTCAGCCTGCGGCCCGTGGGGATGCATCTGGTCGTCGTGCGCGGCGAAGTGCAGCGCCTCGTCGAACGGAATGGTGATGGACGAAGCCGTCATGACAGAACCCCCTGGTCGGAAAACAGGTTAGTCTTTTTCCGGCCGCCGCCACAGATCGAAGGACGCAGCACCATGGGGAACGACACCGACAACACCGCGACCGCCGGCGCGACCGGCGCGACGGGCCTGCCGGCCGAGCTGGTGGAGTGGATCGAGCAGACTGCCGGCGGCACGCTCACCTCCGCCAAGCGCATGGCGGGCGGGGGGCGCAAGCAGGCCTGGTTCGTGGACATCACCACGCCCTCCGGCCTCCAGTCGCTGTTCCTGCGGTGGGACCCGAGCAGCGTCTCCGACAGCGGCGATCCGTGGACCGTGCGTCGCGAGGCCGAGGTGTACCGCGCGCTCAACGGCTGTGGCCTGCCGGTGGCCGCGTTCGTGGGCATGCACCCCACTGCCCAGGCGCTGCTGCTCACCAAGCTGCCCGGCGAGGCCCGCTTCTCGGCGATGCGCGACGAGGCGCTGCGCAACCAGGTGGCCGCCGACTTCATCCGCCACCTGGCTGCTCTGCACCGGCTGGACCCTCGCGAAGTGGGCCTGCTGCCCGCCGGCAGCGAGGCGCAACTGCCCGAACTCGTGCGACTGCAGCTGGCCGAGATCGACGGCATCATCGCCGCCCGCCCGGCCACGGTGGACCCCGTGCTGCGCCTGGCTCTGAACTGGCTGCACGCCAACGTGCCCGCGGCCACCGGCCCGATCGTGATCGTGCAGGGCGACACGGGCCCCGGCAACTTCATGTACCAGGACGGTCGCGTCACCGCCATCGTCGACTGGGAGCTGGCCCACCTGGGCGACCCGATGGACGACATCGCGTGGGTGATGCTGCGCTCGCTGCAAGACCCGTTCACCGACCTGTCGGTGCGCTTCGCCGAGTACGAGGCGGCCTCCGGCATCGCGCTCGACGCCGGCCGCATCCGCTACTACCGCGTCCTGGCCGAGGCGAAGATCATGGTGATGGGCCACGGCGTCACCCTGCGCGGCCAGACGGAAGGTGACGGCGGCGGCGGCGACCCCGGCGCTCGCCTGATCTTCGGGCAGCTGCACAAGCGCCTGTGCGCCGAGGCACTGGCCGACGTGCTGGGCGTGACGCTGCCCGCCGCCACCCCACTGGCCCAGGCGGAGCCCACCGACGACGACGTGCTGTTCGACATCGTGCTGCAGCAGCTGCGCGACGTGGTGAGCCCGCGGATCACCGACTCGCTGGCCGCGCAGCGCATCAAGGGCCTGGCCCGCGCGCTGAAGTACCTGGCCGAATCCGGCCGCCACCGCGCCGAGGTGGCCGCCGCCGAGCTCGCCGATCTGAACCAGCTGCTGGGCAGTGCGCACAGCGAACTGCCGGCAGCGCGGGCCGCCCTCGACGACGCCATCGCCGCCGGCGAGATCGACGCCGTCGCCGCGCTGCCCGCGATCTACCGCCAACTGCTGCGCCGTAACGAGCTGCTGCGGTCGGCCAGCGGCTCGCTGGCCGACCGTCACTACGGCCCCATCGGCTGAGCCGACAGGTAGACTGACCACTTCGCGTGCCGGTCCTTCACCACGTCAGCCAAGGGTCGTTCACCTCCGCAGACCAAGGATCGCCATGCCCACCCCCAAGAGTCGCACTGCCGCCAAGCGCAAGAAGCAAGGCCCCGACCTGCCGGAGAACCACACTCCCAGCGAGGCCTTCGCTCATGCCCTCAAGCAGGAGTTCAGCGACCTCGCCCCCTCGGTGAACCGCATCATGAACGCCGAGCTGGAAGAGCCGGGCCGCATGCACGCGATCACCCTGTTCCGCGCCTCGCTGGGTGTGCCGGGCGACCCGAACCGCACGCCGGCCAACGCCATCGAGGCCGGCCGCCTGCTGGACGAAGCCACTCCCGCCGGCTGACCGGCCACACCGATCAGGGCAGCTTCACGCCGTAGACGCGCGCGGCGTTGTCCTGCACCAGCTTGCGGCGCTGCACTTCCGTGAGGCCCTTGGTGACCTCGGCGAAGTACTCGCGGGTGTTCGGGTAGAGGCAGGTGGGGTGCGGGATGTCGGTCATCAGCATGACGTTGTCCTCGCCCACGTCGTCGAGCGTCTTCACGAACGCCTTCTCGAACCAGCTCATCACGTACACGTTGCTGCGGAAGTAGTCGGTCGGGCGATTCTTCTGCAGGCTGCGCTCGGCCGGGTCGGTGACCATCTCGTCGAGCTGGTACTCGGCGGCCTCCAGCATGAACGGCACCCAGCCGATGCCGCTCTCGGCGGACACGACCTTCACGTTCGGGTAGCGGTCGAACATGTTGCTCATGATCAGGTTGGTGATGATGCGCACGTTCGACATGTAGAACTGCGTGGCGAGGATGGCCATGCGGCGCTGCGGGCCGAACGACGTCCAGTAGATGTCGCTGGTCGTGCCGGCCATCGGCGAGGTCTTGCCGATGTCGGGCGGGGCGCCCGAACCGATGTGGAAGTTGATGACCGCGCCCGACTCGTTGGCCAGCGCCCACATCGGAGCGAAGTACTCGCTGTCGAGGTCGCCCTGGCCGAGCAGGTGCGGCTTGTCGGTGATCGTGAAGCCGGTGATGCCGGCATCGAGCATGCGGTGCATCTCCGTGACCGTGGCCGCCATGTCCCAGGTGGGCAGCACGGCCTGGCCGAGCAGGCGCCCACCCGACTGGTTCTGGTAGTCGACCAGCGCGTCGTTGTAGAGGCGCTGCACCAGGTGACGGAACTCGATGTCGGGGATGGCCAGCATCATGTTGGAGGCGAAGCCCATCGCGTTGGGGTACAGCACGGCGGCGTACACGCCCTGCTCGTCCATCAGCCGCACACGGCCCTCGACGCTCCATGCCGAGTCGTCGATCTGGTCGTAGGGCAGGCACAGCGTGCCATGCGTCTTCTGCATGCCGGTGGCGATGGTGTGGCCGCCGAGGCCGGTCCAGTAGTCGTCGCCGATGAACCAGCCGTAGTCGGAGACGGAGGAACCGCCCTCGATCTTCTTGATCTGCGGCATCTTGTCCTTCATCGATGCCGGTGCCCGCGACGTCCACAGGTCGGCCGGCTCGGCGAAGTGGCTGTCGCCATCGATGATCTGCAGGCCGCCCATCAACTGGTCGACCTGGGCAGCGTTCAGCGTGTCGGTCATTTCCCCTCCAAGAGAATCTGGCACACCGCCCTCACGGCGTGATGTGACAGATCCTGCGACTTGACGCTGCCGTCAGGTAGAGACCAAAGTCACATTGTCAGAGACTGTCAATCGGAGGCGGCACCAAGGTCGGCGCCGCCAGGGCCGCCGACTGGGGCCGGGCCGGTCAGCCGCCGGCGAACAGGCTGGGGAAGCGGGCCAACACGGCCACCGCGTGCTGCAGTTCGCGCTCGTCGACGCACTCGCCGATGCGGTGCGTGTTCTGCTCGATGCCGGCGCCGATGCCGAACATCGCCGGGTGTTTCACTGCCCCCGACACCACCCACTGCTTGGAGTCCGGCACCGCGATGGTGGTGTCGTCCATCGGCACCGGGAAGCCGACGCCGTCGGTGGAGAAGATCCACTTGTCCACCCGCGGCTCGGCGCGCAGCGCGCCCGCGGTCGCGCCGCCAGCGGGCTCGCTGACGTGGGGTGTCACGACCCGCCGGTAGGCGTCGACGGCAGCGACGACGGCCGGGTGCTCCGCGGGCGTGATCCAGCCGGGGTAGATCTGCGGGTTGTCGACAGGGAAGTCGAGCCACGTGCGCTGCTGATAGCGGGGTACGGCCACCTCCACGGTCAGCCCGGCGGCGCGCGCCGCGGCCACCGCTGCCAGCGACTCGATCTGTACCAGCGCGGCCTCTGGCGTCTCGCCCACCGTCAGGCGCCGGTCGAAGCGGAACACGAAGCGATCCGGCACGGCACAGTCGCTGGGCGTGTCGAGCTGCGACCACGAGGCTGTGCGGGTACCTCGGCCCAGGAACGGGTGATCCAGCATGCCCTCGCCACGGGCGTGCTGCTCGGCCGCCTCGGCAAGGATCGCCCCGCCGTGCTCCAGCGGGTTCAGGCCCTGCGCGGGCATCGAGCCATGGCACGAGCGGCCGGTCACGGTGACCTCGATCTGCATGCGTCCGCGCTGCCCGCGATAGATGCCCAGCGCGCCCTTCACCGCGTCGCCGGTGCCCTCGGTGAGCACGACCACGTCGGGGATCAGCTGCGGGCCGGCGCCGGGCAGCACATCGGCCACCAGGTGGCGCGGGCCGCCACCATCGTTGTCCTCCTCCGCAGCGGTGGCGTAGGCGCGCACGATGCAACCGTGCAGCGCCCCTTCGTCACGCAGCTCCAGCAAGATCTTGGTGGCGACGACCTCCGCCACCACTCCGGCCAGTTGATCGGCCGAGCCGCGGCCGAAGACCAGATGGCCCCACTCGCCCTGCGGTGGCACGTAACCGAGCTGGGCGCGCAACGCATCTGGCGCCAGCGGCACGTCGAGGCTGAGGCCGTCGTAGGGGTCGACGGCACCGGCCAGTTTGTCGCGCCACTGGTCGCGCAACGCCTGCACGGTGTCGCTGTGGCCGTCGAAGTAGATCACCTTCTTGTGCTCAGGAGGCACCCCGTCGAAGCCGTTGGTGACCGTCCACACCAGGTTGCCGTAGGCGTCGAACCCCACATCGTCGGCGTGCTGCACGGCACCGATGTCGACGATCGTGTCGCGCAGGAAACGCAGCCGTCGCCCCTCGTGGTTGCTGAGGCCGCTCTGCGGGTCGCCGCCTTCGTCGGCGGGCAGGTCGACCTCGTCGGCCGGGATGCGGATCGCTTCCTTCAGGATCGCCACCGCCAGCGGGCGATAACGTTCCGCCAGCTCGGCCACCCGTTGGTCCAGAAGGTCGGCATTCGGCCCGGCAGCCGTTGGGGCAGCCGCGGCGCCGGTTGCGGCCACGCGTTCGGCAACGCCGTCCACGCCGCCCTCGGATCGTGTGTCTGACATCTCGGTTCTCCTCAGCTCGCGTCCGCGACATCGGCTGGGTCGGCCAGGCGCAGCGCCAGGTCGGGCACCTTCGCCGCTGCCAGCATCGCCATGATCACGTAGACCTTCTTGTTCGCTTCCTTGGCCACGGCCACACGGAACCGGTCCATCACACCAGGGGTGACCTCGGCGCCGATGTCGGCCGGCAGGCAGTGCAGGTACAGCGCGTCGCCGGCGCTGTCGCGGCCCGTCAGCGCCATCCGACGCTCGTCGCAGATCCAGTCGCGGTGCTGTGCATTGTGGGCCAGCGCCCGCTGCTCGATGTCGCGCATCGCCGCGCCATCGCCGGCCTTGTTCGCGGCCACGCGCTCGACCATCAGCGCGTGCGGACCCCAGCTCTTCGGGTACACCGCCTCCGCACCGGCGAACGCGTCGTCCATGTCGTGCGTCACGCGGAACGACCCGCCGGACTCGGTGGCGCCTTGCGCCGCCCAGGCCATCGGCCCGGGCAGCAGTTCGTAGCCCTGCGGGTGGGCCAGCGTCACGTGGGCGCCGAAACGGGTCAGCAGGCTGACCACGCCTTGTGGCACCGACAGCGGCTTCGCGTAGCTGGGTGAGTACGACCACGACATGGTGATCTTGCGGCCGGCCACGTCGCCACCGAAGTGCTCACGCAGCCACAGCAGGTCGGCCAGCGCCTGCGTGGGGTGGTCGACGTCGCACTGGAGGTTGACGATGGGCACGATGCGCGGGTCGTTGCTGGCGGCCAGGTAGTCGTCGATGCCGCGCTGCACGTCGCGCATGAACGAGTTGCCCTCACCCAGGATCAGGTCGTGACGAACGCCCAGCGCATGGGAGTTCATGCCCAACATCGCCCCGGTTTCCTCCGCCGTCTCGCCATGCGCCACCTGGGTGGACGAGCCGTCGACGATGACCGGCTGCATGCCCAGGCGCGCCGCCGCGCCGGCCCAGGCCGACTTGGTGCGCGTGGAGTTGTCGAAGAACATCGCGTAGGCGAGCTCGTTGGGGAGCAGAGCGGTGCTGATGCCGCCACGATCCATCTGCTCCAGGCGATGCGCGACCGCCAGCAGAGTGTCGAGGTCGGCGGCCGACCAGTCGTGAGTGGTCAGCAGGCTGCGGCCGAACAGTGCGTTCAGCCGCTGATGATCGAGAAGATGTCCCACACCATGAGTGTGCGCTCGCCGCCGCCGCGACGCACGGGTACTTCGGCCCCTTGCGGTGGGCCGCTCGGCGGCGCCTCTCACCCAAGTTGGCGCCGAGACCACGTCCAGAGTGGCGCCAACGCCAACATGGCGAGCAACCGGCACACCCCGACCTGGGCCTGGAGCGTGGCGGTGACGTTCGCCCCTCGCCCTGGCACGGGTAGCGGCGCGACCATCAGAACCGAACCTTGGGAGGTGACGGGTGGATCGGATGAGCCCGCTCGATGCAACGTTCCTGCACGTCGAGGACGGCGTCAACCACATGCACATCGCGTCCTGCGCGATCTTCGCCGGGCCGGCACCGGCGTACGACGACCTCGTCGAGCTGTTCCGCGGCAAGCTCCCGCTGGTGCCTCGTTATCGGCAGAAGGTGCGCTTCGTACCCGGTGGCATCGGCCGGCCGGTGTGGGTCGACGACCCACACTTCCGCATCGACTTCCACATCCGCCACACCGCACTGCCCCCGCCGGGCGACGACCAGGACCTGCGCAACCTGATGGGGCGGCTGATGTCGCAGCCGCTCGACCGGCACCGCCCGTTGTGGGAGACGTGGATGGTGGAGGGCCTGGCCGACGGCAGCTGGGCGCTGATCTCGAAGGTGCACCACTGCATGGTCGACGGCATCTCCGGCACCGACCTGATGGCGGTGGTGTTGGACCTGTCGCCCGCGGGTTCGGCCCCGGTGAACGACGAGTGGAAGCCCGCCGCGGAGCCCAGCGACGCCGAGCTGGTGCGCGACGCAGTCGCCGAGACGCTCGTCAGCCCCAGCGAGATGGTGCGCTGGGCACGCTCGTCGCTGCGCGCGCCGAAGCGCATCGCCGCCGATGTGCGCGAAGTGCTCGCGGGAGCGAAGGCGTTGGGCAGCCGGTTGCGGCCCAACGTGCCGCTGTCCATCGAGGGCACGATCGGGCCGCACCGCCGCTGGGCGTGGGCCTGCAGTTCGCTCGCCGAGGTGAAGGGCATCCGCGCCGGGCTGGGCGGCACGGTCAACGACGTGGTGCTGGCGGCGATCACGGGCGGCTTCCGCGACCTGTTGCTGAGCCGCGGCGAGCAGATCGACGGCGTCGTGCTGCGCACGCTGGTGCCGGTGTCGGTGCGCGGCAGCGGCGACCACACGTACAACAACCAGGTGTCGGCCATGATCGCCGAGCTGCCCGTGGGCATCGCCGACCCCGTGGAGCGGCTGCACGCGATCAGCGCGCAGATGGCCGGGCTGAAAGACAGCCACCAGGCGGTGGCCGGCAGCGTGCTGGTGAACATGGCCGGCTTCGCCCCGCCGATGCTGCTGTCGCTGGGGCTGCGGACGGCCGTGGGCGTGATGCGCCGCCTGCCACAGCGCAGCGTCAACACCGTCACCACCAACGTGCCCGGCCCCCAGTTCCCGCTCTACGCGTGTGGCCACGAGATGCTCGCCTACTACCCGTTCGTGCCGCTGTCGCAGGGCGTGCGGGTGGGCGTGGCGATCCTGTCGTACAACGGCCAGGTGGCATTCGGCGTCACCGCCGACTGGGACACGGTGCCCGACATCGGCGTGCTGGTGGAAGGCATCGAGGCCGGCGTGCGCCAGCTGACCGGCCTGGCCGCGGGCCCTGCCGCCGCACCCGGCACGAAGACCGGCACGAAGACCGGCGACGGTGGGCGGGCGGGGCGGCGACGCGGCACCTCTCCGGCGACGTAAGGTGCATGTGAAACCGAGGGAGGGCCCATGCCCGAGAAGTCGCCCCAGAAACCCGCCGCCAAGAAGGCCGGCAAGTCGCTGAAAGAGAAGCGCGACGTCAAGAAGGCCAAGAAGGAAGGCCGTAGCAACGGCTGACCGCACGGTACGCGCCGGGCAGCCGATTCGGTGACCTTCGCCCCTGACACCTGGGGCGCGGGCGGCGAACGATGCAGCCATGAAGGTTGTTTCCACGCATACGTATGCAGCCGCGCCCGACGTCGTGTTCGCGATGATGACCACGCCGGATGTGCTGTCCGCCAAGTACGCCGCGCTCGGGCACCACGACGTGGTGATCCTGGAGCACCAGGTCGACGATGACGGCAAGGTGGCCGTGCGGTCGCGGCGCAGCGTGCCGATGGAGGTACCCGGCTTCGCCAAGCGCATCCTCTCGCCGACGAACACGGTCGAGCAACGCGACCGCTGGAACCCGGCCGGCGCCGACGGCGTTCGCATCGGCACCTGGGAGGTGAACGCTCGCGGCGTGCCCGTCACCGTCGGCGGCACCTTGCGCCTGGCACCCGGGCCGCGTGGCACCACCGTCGTGGAGATCGCCGGCGAGGTGAAGTGCTCGGTGCCACTGCTGGGCGGCAAGCTGGCGTCGTTCGTCGGCGACGACGTGCAACGCACACTGCTGGCCGAGGAAGCGTTCAACGACGGGCACCTGGCGGCGACCCCCAAGACCACCCGCAGCGCACGGGGCACGCGCACACCACCGAAGGAGTAGCCCCAGCGCCCACTCACCGTGGCGGCGTTGCTCAAGGAGCGCACGACGCGCGCCGATACGCCAAGTCGGTGGAGCAGAGCGGGACACACGACCAGCAGCGGTGGAAACCGAAGGAGCCGACCCCTCGGGGCACTGGCGCGGACGCGACACCGGAGGTCGGCGGCACCATCGGCACCGCGACCACCGGCACTACGACCACCGGCACTACGACTGCCGGCACTACGACCACCGGCACGGCCGGAGTCGTCGCCACCCTCAGCCCGGCACCGCCGTTGCTGACCGAGGCCACCGTGCGGTTGAGCGCACTGCTGCTGGACCCCGGCGACGAGCTCGCCGTCGCCGACGAGGCGGATGGCGACGAGGCCGAAGGCGCGGCGTTCATGCGGGCCTTCACCCCCATGCGGGCCTACCAGCGGCTCTGCGCGGCACCACTGAACGGGCTGATGAGCGCAATAGCCCAGAACCCGTCGGCGCTCGCCGGCCGCATTCTCGTGCGAGGCTATGGCGAGGCAACCGGTAACGACGCGCGCTACGTGGTGATCGACGGCTCGTGGCACGTCGCCGCCTTGCGGCGTCTGCAGGAGGAGGGCTCGGTGGGCGGGATCGGCCTGTCGGCCGACGTGCGCAGCCTGTTCGGCGCCTGCCCGGTCACGGTCGTCTGCCCGGGGACCGACCCGGCCCTGGTGCTGGCGCTGTCGGCCGACGCCGCCGGCAACGACGACCCGTGGCTGTACGGCCAGCGCGACAGGCTGCTGCACCAACTGGCCAGCGAGGGGTTTCACCACAGCCCACCCTCGATCGCCGCCGCCACCCGCCGCGACGCTCAGGTCACGCGCAGGTACCAGGCGTACCGCGCGTTGCAGCAGATGATGCAGCTGCAGGATGTGCCGCTGCACGCTGCGGTGCGCCTGTACCCGCTGTTCTACGCGGCTCTCGGCCGGACGGCGATCCGCGCCTGGCTGGACTGGGACGACACGCTGAGCGTGTTCATCGACGACGATGCGCTGGAGCACTTCCACCGCCTGCTCGCGCCCGGGGTACGGGCCGACGGCACCACCCGCCCGCCGTGCATCGCGGGCAGCGACGACGTCGTGCGGCTGTGCGACGTGCTGGGCGAGCCGGCCGCCCGGAAGCTGCTGCTGGCCGGGGCGACGCTGGCCGAGGCCGACGAGGTGATCAACGCCGGCGCCTTCCAGCAGCTGACCACCCAGGTCAGCGAGGCGATCGAGGCGATGCGCTGGGACCGCCGCCGCTTCGGCAGCCGCGGCTGAGCGAGCGTCAGGCGTAGGGGAGGCCGAGCTTGGCGTGCGTGGCAGCGCCGGCGATGCCGTCGGGCTCCAGCCCGGTGAGGAACTGCAGGTCGCGCACGGCTGCCTCGGTGTTCGGCCCGAACTGCCCATCGGCCACGTCGAACAACAGCCCGCGCTGGATCAGCGCCAGCTGCAGTGCCCGCACCCGCGGACCCTCGTCGGCCAGCTCGAGGGCACCGGTGGACGGCTCGGGCACGACGTACTTCTCCCAGTCGCACGCGTCCCATGTGCCCACGAACTCGACGCCGATCGACGGCGGCATGCCCGCCTGGGCCAGGGCCGGGGCGCACATCGCATAGAAGTACCCGCGGTACGTCCACCCCGCGCTGGTCCAGCGGAAGACGTCGGCGCCTTCGCACTCGGCGTCGGCGGGGCATTCGTTCACCATCGTGACGACCCATGCGCCGATGCACAGCGGCCCGTAGACCGGGCGCAGGCCGGTGTCGGCGTCGATCGCGTCGGCGGTGCAGAAGCCGGACGGCACCGACACCGGGTACGAAGCGGCGGCCGTCGGGGCGGGGGTGGCAGGCGTGGAGGCTGTCGTGGGCGCTGTCGTGGGCGCTGTCGTGGCAGTGGCGGAAGGGGTGTTCGGCGTTGCGATGGGGATGGTCGTGTCGGCCGTTTTGGTGTCGTTGCTGGTGCCGTCGGTTGCGTCCTCGGTGGTGTCGTCCGTCGACCTGTCATCGGTCGACTCAGAACCCGGCAGCGAGCCGGCACCCACCGGCGAGGTGACTGCGGTCTGCGGCGCATCCTCGCCGCTGCGCACCACCAGCACTGCGACGATGGCCGCCGCGGCGACGAGGATCGCCCCAGCCGCGACGAACCACGGGGCTTTCGATCGCTTGGCCGAAGGCACCGCCACGTACTGCACGCTGACCGGCACCGACTGGGCGGGCGCCTGTGCCGGAAGCACGATGGTCGCCGGTGCGGTCGCCGGCGGGGGTGGCGGGGGTGGCGGGGGTGGCGATACCGCCACGGTCGCCGTCACAGCGCCGGTCATTGCCAATCTGGTCATTACGCCGGAGGCGGC
>JAUSLQ010000172.1 GCA_030645675.1 Actinomycetota bacterium | reverse complement strand
CACCCCCGCCGCATAGACCGTCAGCCCCGCGAACTTAAGTTCCTCACGCGAACTTAAGTTCCTCACGCGAACTTAAGTTCCTCACGCGAACTTAAGTTCCTCACGCGGGGCGTTCCTCGGGTGCCCGGCAGTTCGCGGAATAGTTGTGGGCGCAACTATGTTGAGTTTGGCATGACTTCGATCACGGTCCATCGTGCCGACGAGCGGTTCCTCACCGACGCCGGTTGGCTGCACTCGCGGCACTCGTTCAACTTCGGCCCTCATTACTCGCCCGCCCACGAAGGCCACGGCCTGCTGCTGGTGAACAACGACGACGTCGTGGCGCCCGGCCAGGGGTTCGGTACCCACGGCCACCGCGACATGGAGATCGTCACCTGGGTGCTCTCCGGCCGCCTGGAGCACAAGGACAGCGAGGGCAACCACGGCGTGCTCTACCCCGGGCTGGCCCAACGGATGAGCGCCGGCCGCGGCATCCGCCACAGCGAGTTCAACGCCAGCACCGACGAACCGGTGCACTTCCTGCAGATGTGGGTGCTGCCCGACACGAAGGGCGTCCAGCCCGGCTACGAGCAGCGCGACCTCAACGACGCGCTCGCCGCCGGTGGGCTGGTGCCACTGGCCAGCGGGCAGGGTCACGACGGCGCGGTCACCCTGCACCAGCGAGACGCGGTGCTGTGGGGTGGGCGCCTGCAACCCGGCGAAACGGTGCCGCTGCCCAAGGCGCGGTACGTGCACCTGTTCGTCGCCGTCGGCGGCGGCGAGCTGGCCGGGGTCGGCGTGCTGGGCACCGGCGACGCCGCACGGATCACGGACGCCGAGCACCTGCACTTCACAGCAGGCCCCGAAGGTGGTGAACTGTCCGCATGGGCCACGGCGTAGACAACCAGCAACGGGCGGAACTCAACGCTCGCCGGGCCGAGCTGGCCGCCCGCTACCTCAAACCGCGGGCCGAACGGCCGGCCTCCAGCGCCCGCGGCGTGCACCACACGGCGCACATCAGCAGCGACGTCGAGCGCACCATCCGCTTCTACGACGGGGTGCTGGGCTTCCCCCTGCTGGAGATGTTCGAGAACCGCGACTACGAGGGCAGCACCCACTTCTTCTTCGATCTCGGGCAGGGCAACACGCTGGCCTACTTCGACCTGCCAGGCCTCGATGTCGGCCCGTACCAAGAGGTGCTGGGCGGCCACCACCACCTGGCGATCTCGATGGAGCGCTCGCAGTGGGAGGCCGCGCGGCAGCGGCTGGATGCGGCGAGTGTCGAGTACGCCCACGTCGACGGCTCCTCGCTGTACTTCCGCGGCCCCGACGGCGAGCGGCTGGAGCTGATCAGCGACCCCTTGCTGGAGATGTACGGCAAGCCCGTCGGCTGAGCAGGGCTCTCCGGGACGAGTCGCCCTCCGAGCAGTCGGGGTGTGACGGATGCCACTACCATCCGCGCCCATGGAACACCACTTCGCGTCCGTCTGGGAATCGATCGCCGACGTGCTGGGCGAACACACCGCCGTCGTGCACGGCGACCGCCGCTTCACCTGGAGCCAGTACGACGAGCGCGCCAGTCGCGTCGCCGCAGCGTACGACGCCGCCGGGCTGCGGCCGGACTCCAAGATCGGCCTGTTCCTGTACAACGGCAACGAGTACCTGGAGGCCCACTACGCCGCGTTCAAGATGCGTGGCGTGCCGGTGAACGTGAACTACCGCTATCTCGACGAAGAGCTGCGCTACCTGCTGGACAACGCCGACGCCGAGGCGCTGGTGTTCCACTCCTCCCTGGGCGAGCGGGTGGCCCACGTGCTGCCCATGCTGCCGAAGCTGAAGCTGCTGGTGGAGGTCGACGACGGCACCGGCAGCGGCCAGGTACCCGGCGCCGTGCGCTACGAGGACGCGATCGCCGCCCACACCCCGATGCCGCGCATCGCCCGCAGCGAAGACGACATCTACATGCTGTACACGGGCGGAACCACGGGCATGCCCAAGGGCGTGATGTACGACATGGGCGGCCTGACCCGTTCGTTCGCGGCGCTCGGCTTCCCGCTGCTCGGGCTGACGCCACCCGCCGACGCCGGCGACATCGCGGGCATGGTCAAGGGTGTGGCCGACAACGGCGGGCGACTGATCAGCATGCCGTGCGCACCGCTGATGCACGGCACCGGCATGTGGTTGGGAGCGATGATCCCGCACCTGGGCGGAGCCCAGATCGTCACTCTCCAGAGCCGTTCACTCGACCCCGACGAACTGCTGCGCACTGCCGTCGCGGAGCACGTCACCAACATCACGATCGTCGGCGATGCATTCGCCAAGCCGATCATCGCGGCCATCGACACCGCTGCCGCGGCGGGCACACCGTACGACCTGTCGCAGCTGAAGCTGATCGTGTCGTCGGGCGTGATGTGGACAGCCGAGGTGAAGGAGCAGCTGATCGATCGCATCGAGCACGTCATGCTGCTGGACGCGATCGGCTCCTCGGAAGGGTCGATGGGCAACAGCATCTCGATGAAGGGGCTGCCACCGGCGACCGCCAAGTTCACGTCGAACCCCACCACCAGGGTGTTCACCGACGACGACCGCGAGGTGCAGCCGGGCAGCGACGAGGTGGGCATGGTCGCCGCCGGCGGCATGGTGCCCCTGGGCTACTTCAAGGACGAGGAGAAGTCGGCGCGTACGTTCCGCACGATCAACGGCACCCGCTACTCGTTCCCGGGCGACATGGCGATGGTGGCCGCCGACGGATCGCTGATCCTGCTCGGCCGCGGCAGCCAGGTGATCAACTCCGGCGGCGAGAAGATCTTCCCCGAAGAGGTGGAGGAAGCCGTCAAGCGGGTGGAGGGTGTGCTCGACTGCCTGGTGGTGGGCATCGCCGACGACAAGTTCGGGCAGGCTGTCACGGCCGTGGCCTCGCTGGTACCCGGCAGCGCCGTCACCGAAGCGGAGGTGATCGCGGCCGTGAAGCACGACCTCGCCGCCTTCAAGGCGCCCAAGCGCGTGCTGTTCGTGGCCGAGGTGCCGCGGGCGCCCAACGGCAAGGCCGACTACAAGGCCACCCGCCAGATGGCCGACGACCAGCTGGTCTGATCGCGGTCGCCGTCGTTCCGCCGGCCAGCCGGGTGGATCACTGCTCGAAGTCCTCGAAGTTCCACGAGCGCTGGGTGAACTGGTCGGGACGGGAGAGGTCGAACTCCTCGATGCGATCGTCGAAGGCCTGCCGCTGCGACTGATAGCGGCCCTCCCGGTACCAGCAGTTCGTGCACTGGGCCAGCTCGTCGGGGGTGTCCAGCGTCGCCCGCACCCGGCGCAGCACCGGGCCGTTCCAGATCGCGGCGAACGACGGCTCCTCTTCGAGGTGGCCGGCGGCAGCCGAGAAGTGAGCGCCGCACGTGGGCACCAGCCCGTCGGAGTGCACCACGGCAGTGCGGTGGATGAACAGGCAGCCGTCTCGGTCGCGCGCCGAACTGCTGGATGCGGAATCCGTCACCGGGGCGGAGCGCGCTGACGGGGCACCCTCCTGCATCAGCGGCGGGCAGTCCGAGCGCACGCCGTGCCGGTGCAGGATCTCGTAGGTGGCGCCCAACGGGCCGTTGACCAGGTCGGGCCGGTCGACCAACGACTCGTCGCGGTTGTGGCCGTGGAACACCAGCAGGTGGCGGACGGTGAGCTGATCGATGCCCAGCCCCACGGCCCGCTCGACGAAGGCGGGCAACTCGTGCACGTTGTTGGCCTTCAGCGTCCACGACACGCCGATGCGCGGGCGCCGCGCCAGCCCGGCGGCGCGACGAAGGCGATCGACGTGTGCCAGCGCGGCCAGCGTTTCGTCGAGCGACGCCCCGCCGCGGTTGGCGGCGAACGTCTCGGGCGTGCCGCCGTCGACCGAGATGTGGATGGTCTCCAACCGTTCCACGACGTCGGGCGTGATGCGCTTCGTGACGTAGCAACCGTTGGTCACCAGCGTCAGCCGCACCTGGTGCTGCACCAGCTTGCGCACCACGGCCCGCCACAAGCGGTCGCTGGCGATCAGCGGCTCGCCGCGCCCGACCAACCCGAACGTGGTCAGCGACGGGAACACCTCGTCGGCCAGCCGCTCGAACCGCTCGACCGGCATCTCCGCCATGCGGTTGTGCCGCAGGTGCAGCTGCTGCGTGCCGTGCGAACTGCAGTGGGTGCAGGTGAGGTTGCAGCGCGCCGTCAGCTCCAGCACCAACGAGTGCGGCAGCACCGGCACCACCTCCGCGTGCGCGTGCTCGGCCACCACCAACTCGCGGCGCGTGCGATCCTTCAGGTCCTCCAGGCCAGCGGCCCGGCTGACGGCATCGTCGGTGGCCGCCGGCACGAACCGTAGGGCATGCAGCGTGGCTGTCCCAGCGTGCGATCCGGGTGCCGGGTCGAGCCGCAGCCGCACCCGGCCGGCCGCACACACCGCGGGCGGGAGCACGACCCGCATCGTGAGCACCCGGCCCACGTGAGCGACGTGGAGGCAGATGTTGCGCTCCTCGGAGAACTCCCACGGCGCAGCGGTGGCGTAGTACAGCTTGGAGTGCTCGTAGCGGCCGGTTTCGTCCCACGGCAGGTCCAGTTGCAGCTGCAGCTCCATGAACCCGGACCCGGGCGGCACGGCGGCCAGCGGCAGCACGATCTCCTGCGCGATCGCCAGATCGATGGTGCACGGCAGCCCGACCCCAGGCAGCCCGCCATGAAGGAAGCGCCTCACGCGACCGGGAACGATCCTCACGGACCAACGCTACGCCCGCCGGCCCCCCGTTCACAAAGGCACGTGTCGCGTGCGCGAGCACGTGGAGCGGATGCCGGCAGCGGGACACGAGCGGGGGAATCGGAGATTGCGCGGCCGGAGGGCGACGGCCTGTGAGACCCGGGATCAGGCGGGTTGCAGCTTCTCCCTGAAGAACTGCAGCACGCGCTGCACGCTGGGTTCGTCGCGGTGCTCGGTGAGCACCGAGTGGTCGCGCTTGGTACGGCTGGGCAGCTCGACAGCGATGAACGCATCGCCCAACAACTCGCGCAGGGTGTCGAACCGCGTTCCCACCAACGCGTCGCCGTCGTAACGCAGGCCCAGCACCTGGCAGCCCTCGGCGGCGCGACGGGCCACGATGAGCGCATCGTCGGGCGACAGGTTCACGTCGGCCGCGCGGGCCGCCTTCTTCCTCCCGAACCCCATGGCGAACGGCAGCGACGGCTGGCTGAGCACCGGCGCCACCATGATGTCGTCGACCATCATGCCCAGCGCGAAGCCGCCGCTGAAGCACATGCCCAGCGCGCCCACGCCGGGGCCGCCCAGCTCGTTGTGCAGGTTGCGCGCCAGCGCCCGCAGGTAGCCGATGATCGGCGAGGTCTGCTGCAGTGCCATGTTGCTGAACTCGCGGGCGATGCACACCTTGGCCATCGACTGCAGCGCGTATCCGTTGGCCATCGCCCGGCCGGGCTGGCCCACCAGCGAGGGCATCAGCACCGTGAACCCGGCGGCAACCACCTCGTTGGCGAAGGCGGTGACGTTGGGGGTGATGCCCGGGATCTCGTGGACGACGATCACGCCCGGCCCCTCGCCGCGTCGGTACACCTCGCGGGTGAAGCCTGCGGCGGTGAACTCGCTCTTCTCCCAACCGGCCAGCACGTCGCTCATCTCAGCTTCCCTTCAGGCTGCGCAGAGATGCCAGCGCGCGCTCGGCCATCTGCTCGGTGCCGGTCTTGTACGACTCCACGTCGACATCAGCCTGGGCGCCCATCGCCCCGTGCAGGTAGCGGGCGTACACGCCCTCGCTGATGACCGCCAGCCGCCAGCACCCGAAGGCGACGTAGTAGTCGATGTCGGCCAGGTCGCGCCCGGTGCGGGTGGCGTATCGGTGCAGAAGGTCGCGGTACGACAGGAACCCGCCCGCGGGTGTGGGGTCGTTGGCCCTGACGTGCGGCGACTGCTCGTCGAACCAGTAGACGCCCAGGTAGCCCACGTCGGCCAGCGGGTCGCCCAGCGTGCACAGCTCCCAGTCGAGCACGGCGGTGACGCGGCCCACCGCGGGGTCGACCAGCACGTTGCCGAAGCGGTAGTCGCCATGGGCGATGGACACGCCCTGCTGCTGCGGCAGGCGCTCGCCCAGCAGCCGCGCCACCTCGTCGATCGCCGGCAGCTCGCGGGTCTTGGACTGCTCCCACTGGCGGCTCCAGCGCTTCACCTGCCGCTCGACGTAGCCCTCGCGCTTGGCCAGGTCGCCCAGCCCGATCGCATCGACATCGACGGCGTGCAGGTCGGCCAGCACGTCGATGAGGTGCTCCGACGCGGCGCGCCGTGCTTCCGGGGCCAGCAGCGCTGCCCGCTCGACCCCGTCGAGCACCACCCCGTCGACGTAGGCCATCACGTAGAACGGGGCACCGTTGACGGCGTCTTCGGAGCACAGGCCCAGCGCCGTGGGCACGGGCACGCCGGTGGTGCCGACGGCAGCGATGATGCGGTGCTCGCGGGCCATGTCGTGGGCCGTGGCCAGCACATGCCCCAAGGGCGGCCGGCGCAGCACGAAGCGGTTGCCGTCGGCGCCGGTGACCCGGAACGTCAGGTTCGACCTACCGCCGGCGATCAGGTCGAACGTGAACGGCGCGACGGCCCCGGGGATGTTGGCCGCCAGCCACTGGCTGACCGGAGCGATGTCGATGCCCTGCACGTTGACCTGCACGAGGGGTCACCGTAGTGCGAGCGAACCCCACTGGAGCCAGCCGAGAGGAGTGATCGCTACCCGGGCCGGCCGACGCCGACCACCTTGTTCCAGTGCACCGTGGAGATCTTCACCACGTCGCCGGTCTGAGGCGCGTGGATCATCTGGCCGCCACCGATGTAGATGCCCACGTGCCCGATGGGCGAGTAGTAGAACACCAGATCGCCCGGCTGTGCCTGGTCTTTGGGAATGTGCGGCAGCGTGCCGTACTGGGCGGAGCTCTGGTGCGGCAGGTACACGCCGGCACGACCCCACGCCCACTTGGTGAGGCCCGAGCAGTCGAACGCCACACCGGGCGATTCGGCGGCGAAGCGGTACGGCACGCCCAGTTGGCTGTAGGCCGCGGCAATTGCGATGCCGGCCTTGCCTGACGGCGGGGGCAGGTTGCTGCCGCCCGAGCCACCACCCGTGTTGCCACCACCCGTGTTACCGCCACCCGTGTTACCGCCGCCGGTGTTGCCACCACCCGTGTTGCCGCCGCCGGTGTTGCCACCCGTGCCGCCACCGCCGCGCGGGGTGGGGGCGACAGTGCTGGCCGGCGCTCTGGCGGCCGCTTCGCGGGCGGCCTTCTCGGCTGCTGCTGCTGCGCGAGCTTCCTCGGCGGCCTCCAGCTGGGCATCGCCGAGCTCTTGCTGGGCCTGCGCGTACTTCTGGGTGTAGACCTGCTCGAGTTCGGTCCACTCGGCCTGCTTCTGCTCCAGCGTGGCCACCAGCGTGGCGGCTTCCTGCTGCTTGACCTCCAGAGAGGCCCGTTCGTCGTTCAGGTCGTCGACCATCGACTGCAGCTCGTCGATGTCGCCGCCGCCGACGTCGATGGCCACCAGGCCCAGCGCGTTGCGCTGCTCGGCCGCGCTGTACGTCGCTGCATCGGAGAAGATGGGGCTGAGCGCAGTGGAGTCGCCGGAGGTGAAGCGATCGAGCGCGATCTGCTGCAGCACCAGCTCGACGCCACCCAGCTCGGCCGACATCTGGTCGACGCGGGCCTGCGAGGCGGCGATCTCGGTGGTCAGCTCGGCCTGACGGTCGAGCGCGCCGCTGTAGTCCTCGTCGAGCTGGCCCATCTGGTCGCGCAGCTGTTCCAGCTCGGCCAGCATCTGGTCGACCTTGCGCTGGGCTTCGTCGACTCCGCCAGCCCCAACCGCTTGCGGGCCGGCCAGCAGGCCGGCGGCCACGCACAGCGCGACGAGGATCGAACGGACGGATCGGCGGGAGGTCATGACGGCCGACAGGCTACCAATGTTACGAATGCATTGCGAACCGCGCCCGCTATTCCCACTCGATCGTTCCCGGCGGCTTGGAGGTGACGTCGTACACCACCCGGTTCACCCCCGCGACCTCGTTGATGATGCGGCTCGACATCGTCTCCAGCAGGTCGTAGGGCAGGCGCGCCCAGTCGGCCGTCATCGCGTCGTCGCTGGTGACGGCGCGGATGATGATCGGGTGCGCGTAGGTGCGTTCGTCGCCCATCACGCCCACGCTGCGCACATCGGCGGCGAGCACGGCGAAGCTCTGCCACAGCTCGCGCTCGAGACCCGCCTTGTGGATCTCGTCGCGCACGATCGCGTCGGCGTGTTGCAGGGTCGTGACGCGCTCCGGCGTGACCTCGCCGAGGATGCGCACACCCAGGCCGGGCCCGGGGAACGGCTGGCGCAGCACGATCTCGTCGGGCAGGCCGAGCTCCTTGCCCAGCTTGCGCACCTCGTCCTTGAACAGGTCGCGGAGCGGCTCGACCAGCTTCAGCGTCATGTCGTCGGGCAGGCCGCCCACGTTGTGGTGGCTCTTGATCACCGAGGCGGTGCCGTCGCTGCCGCCGCTCTCGATGACGTCGGGGTAGAGCGTGCCCTGCACGAGGTACTCGGCGTCGCTGAGCCCGCCCGTGTGCTCTTCGAAGATGCGCACGAACAGCTCGCCGATGATCTTGCGCTTGGCCTCGGGCTCGACCACCCCGGCCAGCTTCTCGAAGTAGCGCGGCCCGGCCGACACGTGGATCAGCTCGATGCCCATGTTGCGCTTGAACGTCTCGACCACCTGGTCGCTCTCGTTCAATCGCATCAGGCCGGTGTCGACGTAGATGCACACCAACTGGTGGCCGATGGCCTTGTGCACGAGCGCCGCGGCCACCGCCGAGTCGACCCCGCCGCTGAGCGCGCAGATGACCCGGCCCGTGCCCACCTGTGCCCGCACCGCGGCCACCTGCTCGTCGATGATGGAGCCCATCGTCCAGTTCGGTTCGCAGCCGGCCAGGTCGTGCAGGAACCGCTGCAGCACGGCCATGCCGTGAGGCGTGTGCACCACCTCGGGGTGCCACTGCACGCCCCAGATCTTGCGGCTGGAGCTCTCCATCGCCGCCACCGGCGCATCGGGCGACGACGCCGTGGCCACGAAACCCTCGGGCACCACCGTGACCGCATCGAAGTGGCTCATCCACACGTCTTGCTCGGCCGGCGTGCCGGCCAGCAGGTCGCCACCGGTGACGGTGACCTTCGCCCGGCCGTACTCGCCGCGCATGCCGCGCCCGACGGTGCCGCCGAGCTGCTGGGCGATCAGCTGCACGCCGTAGCAGATGCCCAGGATGGGGATGCCCAGCTCGTAGATGGCCGGATCGAGCGAGGGAGCGCCGTCGACGTGCACGCTCTTCGGCCCGCCGGAGAGGATGATGGCCGACGGCTCCTTGGCGGCCACCGCGGCGGCGGTGATGCGGTGCGGCACGATCTCGGAGTACACGTTCAGCTCGCGCACGCGGCGGGCGATGAGCTGCGCGTACTGCGCTCCGAAGTCGACCACCAGGACCGTGTGTGTGCGCTGCACCATTCCGCCGATGGTAGCCAGCCAGCACCCGCGGCCACCTGGCCGGATGCCGACATTCACAGCATTCACACGCTCGTGACGTGTGAAGCGGGCTTTCCGCTGCGACGATGGGGGCATGACTCGGCTCTTCCGCCCGCTCGCCGTCGCGCTCGTCGGGTTGTGCTCGTTGGCCGCCGGCTGCGGCGGCCAGAACCCGTACCAGGCCACGGAGGCGGCGAACAACGCCACCGTCCCGACCACCCTCGACATCAGCGGCACCGACACCGGCAGCGCCACCGACACCGGCAATGCCACCGACACCGGCAGTGCCACCGACGAGGGCCTGGGCAACAACGTGTTCCTGCCCGAGCGCGAGAACGCCAGCGACTGCTTCGGCGCCGTCGAGCGCCCGAACTGCGGTGCCAAGTCGAAGGGTGGCTGGCACATGTACCTCACCTTCGCGGTGCTGATCGGCGGGCTCGGCTTCGTCGGCTTTCGTGTGGCCGTGGGCATCCGCAGGCGCGACGCCGTGGTGAACGACGTCGGGCCACGCGCCGTCAGCCACTGACCTCCCGAGGGTCGGTCGCCTGCCGGGCGAGGCAATGCCTGCTTGAATGAGGTGATGATGCGACGGAAACTCGTTCTCACCGTGACGTTGCTGCTCGCCGCTGCAGCGTGCAGCAGCGACGCAGCCTCCGGGCCGGCAGCGACGTCGGCCACCTCGGCCGGGGCCAGCACGTCCAGCACCTCCAGCACGGCGTCGTCGCTACCGGCCGACGGAGCAAGCACCACGGTCGCGGCAGACCCGGGAGCACCCACGACGCCCGCCCC
This sequence comes from Actinomycetota bacterium, assembly GCA_030645675.1. Taxonomy (GTDB): domain Bacteria; phylum Actinomycetota; class Acidimicrobiia; order Acidimicrobiales; family Ilumatobacteraceae; genus UBA668. The sequence continues at coordinate 8,102 of JAUSLQ010000172.1, read as the reverse complement.
CGCACCGACCGCTGCGCCGCCGGCCACTCCCGCCCCGACGGCGGCGCCCGCCCCGCCCACCACAGTGGCCTGCCGCAACGTCGGCAACCTGTACGGGCTGTCCGACGTGTCCGGGGTCTCTGTGCGGCGCGGCGACTGCGGCGAGGGGGTCAAGCAGGTGCAGGAGCAGCTCAACTCCAAGCTCGGCATCTCGCTGGCGGTCGACGGCCGCTTCGGCCCCGGCACAGAAGCTGCGGTGCGCGACTTCCAGACGTCCGTCGGCCTCACCGCCGACGGCATCGTCGGCCCGCAGACCTGGGTCGCCCTCACCGACGACGGCACCTGAGGCACCCCCGGTTCCGCGGGCTGCCGGCTCGCTGCGGTGCTTCGCACGGTGGTCTCCGCCCGGGGACGCTCTAGTTTGGCGCCGTGACACCCGACGACTTCCGCCAGCACGGCCACGCGCTCATCGACTGGATCGCCGACTACATCGAGGGCGTCGAGCAGTTCCCGGTGGCCAGCCAGGTGCAGCCGGGCGACATCCGCGCCTCGCTGCCCGAGCACCCGCCGGCGGCCGCCGAGCCGTTCACCGACGTGCTCGCCGATCTCGACCGGGTGGTGATGCCGGGCATCACGCATTGGCAGCACCCCAGCTTCTTCGCCTACTTCCCCGGCAACTCCAGCTACCCGGCCATCCTCGGCGAACTGGCGGCGGCGGGCCTGGGCGTGCAGGGCATGAGCTGGGTCACCAGCCCGGCGTGCACCGAGGTGGAGACGTTGATGATGGACTGGATGCAGGAGCTGTTGGGCCTTCCCGCGAAGTTCCTCAGCACCAGCGCGCACGGCGGCGGAGTGATCCACGGCTCGGCCAGCGAGGCGACGCTGGCTTCCATCCTTGCGGCGCGCTGGCGGGCCACCGGCGGCTCGATCAACACCACGGGCGACACATCGCATCTTGTTGCATATGCAACATCGCAGGCGCACAGCAGCATCGAGAAGGGGCTGCGCATCGCCGGCATCGGCACGGCGCAGCTGCGGATGGTGCCCCACGACGGCTCGTTCGCCATGCGCGTCGACGAGCTGGAACGGATGGTGGCCGACGACATCGCCGCCGGGCTGACGCCGTTCTGGGTGTGCTGCACGCGCGGTACCACCAGCTCGATGGCGTTCGACCGCGTGGGCCTCGCGGCCGAGGTGGCACGACGGCACGGCATGTGGTTGCACGTCGACGCGGCGATGAGCGGGATCGGCGCGCTGGCCCCCGAGCACCGCTGGATCAACGACGGGCTGGAGCTCGCCGACAGCTACTGCACCAACCCGCACAAGTGGATGGGCGTGAACTTCGACTGCGACCTGTTCTACACCGCCGACCGCGCCGCCCTGCTCGGCGCGCTCAGCATCCTGCCCGAGTACCTGCGCTCGGCCGCCGCCGCGAGCGGTGCGGCCATCGACTACCGCGACTGGCAGATTCCCCTCGGCCGCCGCTTCCGGGCGCTGAAGCTGTGGTTCACCATCCGCGCAGGTGGCGTCGCCGACGCCGTGGAGATGATCCGACGGCACGTTGCGCTCACCCAGCAGCTGGCCGAGTGGGTGCGCCTCGACGAGCGCTTCGAGATCGTCGCACCCCACCCGCTGAACCTGCTGTGCATGCGGCTGACGGCCGGCGACGAGGCCACCGATGCGTTGATCGCCCGCGCCAACGACAGCGGTGCAGCACTGTTCACGCGCACCGTGTTGGACGGAGTGGTGGCCTGCCGGGTGTCGATCGGCGGGCGCACCACCGACGAGCGGCACGTGCGCGCCGCCTGGCAGTTGCTGCAGTCGCTCGCCGGCGAACCCACCTAGTTGGTAGGGCCCCCACACATCCCCGTTTGGACACTTCTGCGCGCCTGGCGCGCAGAAGTGTCCAAACGCGTTCCAGGGGCAGCCGGAGCCGTCGAAACTGCAGGTTGTCGTCGGTCACACGGTCCGGTTGAATCGCACGCACGCCCACACCGGGCGTGTCATACAAGGAGCACTCATGCGATTTCGTCTCGCAGTGCTCGTCGCGGTCACGAGTGTCCTGACCGTCGCTTCGCCGGCAGCTGCCGGCCCCCAACCCACCGCCGCCCACACCGCGGCCGGCGATTGGGCCTACGTGCAACGCCAGCTGTACTCGGTGCCGCTGGCCCAGTTCGTCACCACCACTCCGGTGGGCGACCGCTGGTTCGACTGGAGCACCGATGGCTGTTCGGCCCCTCTGAAAGGCGACACGGGGCTGTCGTACAACTTCCGCAACCCGTGCGTGCGGCACGACTTCGGTTACCGCAACCTGAAGTTGCTCGAACGGCGTTACGGCACGGGCCGCACGTACTGGAACTCCAACAACCGCAAGCGGGTCGACCTGCAGTTCCTGGCCGACATGCAGGCCCATTGCCGCACACGCGGCCTCCTGCTGCAACCCACGTGCTTCACGTGGGCGCTGACGTACTACACGGCGGTGCGCATCGCCGGCGGCCCCTGAGCCGCTGAGCTCCTGACACACGCTGGACGGTGCGGGCGGCTCGCGGCTCACACGCCGTGGGCCGCCCGCATCAGCTCGTGCAGCACGCGGCCGGTCAGGCCCCACACGGTCTCGTCGTCGAGATCGAAGAAGTACAGCGGGTGGTCACCGAAGTCGGTGCTCCAGTGCTCTTCGCGGTAGGTGCCGGGCGCGGTGAGATCGTTCAGCGGCACCCACAGCACACGGTCCACCTCGGCCGCGTGGCCGACCAGTTCCACTGGTGCGGGAATGCTGCCGAGCACCGGAACGATCCAGCTGCGGCTGATCAGCGTGGCCATCGGCCGCAGCCTGCCGTGCAGCTGCACGGTGTGGCGTTGCAGGCCCACTTCTTCTTCCGCCTCGCGCAGCGCCGCTTCCTCGTACGACTCGCCCGGGTCCACCCGGCCGCCGGGGAAGCTGACCTCGCCGCGGTGGCTGCGCAGGTTCATCGAGCGTCGGGTCAGCAGCACCTCGGCGCCTTCGGGCCCGTCGGCCAGCAGCACCAGCACGGCCGACGAGCGCGGGTCGTCGCCCGGCATCGGCTCGGGGTGCTCTGGGTCGTCGTAGGGTGGGCGAGCGACGAGCGCGTCGATCACCTGGCGGGCGCTGAGCGGCTCTGCCGGCTCGGGCCACGGGGGCGCGCCACCCAGGCTCCACTGCTCCGGGCGCGGGATCTGCTGGTTCCCGCCGGGGCGGCGAGGCGCACTACTCAGCTGGGCTCCAGCCCTGCTCGGCCAGCTGGCGCAGGATCTGGGCCAGGCCGGCGGTCTTCATGTTGGCCAGCACCTTGCCGGGCGCCTGCTCGCCGCGTTCCCACTCCTCCCAGGCAGTGATCAGCTTGTTGAGATCGGGGGCGGGGGCTTCGAAGGCCATGCACGCAGGCTACCGACGCAATCGCCTCGAGGGTGCCCGATCGGGCGGCGTGCCTCGGCTGGCCTAACGTGCCGCCGTGCGCGTGCGTGGAGCGGATCTCGCCGGCGCGGTCTTCACCGCTGTCGTGCTCTGTGCGGTCGACCCCACGCGCACCACCGTGGCCACGCCCTGGTCGTGGACTGTGGTCACCGCCGGGGCAGCGGCACTCCTGGCCGTTGCCGCATGGCAACGCACGCTGGTGCGCCCGCCACGAGTGGCCGGCTGGGCGTACGTGGCATTCCTGGCCTTGCTCGCGCTGGCGGCGGCCGGTGGCGAGGACGGCAGGTTCGCCTGGCTGGGCATCCCGCAGCGACACGCGGGCTGGTTGCTGTGGCTGCTGTGCGGCGCACTGTTCATCAGCGGGGTGCGCTGGAAGGCGGTGGTCGACGGGATGGTGGCGGCCGGCCTGGTGTGGCTGCCCGTGCTGTTCGCCGACGCGCTGGGCCACCCGTGGCTGGGAACGGGAGGCCAACGGTTGACGGGTACGTTCGGCTCGGCCGCCTACCTGGGTGCGGCCGCGTGCCTGGTGGCCCCTGCCGCGCTGGGAGTGGCGCTCGACACCCGACGGCGGCCGTGGTGGCGGTGGTCGGCGGCCGCCGCTGCCGGGTCGGCGATGTTCGCGGCCGCGGGTAGCGGGTCGCGAGCGGCATGGCTGGCACTGCTGGCGACGGGCGCCGTGGTCGCCTGGCAGCAGCGGCGCAGCCCGTGGCTGCTGAGGGTGGCTGCGGCCGCTGTCGTGGTGGTGGCGCTCGCTGCCGTCACCACCCCTGCCGGCAGCCGGGTGGCCGACGTTGCCGACTCGTCGGCAGGAGGCGGGGCATCGCGGCTGGACGAGTGGCGGGTGGGCCTCGCAACGCTCAGCCACCATGCGCTGCTGGGGGCGGGGCCAGAGGGCTACCGCATCGTGTTCCACGACGGGGTCGACGCAGAGTACGAGCGGGCCTACGGGCGCGCCGTGCAGCCCGACCGCAGCCACAACGGGTTGCTCGACATCGCCCTGGCCGGTGGCATACCCGCGGCGCTGCTGTACGCCGGGTTCCTGGGTACCGCAGCGGTGCATGTGCGGCGCCGCCTTCGGGACGGCCCGCCGACACCGGCGTTGGTGGGTGCTCTGGCAGCGACGGCCGCCTACCTGCTGCAGCAGCAACTGCTGTTCCCGCTGGCAGAGGTGGAGCCGGTGCTGTTCCTGCTTGCCGGCGGCATCGTGTGCAGTGGACAACCGCCGCTGATCGCCCCACGGAGCAGAGTCGCGGCCCGGGCCGGAGCCACAGCCGGGGCCGGCGCACTGGTGGTCGGCGCCCGCGCCGGCGCACTGGTGCTGGCCGCCGCGGGCCTGGGCGCCGCCTGGTGGGGCAGCCTCGACATCGCCGCGTGGCGCGCCGCCGACCACGCCATGGCAGCCCTCGCCGCAGGCGACCAAGCAGCGGCAGCTGCGAACGCGCGCACGGCAGTCGACCGGCGCGGCGACGAGGTGTGGTTGCGGCTGCTGCTGGCCCGTACTGCGGCTACGCCGCAAGAGGCACTGGCCGCCGTGGGCGGCGCGCTGGCGTTGTCGCCCGGCGACCCGATCGCAATGCGCAACCGTCAGGAGCTGCTGGTGCAGCTGGACCCGAGCCTGGCGTTCGAGGAACTGGCCGCGCTGGTGGCCGCCGACCCCAACAACGCCGCGCTGCAGCAGCTGTACGGCACCGCCGCAGTGCGCAGCGGCGACGAGGCGATCGCCGAGCGCGCCTGGCTGCGTGCCCTGGCCCTGGCGCCCGATGCCCCTGGCCCGCGCCAGAACCTGATCACGCTCTACCGCCAGCAGGGCCGCGACGCCGAGGCCGATGCGCTGGCCGCGGGCGGGCCGACCGGCCCTCCCGCAGGCGACCAGGCTGTACCCACGGAAGATTCCGGGAACCCATGAACCGGTTCCAGCGTGTACACCCTGTGGACAGAACGCTGGCACGAACCGAGCGGACGTGGGTGCCGGTGACCACCGTCGTCGCGCTTCACACCGACCTCGCGTTCGAGGCGTTCTACTCCAGCCAACGCGCGTCGGTGGCCCGGGCGCTCGCCCTCACGCTGCACGACAGCGATCTGGCCGCCGACGCCGCCGACGAGGCCATGGCCCGTGCGTTCGCCCGCTGGCGCACCGTGCAGCGCCTGCAGAACCCCAGCGGCTGGGTGTACCGGGTGGGGCTGAACTGGGCGCGCAGCGTGCTGCGCCGCCGCAACGGCCCCCGCCGTCGGGTGCACGACATCGACGAGCAGATCATCGAGGTGCGCGATCAGCAGCTGCACCGGGCGCTGCTGCGGCTGGACCTCGACCGGCGAGCTGTGGTGGTCTGCCGCTACTTCCTCGGGATGACCGAGGACGAGATCGCACAGTCGCTCGACATCAGGCCGGGCACGGTGAAGAGCCGGCTGCACCGGGCACTGCGCCATCTGGAGGACCAGCTGGGGTACACACGGGAGGAGGAAGGGTGAGCGAACTGGAAGCACGACTCGCCGCCCACCTGGGCGAGCGCGCACAAGAACTGGAACTCGTCGACCAGGGAGTGGAACACGTGAAGCACGAAGGACGACGCATTCGTTCCGGCCGCACGCTGCTGCTCGGCGCGGCCGCTAGCGTGGCCGTGATCGGCGTCGCGGTCGCGGCAGTCGTCGTGTTCGGCGGCCGCAACGGCGAGCGCACGACCAGCGCCCCGCCGGCAGAGATCCCGCTCACCCTGGGCCTGCCCGACGCCACGGCCGGCGCGGCCACCTTCGAGTGGTCCGTGGAGGACAGCCCCGACCCCGGCAGCGGGTTCGGTGCCGCTGCGTGGTGGGCGGGGGCCTCGTCGAACGGGCTGTCGAACTACACGTTCGGCACGGTGCCGCGAGAGAACGACTCGGCCCAGCAGCAGCTGTTCAGCATGCCCGACGGGGTGCAGCACGAGGCCAGCGGCGCACCGTTCGACCCGTGGATCACCGACCTCGACAGCACGGCCCGCACACAGGTCTACGCCATCGGCACGGTCCCCGCCGGGCAGACGTACGGCTTCCAGACAGGGCTGACGGCCGACGGCGGCACCAACTGGCAGTACGGCGAACTGCCGCTCGATCTCGACACCGTGCGCACCGAACTGAATGGGCTCAGCACCACCGGGGCGCAGATCGTGGCCGGTGACGGTGGCGCGGTAGCAGTGGTGCAGACCATCGGGTTCACCACCGCATTGCAGATCGACGGCGTCGACACCCAGTACGGCACTCGCGTCACCACCCAAGGGGTGGAGGTGTTCAGCGCCCCAGACGATCTGGCGGCTGCAGCCGCGCTGGTGTGCCCGCCGGGCTGGCCACTGGTGCCGGGCCCGCCACGCGAGTTCGCGCAGGACGGCGGCGGAGGGATGACTGCGTCGACCGTTCCGTTCGCACCCGGGCGCGACTTCCCTGGCGGCGGCAACGAGTGGCACTGCGAGTCTCCCAACGCCTCCAACCCCGACCTGTGGCTCGACGCCTCACAGGTGCACGGCCCGGTCTCACAGGTGGTGCCGTTCGCACAGCTCGGCCTCAGCGACGCCTCGCTGAAGGCCCTCCGCAACTCGGTTCGCATCTTCCACTCCCCCGATGGCCTGTCGTGGACGGAGATCGACACCGACGCCGGCGGTGGCACCACGTCGCCGCCCGTGCTGTTGTGGACCGGCAGCCAGTTCGCACTGCGTGTCTCCGGCGCCCCGGGCGCTCAACTGTGGCTCAGCCCCGACGGCACGGCATGGGCGCAGGCAACGCTGCCCACGGGCTCCGAGGCGATGGCGTTCGGGGCACTCCCCGATGGCTCACTGCTGCTGGCCGGCCGCGCTGGCGGCGAGCTGGCCTCCTACGTCAGCCCCGACGGCAGCGCCTGGAGCGGCGTGTCGTTGGATGCGCTGGTGGGGCTGGACAAGAGCTGGCGGATCTCCAACGTGCAGATGGTCGGCAGCCCCGACGCGGTGTCGCTGATGGTCAGCGCCGCCGAAGACCTGTTCGCCTCGCTCGGCCCGCCGGTGATCGACCACGGTCGCTACCGCCTGCGTCTCTCCGACACCCAGGGCAGCGCAGAGCTGCTCGGCGCCAACGGCCAGGTGCTGGACCGCATCGACAACATGTGGCAGTCGCCGCTGCAACAGGGAATGCCGGCGAGCCTGAACGGCATGCTGGCCATCGGCCCCAACGGTGGCGGCGTGGTGGTGCTCGATCCAGCAACCGGCGAGACCATCGACGTGTTCGGCCAGAGCGAGATCAGCCTGGCCAGCGACGCTGTCTACGCCAGCGAACGCGGGCAGCAGTTCAACAACAAGATGCAACCGTCGGCAGTGTGGATGCTCGACACGGTCGACGGAAGCACTTGGGGCATCACCCCGGTTACCGGCCTAGGTGGGGCCAACACCTGGATCTCGTCGGCCGCGTCCGCAACCCCTGGTGGCCACTCCTACCGCATCTCGGTGAACAACTCTGCCGCGGTCATCCTCGGCCGCCCCACCTGACCCGCGGGGCCACGCGGGGCGGGTTCTCGGGCTGGATCGTCCCAGATCGGCTTCTCGGGCTGGATCGTCCCGGGTTGCGGGACGATCGCCGGGTCAGTTGCCCGAGCGCTTGGCCTTCGCTGCGCGTACGGCCTTGACGCCGCCGCCCACCAGGCGCCCGGCCGAGCGGCCGAGGTCGGTACTGCGGTCGGTGCCTTTCGGGGCAG
>JAUSLQ010000165.1 GCA_030645675.1 Actinomycetota bacterium | reverse complement strand
ACCACCTGCGGCTGGATGATGTGGAACTGGTTGGTCAGTGTGCTGGCCTCGGGAGCCACCGCGGTGCTGTTCGACGGCAATCCCGCGCACCCGTCGGCGGCGGTGCTGTTCGACATCGCCCAGCGCGAGCGGTTGACGCTGCTGGGCGTGTCGGCGAAGTACATCGACTCGGTGCACAAGGCCGGGGTGCGGCCGGTCGACGCCCACGACCTGTCCGCCTTGCGCACCCTGTGCAGCACCGGTTCGCCGCTCAGCGAGGAAGGCTTCCGCTGGGTGTACCAGGCGATGAAACCCGACGTGCACCTGGCCTCCATCAGCGGCGGCACCGACCTGTGCGGGTGTTTCGTGGGCGGCGACCCCACCCGACCGGTGTACGCCGGCGAGATCCAGGGGCCGGCGCTGGGCATGGCCGTGCAGGTGTACTCGGCTGATGGCGTGCCCATCACGGAAGCGGACGAGAAGGGTGAGCTGGTGTGCACGGCGCCGTTCCCCAGCGTGCCCGTGGGCTTCTGGGGGGATGTCGACGAGCACGGTGTCGCGGGTTCCAAGTTCCAGGCCGCGTACTTCGAGCGCTTCCCCGGGGTGTGGGCCCACGGCGACTTCGCCTCGTGGACCGCGCAGCGTGGCATGGTCATCCACGGCCGCAGCGATGCGACGCTGAACGCCGGTGGCGTGCGCATCGGCACCGCTGAGATCTACGCCCAGGTCGAGCAGATCGCCGGCGTGGTGGAGGCGATCGCCGTCGGCCAGGAGTGGGACGACGACACGCGCATCGTGCTGTTCGTGCGCCTCGCCGAGGGTGCGCGGCTGACCGATGCGCTGCAGGCCGAGATCCGTGCCCGCTTGCGGGCCAACGCCTCGCCTCGCCATGTGCCGGCCCGCATCGTGCAGGTCACCGACGTGCCGCGCACGCGTAGCAACAAGATCAGCGAACTGGCCGTGGCCGACGTGGTCAACGGCCGCGAGGTGCGCAACACCGAGGCACTGGCCAACCCAGAGTGCCTCGCCCAGTACCGCCGCCGCCCCGAGCTGGCGGTGTAGCCGCGTCCGCGCCCGCGCCCGCGTCCGCGTCAGCCGGCGGCGAGCCGGGCGACGGCGCTGAGGCCGTCGAACACGTCGACGAAGCGAGTGGTCAGCGGGGAGCAGCCGGCGCGGACGATGTTCGGTTCGCGGAAGTCGAAGATCACGTCGCGTGCCGCCAGTTCGCGCACGATCGCCTTCGCGTTCGGGTGCTGCACGGCGACGTGGTTGCCGCGGCGGGCCGGATCGCGGGGTGTGGGCGTGGCCAGGCCGTACTGGTCGCACAGGTCGATGGCGAGCGTGGTGAGTGCCGTGCCCTTGGCGTGGATGGCGGGCATGCCGGCCTCGGCCGACAGTGCAATGCCCACCTCGGCGGCCGTGAGGGCGAGGATGCTGGGCGTGCCCAGCAGCATGCGAGCGATGTCGGGCCGGGGTTCGAAGGTGGCACCCATCTCGAACTGCCGCTCGGTCGCGAACCACCCCCAGATCGGCTGGCGCACCACCGCGTGCAGCTCGCTCGCGACGTAGCTCCACGCCGGCGCGCCGGGCCCGCCGTTCAGGTACTTGTAGCTGCAGCCGACGGCCAGTTGCACCCCGCAGGCGCGCAGGTCGATGTCGATCGCGCCGACTGCGTGCGACAGGTCCCACACCACGACCGCCCCTGCAGCGTGAGCGCGGGCGGTCTCGGCGGCGACGTCGACCAGCTCGGCGGTGCGGTAGTCGATGACCGAGCGCACCACGACGGCAACGTCGTCGAGACGGTCGAAACCGTGGCGCACGGTGCGGCCGGTGGCGGCGGCGATGCCGTCGACGACGTAGCGATCGGTGGGGAAGTCATCGGCGCTGATCGCGATCACGGGCCGGGAGCCGTTCCCGGTGCCGGTGGCGTTGGCGTTGGCGTTGGCGTCGTTCAATCCGAGCGCAGCATGCACCGCCTGGTACACGCACAGCGTCGTGTTGTCGTGCAGCACCACCTCACCAGGCGAGGCGCCGATCAGCGGGGCCAGCTGGTCGCCGACCCGCTGGGGCAGGTCGACCCAGTGCTCCCAGCTGCGGATCAGACCCGTGGCCCAGTCGTGCTGGTACACCTCGGTCAGCCGCTCGAGCGTGCGCTTCGGCGGCATGCCCAGCGAGTTGCCATCGAGGTACACCACCGCCGGGTCGGGGATGTGGAACCGATCGCGGAAGTGCGCGATCGGGTCGGCGGCATCCAGGGCGAGGGCATCGTCGCGGCTGATCACGACCACAGTGTGGCGCAGCTTTCGAGTGCTCACTCGCACCCTGGGTGCGAGTGACCACTCGCATGGCAGCCTGGCACTCGGGTGGTGGCTGGGCACTCGGGTGGTGGCTTGGGCGAGCGGGTTGGCGGCAGCGTGCAGGCGTGGCGCTCAGGGCAGGAGGTGCAGGAAGCTGCTGTGGCGCACGTAGCCCTCGTTGGTGAACTCGGCGATCTCCACCAGCGCGCGTAGCTCGGGGCGCACCCAGGTGGCGCCACGGCTGTACGCCGTGGGCGGCCGTGAGCTGAACGGGCATGTGGGGGTGGCACGAGCTCGCAGCTCGGCGTGCAGCGACTCCAGCAGCGACTGGGTGAAACCGGTGCCCACCCCGCCGGCGAACTGCAACGACCCGTCGGCGGCCGGCACGCCCACCAGCAGGGCGCCGAACGAGTTCGAGCGCAAGCCGGTGCCGGTGGTGAACCCGCCGATGGTCACCTCCGCTTGCACGCGGTTCTTCACCTTGCGCCAGTTCGGTGAGCGCCGGCCCACCTGATACGGCGAGCCCAGCCGCTTGGCCATCACGCCCTCCAACCCGCTGGCCGCCGTGGCCGCCAGCAGTTCGGCGCCGCCGCCGATGCGGTGGGTGGGCACCATCCAGTGCGAGCCGGTCTCCACCAGCGCGGCCAGCAGTGCCCGTCGCTGCTCGTACGGCAGCGACACGGTGTCGTTGCCTTCGATCTGTAGCACGTCGAAGGCGTAGAACGCGGCGGGAGTCTGATGCCGTTGCAGCAGCTCGAACCGTGGCCGGCCGGCGGCGTCGAGCACCACCACCTCGCCGTCGATGATCGCCGACCTCGCGTTCACCGACTCCGCGAACCCGGCCAGCTCGGGGTAGTTACCGGTCACGTCGATCCCGCTGCTGCTCTGCAGGCGCACGGTTCCATCGACCACGAAGGCCAGTGTGCGGTAGCCGTCGTACTTGATCTCGTATGCCCACTGATCGTCCTGCGACGACGGCGGCAGGTTGCCCAGCGCGGCCTTCATCGGTTCGACGGGGAAGCGCAACGTCATGCCGGCCAGCGTTCGCTCAGCGCTTGGGCAGGCGGCTGGTCAGCACGCCGTCGGCTTCCAGCGCGGCCAGCTGCTCTGCCGGCAGGGACAGCAGTTCGCCGAGCACGGCGCGGTTGTCTTCCCCGCGGTATCGCGGCTCGCCGCGCAGGCCGACGTCGCTACCCGCGAAGCGCCACGGCGAGTTGGGCACGCGGATCGTGCCGCCGCGGCGGTCGCTGACGGTCACGACGACCTGGCGCTCGCGCGCCCAGTCGGTATCGCACACGTCGCGCACCGTGCGCAGCCGGCCGACGGCCAGGCCGTGACGAGCCATCACCGCCTCGATCGCCTCCGGGTCGGCCATCGTCGTCGCCCATTCGTGCAGCAAGCCCTGGATCTCGGCGATGTGTGCCGTCCGCCCGGCCATCTCTCGGAAGCGTGGGTCGTCGCACAGTTCGGGCCGGCCGATGGCGCGCATGTAGAAGTCGAACGTCGTGTTCTCGGCCGGGTGGCCGCTGACCACGACCGACTCGCCGTTGGCGGCCGTCAGCACGGGGTACTCGTGGGTGCCGAAGCTGCGCACGACGCCCTGCGGCACCTCGTGGTCCCACAGCTGATCGTGGGCGTGCTCGTTGACGTACAGCATCGTCTGCGCCATCGACACGTCGATGCGCTCACCCTCGCCGGTGCGCTCGCGCTGGTACAGCGCGGCCAGGATCGCCGCCGCGCACTCCATGCCCGCGTACACGTCGGCGTGGCTGTGGCGATCGTTGCGGTAGTCGTCGGCGCGCCCGCCGCGAGCGTCGCCCTGCGAACGGGTGATGCCCGATTCGGCGCCCACGACCGGGGCGTACGCCCGCCGGTGCGCCCACGGCCCGGTCTGCCCATACCCGCTGATCGAGGCGTAGATCAGCCGCGGGTTGCGCGCCCGCAGCACATCGGCGCCCACACCCAGGCGGTCCATCACACCGGGGCGGAAGTTCTCCAGCACGACGTCGCAGTGATCGGCCAGGCGGGCCAGTAGGTCGCGCCCGGCGGCGGCGCTGAGGTCGATGCTGATGCACCGCTTGCCCGCGTTCTGCTGCGCGAAGTAGCTGGCGACGCTGTTGATCCGCGGATAGGTGGCCCGGGTGAGGTCGCCCTCCGGGGGCTCGACCTTGATCACCTCGGCACCCAGGTCGCACAGCATGCGGGCGGCATGGGGCCCGGCGAGCACGCGGGTCAGGTCCAGCACCCGCACACCGGTGAGCGGACGTGCGTTCATCGCGGCGACGCTACCCGCGGGTGTGCGCGTGGGCGTCGCCGAGGTGCAGTTCGATGACGTCCCAGTCGATCGGGCCGCGGTCGAGGTAGGCGCCGACCCAGCCGCGCCCACCCACGTACGGCGGCCGGAAGTAGGCAGATGGGTCGGCGGCGATCAGCTGCTCTTGCGCGCCGGGCGGCGCGGCGAACACCACCGCGTTGCGGTCGTCGGGGTGGTGGTCCCAGGTGGTGGCGAACTGCCGCGCCCGCTTGCCCGCGCCGACGAACCAGGTGAGTTCGCCGTGGCTGACCCGCTCGCTGGTGTCGGGCATCGCGAGGCAGATGGCCCGCAGGCGCTCCCACACCTCGGGTGCGCTGGGCCGTTCAGCGGGCGTCATCAACGGGACAGTACCGTCACGGCCGGGCATGATGTTCGGCATGACCGCTGCGCCGATGCTGACCAGCCGCGACCGGCGTGCCCTGCGCACGCACGTGCTGCAGGAGCTGGTGCAGCTGGAGGGGCAGATCGCGTCGCTGGCGCGCAGCTTCGACGACATCGTCGCTGCGGCCGAGCAGTCGAACGTCGACGACGAGCACGACCCGGAGGGCACCACCATCGCCTTCGAGCGGCAGCAGGTGGCGGCGTTGCTGCGCCAGGCGCGGCTGGACCACGAGGCGCTGCGCGCCACGCTGGACCGCATCGAGCAGCCGGGGTACGGCGTGTGCGAGCACTGCAGAGGCTTCATCGGCGTCGAGCGGCTGCTGGCCCTGCCGGCCACCACGCGCTGCATCGCCTGTGCGAGCTGAATCTGCTTGGCCGTTGAACCCGATGGCCTTCTGAGGAGGCGAGCCGGGCGACGGTCGGCGCCACTCGCGTAGCCTCGCGGCATGCACGACGACTCGGTGTTGGTGGAGCGGCGCATCCGGCGCGAGCTGGGCGAGCGGCTGCTGCCGGCGATGTACTCGGCCAGCTTGCCGATGCAGGTGCAGGCGTGGGACGTGCCCGGTGAGCCGGTGCCCTACGCGCAAGCGATGGTCGGGCTGGCTGCCGGCGGGCGCACGTTCGCCATCGGCAACAAGTGGAGCCGGCCGTGGGGCACCACCTGGTTCCGCTTCACCGCCGACGTGCCCGCCGCGTGGGCCGGCCCGCATCTGGAGGCCGTGATCGACCTCGGCTTCCACCCCGACTCCGCGGGCTTCCAGAGCGAAGGCCTGGTGTGGGCGCCGGGTGCAGATGGCACGGGCGACCCCGTGCAGGGCATTCACCCACGCCGTACCGGTGTGCCACTGCCCGAGGCGCCTGCCGGCCCGCTGGAGATCGTCGTCGAGGCCGCGTCGAACCCCGCCTTCCCGATGGTGGGCACCCGCTACGGCCACCTCGGCTCGCTGACGACGGCCGGCGACGCGCCGATCTACACCCTGCGTCAGGCGTCGCTGGCGCTGCGCAACGACGACGTGTTCCACCTGTTGCTCGACGTGGAGGTGCTGCTCGGCCTGATGACCTCCCTGCCCGCCACCGACAAGCGCCGCCACCGCCTGCTGCGCCAGATCGAGACGGCGTTCAACGCACTGGACCTCCACGACGTCGCAGGCACGGCCGCCCACGCGCGCGTGCTGCTGCAGCCGGCGCTCGCACTGCATGCTCGCGATGGTGCCCACCAGGTGATCGCCGTCGGCCACGCGCACAT
>JAUSLQ010000155.1 GCA_030645675.1 Actinomycetota bacterium | reverse complement strand
CGGCGAACCAGACCACTCCTGCACTACCTTCCCCCACGGGGGCCTCCTTGAAGTCGTAACCGTCAGACAGTCACGAGATTCACCGAGGCCCCCACCTCACATCGCGGATGCTGCTCCCAGCTTCAACGCGTAGGGCCACTTTGGTGACCCGCGAGCAGCGGGGGCGCGGGCACGTTCTCGTTGTGCCCGTGCAGCATCGCCAGACAATCCTTGACGTGACCCCGTCAGAAGCGTCGGCGCTGATCGGCCAGGTAATCGCCGCCGCTCGCGCGATCGACGAGGTCTTCGGTCGGCCAGGAATTGCGGTCTGGCAGAACAACGGCCTCGCCGCGAATCAGACCATTCCGCACGTCCACTTCCACGTTGCGGGAACCTTGCCGGGCGGAGATACGGAGCGGGGCGAGGTGGAGGAGCTGTCCTTGGAAGCGACGGACGCCATTGCACTCCTGCTTAGGCCCCACCTTTCGTAGCAGACCGTGACAGTCAACTGGTCGACGCAGTGCCAAACACAGCTGCGCTGAACGCTGCCGCCGCGTCTGCTTGCATGCCGGGCAGGACGTGTTGGTAGACGGTGATCGTGAAGGCGGGGCTGCTGTGGCCGAGCCGTTCACTCACAACCTTCACGGGGACGCCGGCCTTCAACAGGATCGTGGCGTGGGTGTGGCGCAGGTCGTGGAGGCGGATGCGGCGATGCTCGCTGTTGCGCATCAGCCGTTGCCATGACTGCGAGAAGAAGTCTGGGTGGATCGGTCCGCCGTCGGGGTGGGTGAAGACGAACTCGTCGTCACCTCGCCGGCCGGTGCTCATCTTCTGCTCGAGTTGGTGACGGCGCCACGCCCTCAGTACGGCAACCGTGCGTGGATCGAGGTCGATGGTGCGTCGGCTGTGCGCGGTCTTCACGTCCGCGACAGTCGCGGCGTACTCGACCGACAGGATCTGTTGCGATACGACCAGCCTTGCGCTGTCGAGATCGACGTTGTGCCACGTGAGCCCCAGCACTTCGCCGCGGCGCATCCCGGTGTTGGCGGCGAGGAAGATCGGCACGTACCACTCACTGTCCTCGATGCTGGCGAGGAAGTCGCGCAGCTCGTCAGCCGACCACACGGTCATCGTCCTCGAACCGCCGAGGCGGACCTTGGGTGGGTCGGCGAGATCGGCGACGTTGCGGGTGACGCTGCCCTTGCGGAGCGCGTCAGCCAGTGCCTTGCGGATGATGCCATGAATGATCCGCACCGTCTTCGGCGCGAGCCCGCCTCCCGCACCATTGCGCCGGCCGTCGCGCAACAGGTGTGCGTAGAACGTGTCGAGGTCCTCGGGCTGCAACTTCTGCAGCGGGATCGAACCGATGCGCGGCACGACGTGAGTGATCACGTTGTTGCGGTAAGAGCTGTACGTCGACGGCCGTATCTGGGCTTGCTTGGTCGGTAGCCACCGCTCGAGCAGATAGTCGCCGAGCGTGATCCGGTCGGGTGCCCGGTAGTCGCCGTCGTGCATTCGTTTGATGAGCTCGCCAAGCACCTTCTCGGCTCCCTTGCGCGTGGCGCCGGCCGCGTGCCAACGGTGGCGTTCCTGCCCGGTCGCCGGGTCGAAGCCCTCGTACACGACGGCGTAGTAGCGGTTGCCCTTGCGGGCGACATGTCCCCTCATGGCATACACCTCGTGTTCGTTGGTGACGTTTGGTGCGCCCTGCGGAACTTGCACGCTCGGCGGCTCTCGGCCACCGGGTTACCGCCCGACAGGCGGGTCTCCCAGGCGCTCACGGGCGACGAGGCGCGCGCCATGACCGGATTGTACGCCCCTACGCAAGAGCCAAATTTCTGGCCGTTTCGTGCTGCGGGTAGGGCGAATCGACCTCTGTATCCCACTGAGAGACCGCCGTCGCTCCCCGATGCGGCCTCCATGGTTCCCGTACTTCAACGAGATGTGTCGCGAAGCCGTGACTCGGAGGGTGGTGTCCGTGAGAGAGATGAATGAGAGCTCACCGAACACCCCGAGCACCGCGCCGGACTTCCTCACCGTCGAGGAGGCAGCGGAGGTGCTGCGCCTCGGTCGCACCGCCGCGTACCGCGAGGTCCGTAAGTACGAGGCGAGCAACGGCGCGATCGGCATCCCGGTCGAGCGCTTCGGCAAGCAGTTCCGCGTCCCGCGCTATCGCATCGAGGCGAAGCTCGGCGGACCAATCACCTGGCCGCTCCCGTCGACCATCGCGACCGAGGAAGCACCTCCAGCGCGCAAGGCACGAGACACCCGACGTCGCCCACCGCGCGGCGACGAACCGCCCCGCCTGTTCTCGGTGTAGGCCGCCATGCCTCCGCAGTTCAACCCCACCCGAACCCACGGCACTTCATGGATAGACGAGTGCACAGACGCCCCAGGGAGTTCCCGATGACCGTCCGCGTGACCACCCTCAAGGGCGCCGACGCCGGCGCCTACTACGTCGAGCAACTGCCGAACTACTACCTCCAGTCCGGTGAACCGCGAGGCATCTGGCTCGGCGACGGAGCACAGCTCCTCGGCCTCAGCGGCGAGATCGACGACGACGCCTTCATCGCGCTCATGGGTGGGCTCGACCCGGCACGCCCCGACCGTCACCTGGGTCGCGCCTACGACGACAGGTCGGTGCGCGGCTTCGACGTCACCTGCTCGGCACCGAAGTCGGTGTCGGTGCTGTTCGCGCTCGGTGACCTCGATACCCGACGCGAAGTTCTCGCCGCTCACGACGCCGCGGTCGCCGCGGTCGCCGGCTGGATCGAACGGCGTGCCCACACTCGATACCGAATCGGCGGCGAGGTCGCGATCGTGGATGCTGAGGGAATCGTGGCCGCCGCCTTCAGACAGCACACCAGCCGCGCGCTCGACCCGCAGCTGCACACCCACCTGGTGATCCCGAACCGCGTGAAGTCGCCCGACGATCGCTGGCTTGCCCTCGACGCGCGACTGATCAAGCACGACCAGCAGTCGCTGTCGGCGATGTACCACGCCGCTCTGCGCAGCGAGCTGACCTACCGCCTCGGCGTGCGCTGGAACGTCCCCGAGCACGGGATCTCCGAGATCAGCGATGTCCCCGACGAGATCCTCGCCGAGTTCTCCAGTCGCACTGGCGACGTCCGACGGCGGATCGACGCCAAGCTCGATCGCTTCCTCGAGACCATGGGTCGCGAGCCGACGTCGCGCGAACGGTGGCGGCTCGAGCGAGAGGCAGCGATCGACTCCCGGCCCGCCAAGGCACACTCGCTCGACGCAGCCGTACTCCACGAGCAGTGGGCCGAACAGGTACGAACCCTCGGGCACGAGCCGGCACAGGTGAGCACCGACGCGCTCGGCAGGTTGGCCACACCGACCGGGATCGAACGATCGACCGCTCGGGCGATCGTGGACCAGGCAGTGGCGACAATGAGCGAGCGGCAGTCAACGTGGCGCCCAACGCAGCTCCACCGCGAGATCGGCGCAGCGATCCCCACCGAGACGGGTATCGATGCCGACCGGCTGGTTCGCTGGATCGACCGGGTTGTCGACGACACCACCGAGTCGCGATGCATCGACCTGTCGGCGCCGATCCCCAAGGATGCACTGCTCCGCAACGACGGCCGCCCGGTGTCCGAGTCGGTGCTCGACCGCGCCCTCACGACCCAGGCGATCCTTGACCAGGAAGCCGATCTCATCGCCTGGGCCGACCACCGCCTCGCCTACGACGGCGCCGACAACCCGGACGCCACCGCGCGCAGCACCGTCGAGCTGAACTCAGCCCAGGGTCAAGCCGCGGCAGCAGTCGCCGGGAGCGATGACCTCGTCCTCATCGTCGGGCCTGCCGGTACCGGGAAGACCACTGCACTTGCACCCGCCGTCGCCCAGCTCCGCGCCGACGGTCGAGCGGTGTTCGGCGTCGCCCCCTCGGCGACGGCAGCTGAAGTGCTCGCCGCCGAGACCGGCGTGCAGGCCGACACGCTCGACAAGCTCCTCATCGAGCACCGGCTCAACCGACCACCCGAACGGCGCTACGACCTGGCCGTCGGGACGACCGTCATCGTCGACGAGGCCGGGATGATGTCCACCGCCAAGCTTGCCGAACTGGCCGACCTCGCCGACACGAAGGGCTGGCGCGTCGCGCTCGTCGGCGACCCGCTTCAGTTCTCCGCCGTCGGACGTGGCGGCATGTTCGGACTTCTGGTCGACACGTTTGGCGCCGTCGAATTCGACCGCGTCCACCGCTTCGACAACGATTGGGAACGCGATGCCAGCCTCCGACTGCGGCGTGGTGACGTCGAGGTGGGCGAGACCTACGAGGAGAACGGCCGACTGCACGGTGGCACACAGACCCAGATGGAGCGAGCGAGCGTCGCCCGCTGGTGGGAGCTGCGCCAACAGGGCAAGTCGCAGCTCTTGATGACGCCGACGAACGAAGCGACGGAGCGCCTCAACCAACGCTGCCAGCAGAACCGCATCCGAGCCGGCGAGATCGACCCGACCGGGCCGTTCGTGACTGCAGGCCCGTACACGCTGCATGTCGGCGACGAGATCGCCACCCGGCACAACGACCGACGGCTCACTACCGACACCGGCGACATGGTCCGCAACCGCGCCACCTGGACCATCGACGCCGTCACTCCCGACGGGTCGCTCACCGCCACCGGCCGCAGCGGCACCGTCCACCTCCCGCCCGCGTACGTCGTCGAACACGTCGAGCTGGCCTACGCCCGCACCTGTATCGCCGGCCAAGGCCGCACCGTGAAGGCTGGGCTTTTGTTCATGGACGTCACCACCGACGTCCGCAACGTGTACGTGGCGATGACCAGAGGCACCGAGACCAACGAGGCGTTCGTTGTCACGACCGGCGAGCAGACTGCCCTCGATGTCCTCACGCAGAGCATCGCCACCGACTGGATTGACCTTCCCGCCCACACTCGCCGCGACGAGCTGCAGCAGACCACAAGCAACCATCGGCCCGGCCTCCTCGACGGGCTGGTGCTTCGCCAGGTGATGGAGGAGCGCCACGAGATCATCCGTGCGCTCACCAACGCCGAACGGAAGGTCACCGTGGCACCGTCCGAACGGAGCAATGCCCAGCGAGACACGGCGCAGGCGCAACAACGCATCTCCGACGCCGAGAGCGCGCTCATCCGAGCCCAAGCCACCCTTGACCGTTGCGACCGGACGCTCCACCGACATCGCCACGCGACCGAGATCGACTCCGCTCGGCAGGATGTTGCCCGTTTGCCGGGCGTGATCGCGGACGGCCGTACGGCGGTCGCGAAGACCACTACCCGCCTCCGTCAGCTCGACGTCGATCAGCACGACGCGAATGAGCTGTTGCGCCGCCGACCAAACCTCGAGGCGAAGGTCGCCGAGCTCGATGACCGTCTCGACGCGGACCTACGTCGTCGAACGCGCATCGCACGCCTCGAACAACCGTCGGCAATCGTCGATGTCGTCGGCGCTCGACCGTCACCTGGCGCCACCGCACGCGCCTGGGACCACGCCGCCGGTCGCCTCCACCAACACCAGGCCGCGTTCGGCCTCGACGCGGGCGTGGGGCCTCGCCCTGGCCTGCTCGACAACGGCGCCTACACCGACAGTCGCAATCTGGTCGAAAGGGAACTGGAGGCCACGGTGCAAGTCCCGCAGTATCGAGCGCGCAGGATCGAGCCGCCGGGCCTGTCGCTGTAAGGGAGACCCGCCGCCCGGCATTCGCCGGCATCAGTCCACCGATGTACGTGTTGGGTTGTGCCTGTCGGGTCGTGCCGACTCATAGGCCAGACACGAGCGCCATGAGCTCTGAGTAGTCGGTGACGACGTCGTACTTGACATTCTTCCCATGTTGCTCGTTCAGCGAGGCGAAGAACTTCCTGGCGCAATCGATCTTCGCGTTCTCCACGCCCTTCAACTGCAGCGTCGAAAGTGAGCCCTTCGTCTCGGCGACGAAGTACACGTGCTTGACGCTGCCTTCGGTGAACGCGATGGCCCAGTCAGGGTTGTAGTCGCCAACAGGAGTCGGGATGAAGAAGCCGCGCGGAAGCTTGGCGTACACCGCCACCTCCTTGCTGACGTCGAGATCATTGACGAAGGCGCGCTCCACCTTGGAGTCGGTCACGACGTAGTCGTAGATGTGTTTGTTGAGCTTCTCGCCGGCCAGCGCGAAGTCCTGTTTGGTCTGGTTCTCGGTGAAGATCGCCGCGTCGAACGTGTCGTCCAACGAGTCGTATGCGAGGTGCTCGACGATGACGTCCGCCTTCTGCTCGTTGATCAGCCGGGCGGCCTGGGTGATGAACTGCTCCGGATTCTGCCGGTACTTGGCAAACGTGGCGGGTAGTACACCACCGAGGATTGCTGCAGCTGTCCGCCGAGTGAGTTGGGTCTTCTCGGTGATCTCGCCCAGCAGGTCGTACTTCACGGTCGAGCCGGCGGAAGCGACCGATGTGTGGGTTGACTTGGTGGAGGTCTTGAACGCTGAGCCCGACCTGATGTCGTCGGCCTCTGCCTCACTGGCGAGCGAGCCGCCCTCGACGACGTACTGCACGGGCGAGACGATGAGGTGTTGGTCGAGCGCCTGGATGCACTTGCGGATCAGCTCGGCGGAGTCGAACTCGACTTGATACACGGCCTTGTGGTTGATGCGGCCCCAGAGTTCCTGGAACTCCTTCTTGGCGAAGTTCGCCTGGTTGAGCGGGATCACCTTCGGTTTGCGGCCGTCGGTCGGCGCCGGCACATCGACGTGCAACGAGTCAATGAGTTCGGCGACCTGGTAATGGAACTCCTCCAAGCCGGCCGGCATCTCGGGCATGTCGATGTTGGCCCGGTCATGCCACTTGTCGGTGAGGTGCTGTTCGTAGTCGATGAAGCCGTGGACGGTCAGCCAGTGCTGGAGCTGCTTGGCCTGGTCGAGCGTGATCTCGACCTTGTCCCCTGAAACGTCTGGTCGTTCGACCAGCTTGCCGGCGAAGAACTCGGGAGTTGCCTTGCGCGGGCGCGCCGCGAGCGAGTCGGCGATCTCCTTCTGGAGACCGGCGACGAAGTCGGTGTACGACTCGTCGGTGACAACCGTGAGTTCGTTGATGTCGTGGACCGTCACCGGGTTGTCCATCCGCTCGCCGTGCTGGTCGACAGCGATCCGCAAGCCGCGGCCGATCTCCTGCCGACGGGAGATCATGTTGTCGCTCTTCTTGAGCATGCCCATCACGAACACGTTCGGGTTGTCCCACCCCTCGCGGAGCGCCGAGTGGGAGAAGATGAACCGAACCGGCTCGGCCAACGACAGCAACCGCTCCTTGTCCCTCAGGATCAAGTCGTAGGCATCGGCGTCGGATGACTGGCCAACCTCCTCGCCGCGAGCCGCGACAGCCGGGTCGACTTGGCGCTTCGTCTTCTTGTCGATCGAGAAGTAGCCCTGATGGATTCGGCGGGCGTCGTCACGCTTGAGGTACTCGTGATACGCAACGGCCACCGGATCGAGCGCCAGCTCCCCGAGCACCTCATCGGCGAGCTGCGCGTACTCCTCTTCGAACACCCGGGCGTACTCACCCAACGTGTCCTCACGTTTGTAGTCGCGGTACTTCGCCACCTCGTCGATGAAGAACAGCGACAGCACCTTGATGCCCTGGGCGAACAGCTCGCGCTCCTTGTCGAGGTGGGCGCGGATCACCTCACGGATCTGGATGCGGCGCTTGGTCTCCTCGGTCACGTCTCGGTCGGCGAGTTGGCCCGCCACGACAATGTCGCCGTTGCTCAGTTCGATCACGTCACGGTTGGCGTCGATGTCGGTGACGAACAGCCCCTTGTACGCCTCGATCCCGCCGGACACGTCGTGCAGGTTGGTGCCGGCGTCGAGACGCTTCACTTGGCGCACGATCGGGCCGCCCTTGGTCTGTACCTCCAGCTCCACACGCGCCCGAGGACGCGCGCCCTTGGCGATCTCGATCGAGTCGAGGTACAGGTACGCCGTCGACCCGGCGAGGCCCTTCACGGTGATGCCCCTCACTGCGATCTTCTTCACCAGCTTCTGGTTGTACGCGTCCAGAGCGTCGAGCCGGTGCAGCTTTGTGTGCTCGACGCGGTGGGTCGCCGAGTAGCGAAGCACCATCAACGCGTTGAACCGTGACAACGCTTCGAGCGACCTCGGCGCGCTGATCTTCTGCGGTTCGTCGATGATCACGATCGGCCGGTTGGCGATGATCACGTCGATCGGCCGACGCGACTGGAAGTCGTCCAGCTCGTCGTAGATGCGGCGCTGATCTTTGCCGGTGGCGTTGAACGCCTGGATGTTGATGATCATCACTTGCACGCCTGCGTCGGAGCTGAAGCGCTCTAGCTCGTGCAACTCCGACGAGTTGTAGATGAAGGTGCGCGGCTTTGTGCCGTAAGCCTGTTGGAAGTGCTCGGCCGTGACATCGAACGACTTCTTCACTCCCTCGCGAATCGCCACCGAGGGCACCACCACGATGAACTTCGACCAGCCGTATCGCTTGTTCAGCTCCATGATCGTTTTGATGTAGACGTACGTCTTCCCGGTACCGGTCTCCATCTCGATGTCGAAATTCGGCGCGCCGGGAGCGGCCCTACTGTCGGCTACCGCCTTCGAAAGCGGAAGCCCACGAAGCCTCTGGACCGCATGCACGTTGTCGAGCAAGTGGCGCGGTGTCAGCAGGATTTCGGCGTTGCGTAGACCGCTCGTGGGAAACAGCACCGGCGCGTTAGTGACCTCGACGAGGCCCGGGTCGACCCGGTACGACACGCCATCGTGCTTGGGCTGCCCTGCGAAGCACGAGACCACCGCCTCGACCGCCTCGGTCTGGTACTGCTGAACCTTGAACTGCAGCTTCATTAGAAGACCCTTCGGCCCTTCCCAGGCATGAGCATCAGATGGTCTTCACGTCGGTGGACGGTGAGACTTCACGGAAGATCTGCTCGGCATTGATGCGGGCATCGTCTGACCCGAAACCGGCGTCAAGGAACACGGCCCGAAGAGGTTCACGCTTAGCAATCGCTCGTACGATGTCGAGGCTGACCTGGTTGTCGAAGCAGGCGATCAACGCGCCGTCATCGACGACAAACACCTCGTGCCCGTCGATCTGCTGGATCCCGACCGGCAGCGTGAGTTCGAGGCCCCAGTCGAGCAGGACCTGAAAGAGCAAGTCCTCCGCCGAGCGGTCCGACCTAACGCTTTCAATGCTCAGATCGAGCTGAGCCTGCTCTGCCTCGTCCGGGCTCCGCAGCACGTCAGTCAGGTTGGTCGTATCGACCTTCAGCGACCGGAAGCCAACGTCGAGCCTGTTGCCCAACAGTTCGGCGCCCGTCTTCGCTTGTGCACCGGCGCGGCGTAGCCGCTCTCGGGCGACGCTGGCGATCGTGTCGTGGTCCGGATGGTCAACCGCCTCGTCCAACTGGACGAGGATGTATCTGCGATTCCCGCCGTCTGCCGCGTTGAGGTCCATGACGGCGTGGCCTGTCGAGCCAGAGCCCGCAAAGAAGTCGAGGATTACGGCATCTTTCGCCCCTCCGGTGACGAGACGAAACCAACGCGCTAGCACTCGCCGGTCCTTGGGGTTCTCGAAGACGATCTCACCCATGAGGTTGCGCATGTCCGTGCTGGCGGCTTTGCGGTCCTGCTCGAACACCGAGATGGCGACCTGCTCGTTCATCTCGTCGAGGAACGAGATGCCGCGAGGAATCGCTGTCTCGTCCGCGCCGAACCAGATCTGGCCAGCCGCGATCCGGCGATCCATCTCGTCTTTCTGAAAACGCCAGCCGGTCGTCGGAAGCGTTACCGGCTTGCGCGTCGTCGGATGGAGAACTTCGTAGATCGGCCCGCCCCGGCCGGGCCACGTGATGTTGCCGTAGGTGTTCATCGGCCTGCCTGTCCCAGGCTCAAGCTGGTCGTACCGCGCCACCGAATCGGTGATCTCACCGGCAGCCTTCTTGCTCTTCAGCCAGGCCTTCCACTGGCTGGAGGCGTCGTCGTCGCTCTGCCGAGCCGACCAAATGGAGGCAGCTCTTGACAGTGCTGTGTCGAGGCCGACCTTCGGCTCGCGCCAACGTACACCGAGCTCACCGAGGCGCGTTTCGTTCTTCGCGTAGACCAGCATGTAGTCCGCGCCGTTCGAGACGTAGCGGGAGTCGTTCTTACGACCGCCCTGCCACACGACATCTGAGATGAAGTTCTGGGCGCCGAAAACCTGATCGAGGAGCAGACGTAAATTCGCATGCTCCTCGTCGCCGATTGCGGCGATGATGACCCCTTCGTCCGTCAGCAGGCCACGCGCCAGCTTCAACCGTGGGTACATCATGCTGAGCCAGTCGGAGTGGAATCGGCCGTTGGAGTCGAGGTTCGAAATGAGCCGGTTTCCCGAGTCGTCCACCTGGCCCGACCTCGCCAGGTACTCGGCGTTGTCCTCGGCGTAGTCGTCGGGATAGATGAATCGATCCCCCCCTGTGTTGTAGGGCGGGTCGATGTAGATCAGCTTGACCTTGCCGAGGTGCGACTCCTGGAGGAGTTTCAGTACATCAAGGTTGTCGCCTTCGATGAAGAGGTTCTTCGTCGTGTCGAAGTCGACTGACTCCTCACGTACAGGGCGCAGCGTCTTGGCAATCGGAGCGTTCGCCGCGAACGCTGCAGCGCGCTTCCCCGGCCAGTCGAGCTGATACCGCTCCTGAGGGCCTTCCACGATGTGGTCGGATAACTCCTGGCGCAGCAGGTCGAAATCGACGGCTCGCTGCGTCTCCCCGTTCTCGTCGATCGATTCTGTGATCACTCTCGGGAACAGCTCGGCGATCTTGTCGATGTTGGTCACGGTCAGGTCGGGGGAGTGCATCTTCAGCTTGTCCACGGGTCCTCAGGGGGTTCTGCTCGTCAAGCCGGCGAGCGTGGCTTGCTTGGTAATCAGGATGCGGCGCAGCTCGACTTTGCGGTTCAGTTGCGGCTCGTTACGGAGCTTGCGCTCCAGTGCAGCGATCTCTCGTTCGAGCTTGCGGGCGACCTCGACGCGCTCCGCGATCGCGCCGACGTCCTCGCCGGCCTGAGTCGACACAGGAACGAGCGGCGTCAACAGAGCGCCGTAGAGGCTCGGGATGTTGATCGCTGTTGGAAGCGGCGCCCGATCACTGTCAGCCGGCAGCCACGCTGTGGTGAAGTAGGCGCCCTGTCTCGCTGTCGCCTTGTGCGCCGCTGCCAATCTGACTCCGCCAGTGCGGGAGAGCTCGAAGAAGATCGGTGTCTTCACGGCCTTATCGATCGCGGCCAGCACCACATCGCTCACGTCATTGCCCTTGGCCACGATCTCGAACACCTGGATCTCGGGCACGGCAGCAGAACCCGGGAGATTGATCGTGTTCTCGGCGAGCTTGTAGGCCCATGTGATTCGTTGGACCTCGGCCACGAAGCGCTCACGGAGCGATGTGTTCACCTTGCCGTGTTCGTAGAACTTGGTCTTGGGGACTGCCTTGCCGTACCGAGCCGAGTTGGGCCAGCGGTACAGGCGAGGGCCGGTGACGGTAGTTTCGACAGGCTCAAGCACCTTCGGTCTCCTCTCGGGCGACGATGGCGAGGAACGCGATCAGTTCGAAGTCGTCGAGCCCGCCGATCGTCTGGGTCAGGGCGGTCGTCGGGCCGGCGGTGAAGAGACTGTCGATGTCTCGCTCCTCGGTGACGTCGACCATCGACCGGATCGCAGCGGTGAGCAGTTCGGAGTACTTGCCCATCTCGCCGCCGTCCCTGGTGGCGGCGTTGAACGTGCGCGTCACTTCGATGACCGGCTCGCTGTAGGGCCGGCAGCCCGCCCGGATCAGGTCGAGGAGGCGTTTCGCCTCGGTGTGGTCGGCGATCACCTCGCCGCTTTCATCGAGGTACACCAGGTAGTACGGGTGGAGGCGGTTGCCTCGGTTGATCGAGTCGTCGGCGTCCACGTTGCGGAGGGCGAACAGCACTCCCGGCTTCAAACCCTTGGCGGGATCAGCGGGAACAACGGCGTGTAGCCCCTTTGGCGCGGAGGCGATGTCGCCGTAGTTCTTCATATAGGCGAGGAGGTCCATTCGAAAGTCATTGAGTCCGAGGTCCGTGATCGAGACGCCGGTACGGACGTCCTCGAGTTCGATCACCTCGTCTTGGAGTTTGCGGAGCTGCTCACGGCGGAATGCCGTGTCACTGCTCTCCTGCGTGAGCACGTTGTCGTCTGCAGTTGCGGCGAGGTCGGCGATCACCATGCGATTCTCGACCCGCTCCTTGAGATTGATGTACTCGTCGAGCGAGATGTCGGGCCAGAAGTTGACGAGCTGGATGACATCGTTGGTCGAGCCGATCCGGTCGATGCGTCCGAAGCGCTGGATGATCCTCACCGGGTTCCAGTGAATGTCGTAGTTGACGACGTAATCGCAGTCCTGAAGGTTCTGGCCCTCGCTGATCACGTCGGTGCCGATCAGCACGTCGAGTTCACCCGTGTCTCTCGGCATCGTCAGGTGTCGCTGTTTCGACTTTGGTGAGAACAACGTCAGTGCCTGCTGGAAGTCGTAGCCCTTGCCCAAAGTGGTCTTGGCTCCGTGTCCGCCACCGGTGATCAGCGCGGTCTGCAGGCCCACCACGCCGAGGTCGGGCGCGAGTTCCCGGTAGAGGTACTCGGCAGTGTCAGCGAAGGCCGAAAAGATCAACACCTTCTGGTTGCTGTCATTGATGGGGTGCGCAGCCTTGTCGGCGACGAGACCCTTCAGCCGTTGCAGCTTTCGGTCGTGTTCGGGTGTGACCGTTCGCATCACCCCGAGCAGCTCGCGGAGCGTTTCGCGGTCATGCCACAGATCTTGTCGCCACGACTCGATGTCGATGTCGCTGAGATCGATCTTGATCTTCTCCCCGAACGACAGCGATTCGGCATCTGACTCGTCGTCGGAGTCGAGGCCGGCGAGGTCGACATCGACCTCGGCGATGGTGCCGTCAGTGCTGTCAAGCCGGCCTAGCGTTTGGTCGACAGCTCGCTCGATCCGGGCCAGCGTGAGCCGGAACGCTTCCACGGAACTCTCCAGGCGCTTCAGCAGGTTGACGGTCATCAGCTGCTTCAGGCCCTGCTCTCGCCCGAACTGGCCGAGGTTCGCACGACTGCCGGTGTCTCCGATGTTGTAGAGGTCCTTGTACTTCTGGATTCGGCTCGGGAAGACATAGGCGAGCGGCGTGTAGACGCTCATGTTGAGCAATTGGAGCTGCTCGAAGATCTCGTTGTACGACAGCACGCCGGGGAGGTCGGTCAGGGGTTCGCGAATCGACATCGGAGGTAGACGTGTAGGGAACGGACCGATCTCGCTGGTGTCGTAGAACGCCAGGATGTGCTTACGAGAGCGAGCGATGGTGACCGAGTCGAGCAACTCGAAGAAGTCGAAGTCGAGCATCTGCAGGATCGTCCCGGTGGTCCTCGTCTCCGGGGGAAGCTTGGACCATTCGTTGAACACCCGCTGGGCATCGCTGAACACCTTCTCGATAGTCGTCGAAAGGCTGAGGTGTTGGGACAGGTTCACTGACTCGCCCTCGTAGGCAAGCTGCAGCTGGTTCTTGAGATCGTTGAACCGGTTGTTCACCGGAGTCGCCGAGAGCATCAGCACCTTTGTCTTCACACCCTCGCGGATCACTTGCCGCATCAGGCGCTGATAGCGGGACTCCTTCTCCTCCGCGTAGTCGGCGTTGCGGAAGTTGTGCGACTCGTCGATCACCACCAGGTCGTAGTTGCCCCAGTTGATCCGGTCGAGCCGCAGTCCCAGCGACTCGCCCTTCGTTCGCGATAGGTCCGTGTGGGCGAGCACGTCGTAGTTGAACCTGTCCCTTGCGAAGATGTTCGTGGTGAGGTTGGCGTTGTAGTTGGTCCAGTTCTCGGAGAGCTTCTTCGGCGCGAGCACCAGGACGGACTTGTTCCTCAACTCGTAGTACTTGATGACAGCCAGAGCGGTGAAGGTCTTTCCGAGTCCCACACTGTCGGCAAGGATGCAGCCGCTGTAGGTCTCCAGCTTGTTGATGATCCCGACCGCGGCATCTCGCTGGAAGTTGTAGAGGCTCTGCCACACTTGAGTGTCCTGGTATCCCGTGCGGTCGTTCGGGAGCACGTCCTCGTTGATCTCGTCGAGGAACTCGGAGAACAGGTTGTAGAGGATCAGGAAGTACACCCGCTCCGGCGAGTTCTCGGCATACACCGAGGAGATGTGGTCGTGGACGAGCTGAGTGACGTCCTCCAGTTGCTCACGGTTGTGCCAGAGCTGCTCGAAGTTGGTCAGGTAGGCAGTGGTGCTCGGTGCCTCGTCAAACTTGTTGACCAGACTCACAACAGCGTTCCCACGCTCGTAGCCCAGGTCGGCGGCGGTGAACCCGTTGAGCGGAAGGTATGTGGCCACGTCGTCGACGATCGCGAACTGCTGCATAGGGGCGCCGGTTCGGTTGGACTTGAACGTCACTTTGCGTTCGATCCACTCGGCGCATTCTCGGGCGATCGCCCGCTGCGTGAGCTTGTTCCGGAGTCTGATCTCGAACTCGGACCCATAGAGACTGGACTCCCGCTTCGTCTGCGGAATGAAGAACTCTCGCTGCTCGCGGCGGACGCGGTCGGTCGCCTCCGCTGCCACGAAGGTCGGAGCCGTGAAGACGAACTGCAAAGACTCGATCTGAGCTAGCTCTCGTTGTAGAGCCTCAAATGCGTAGATCGAGAACGTGGCCGCGGCGATGCGAAGTTTCGACCCCGGACGAATGACGTCCTTCAGGTCGTCACCCAACCTTCGGTTGATGTTGTCGATGATCTCCACGAAATACCTTCGGCCGGTCAGATGGGAAACTTCACTCGCGCAAACGTTCGTCGACGCGATCGAGCCCCAGAGCACCCCGACGGTACCCCAGAGCGGAAAGATGACTCGGACCTACGAACTTCCGGCAACGACCCCAAGGACGACGCTTGAGGTCGAATCTCAGTCTGCCTCGTTGACGGCCTTTGAAGTTGAGCCCGGCCGCTCAGAACATGGTGGGGAACCGTTTGAACTCGCGCGTATTCGTAGGGTGCGGTTGGGCGGCAGATTGTGGTGATTCCCTGAAGGCTCATCGTGAGCCGGTCCTGTCTCCGGTGGGCTTCATCCGACGAGGCACGCGACGGTTCGGTGGCGCGGTTGCGGTGTCACCGGTGGGGCTTGCCAAGGCTCGTTCGAGACCGGTGAAGAGGTCGATGACGTCGGCTGCCTCGAAGACCCGGTAACGCTGGCGTCCCACGTTGCGTTGGCGCAGGATGCCGGCGGCTTCGAGGCGATTGACGGCTTCACCGGTGCGCATCTCCGACCGGCCGATCAATCGCGCCGCGCTCTCGACCGTGATCACCGGGACACCGGGCAGGACATCGAGGAGCAGCTCGACCGCTGAGTTGGCGCGGACCCGATCGAGTTGTTCGCGCCATCGTGCGTCGAGCATCTTGATCCGTTCGGCGTATGCCTCGGCGTCGCTGCATGAACGATGCGCGGCGGTCGCAAACGTTCGCAGCCAACTGCCCGCACCGGTGGACCGCTCTGGACTCTCGGGCTCACCGACGTGTCGAAACGCAGTGAGACCGGCGATGTAGTCACTTGCCCAGGTGGCGAGCACGAGGCTGATCGGTGGAACGAAACGCGGCGCGAGACTGCGCCGGCGAAGGATGACGTGGATGAGAGCGCGACCTGTGCGGCCGTTGCCGTCGGCGAACGGGTGGATTGTCTCGAACTGCGCATGCGCGATCGCTGCTTGGACGAGCGCGGGATGGTGGTCGCCGTTGACGTAGTCGAGGAGATCACGGAGCAAGTCGTCGAGGGATTCCGGTGGCGGCGGGACGAATGCGGCCGAGCACGGGTTGTAGCTGCTGCCGCCGATCCAGTTCTGGACCGTGCGGACGACACCGCCGATGTGCGGCATGGAGGATCGCTCCATCAAGATCCGGTGGATGGCGAGGAGGTCGTCGAGTGTGATCGCGTCGTTCGTCGAGCCGAGTTCGACGGCGGCCTCCATCGCGGCGACGTTGGCGAGCACTTCGACGGCGACTCGGTCGGCGGCGTCGCCTCCTTGGGCGAGCACGACTTCGGCGTCGAGCAACCGGCGTGGGCCTGCTTCCAAACCTTCGATCTTCGAGGAGGCGACGGACTCTGCGCGCAGCAGGAACCGGGCGAGCCCTTCGAGACTGACGTGCGTGGTGGTGGATGTGTTCAGCCGGCGGATAGCTGCTTCGGCGTCGGTGAGGTCGGCGACGAGGTCGGCGGGAAGAGCGAGCTCCCAGCCAGCGAGCGGGTCGGGCAGGTAGGCGTCGTAGTCGCAGCCCTGACGATCGCGTCGGCTCATGCCCTCGAACGAGGAGGTCCAGCGGTGTCGGATCAGTGTTGCCACAACCGTTACCTCCTCCGTCGCTAAGTAACGCTTGTACTCTAACCGTTGCTCGGAGGGAAAGGAAGGCAACGCTTCGTCGCTTGCGTCGAATACCCTGAAATCGTGGCTCTCCGAATCTGGCCGAGCACTACCTTGCTCGTCGTGAACCCTGACCGCGACGACACGGCGAGACGATGAGCTCTGACGCCGCCGAGTCGAATGGCCGCCGACGAGCGCTCGACCGGATGGTCGAGATCGCTGATGAAGCTGGAATGTACGAGCAGACCGCCTCACCGAAGCACACTCGATGACGCTGTCGACCGGGCGGCCGAAAAGCGCTCGGTGCTGGGTCACGCCGACTCGTAAGTTGGTCGCATGTCCGCGTCCACCAGCGCCCCGAGCCAAGAGCAGATCGAGACTGCCGTCGAGCAGACCCTCGTGGGTTGGGGCGCGGAGCTGGACGCCGGCCAGAAGTTCTGGTGGATGGACTGGAACCGCATGATCCGCGACGCAATCACGGCGATGCGGACGGGCGAGCCGGTCCTCTACGACGATGACGAGTGACGACGCGCTGCCTGTCTGAAAGCCTGACTTGTCTGCTGCAGACAGATCGGCGTTCCAGACAGGACTTCTAACGGAACTTCTAACGGACCAGGTGACACAGGGCGTTATCCACAGCCATCAGGTGACATTCGAATATCGCGAAAGACCTGCTAGATGGCACTAAACGGCACAGGGCATCACAGGGTGACAGCACCGCTTTACGGCTCATAACCCGAAGGCCGCCGAGTTCAGCGCTGCCAGGCCGTTGCGATGGCGGCGACGTGGCGATGGTCGGTGCCGCAACAACCGCCGACGACCTGCAGGCTCGGTAGCTGGTCGCGCAGAGCCACGTAGCGGCGCGCCAGGTCATCGGGGTCGCCCTCGTCGAGCTCGACCATCTCGTCGAGTTCGGCATGGCTGAGCGACGATGCGTTGGCCCGGATGCCCCCTATCCGTTGAGCCCAGGGCGCTGCGCGATCGAGCACATGGTCGAAGTGCGTCGGGTGCGCGCAGTTGATCATGTAGTGCAGCGGGTAGGCGCCGGTCGCAGCGTCGGTGGCCTCGATCGCCTCGCCGAGGGGCATGCCGGTCGGCAGGCGTCCGTCGGTCTCGAGCGTGAACGACACCACGGCGGGCAGGCCGGCGGCTCTGGCGGCGAGCGCGATTCCAGCGGCTTCTCCGACGTATCCCATGGTGAGCGCAGTGACGACGTCGACGCCGGCGTCGGCCATTCGGCTGACCTGGAACCCGTGGTAGTCGGCGGCGGCCTCGGGTGTCATGGAGTCTTCGACGCGGTAGCCGTCGCCACGGGGGCCCACCGGACCGTTGATCAGGAACGGCTGGTTGCCCTGCCAGCTGGTTCGCACGTCGGCGACCACTCCGATGCACGCATCGATGAGGGATCCGAGTGTGTCGAGGTCATGGCCGAGCGCGTCTGCCCAGTCGGGGTTCGCCCGCCACGTGGCTGCGTCGAGCGCCGGCGCAGCCCCGACCGATGAAGCGATGGCGGCGTAGTGCTGCAGGTACTCGGTGAGCAAGGCCCGACCTGTCTCGGTCGCGGCCAACGGGTATGCGGCGAATGCAGGGAGTTCGACGCCGCGTTGGAACAGCAGCCAGGTCTCGAGGCCGGCATCGGTGACGACGGTGGTGCCCTTGACGGGCCATGGGGTACGTGTGGTGGTGTTCATGTTCCTATGGGAACGCAGCGATGGAGTGGCTGCTCGTGGATTCTCTGAGGGTTGTCTGAGGATCAGTCCGGTGCCGGCGCGTGGCGGCGGTCGAGGGCCGCAGCGGCGAGCCGGACCGCGTCGTACATCCCCAAGGTGGCACCTGTTGCCCACCACTGCTCGAAGCTGTCGTCGTCGTCGACCGAGCGGCGGAGGCGCTCGATGACGGCTGGCAGACGTTCGGCTTGCGCCCCGTAGCTGACTCGACGAGTGTCGCCGAATGTCGCAGCCGCCAGCTGGACTGCTGTCATGGTGTCACCGCTGTCGTGCAGCGGCTCGACGACGTCGCGGAGCGCGGTCAACGCATGGACAAGGTTTCCATGGCGCAGGTACCCGCGGAGGCATTCGGCGTATGCGTCGAGGGCCTTGTCTCGCTCGCCGGCGCGTGACAGTTCGGTGGCCAGTGACATCCTCGCGACGGATGCGACGAAGTAGTTGCCCACCGTGGCCGCCAGCTCGATTGCGGAGACGTAGGCATCGGGCGCGGCTGGGTCTGCGAGCGCGCTCAGCAACTCGCCGCGGGTGTAGCTCAGCCATCCCCGGTCCGAGGGCGAGCATTGGGACGCGTCGAAGCGCTCGATCAGCTCGAGACCGAGATGCGGGTCGCCGAGAAAGGCCTCGGCGAGGGCGTGGTCGACGACCCCGATCGCGTCGAGGTGCGGATCCTCGAATGCGGCCGCGAGCTCGCGAAGCTCGTCGGCAGCGCTGACCGTCCCCGCGTAGTCGCCCGAGTAGATCGCCACGTCAGCCATGATCTCCCACGCCGCCGCCCGAACACGTCGATCCGGCGACGTCGACGCCGTTCGGGCGTGCGCCATCGCCCGATCGAGTTCGCCCCGGTTCGCCTCAGCGCCGGCCACCAGCAAGTGCGCTCCTGGCGCCGGAACGAGCGGGTCCGCGGCGAGCAACGCTCGCGCCCATTCCTCAGGTTCGTTCCAGAACGACGAGTAGGTGAAGAGGTGAAGCGACGTGCACAACGCATCGGCGATTTCTGGGTCGTTGATCTGCGCCCAACGCTGTGCCGCACGGAGCTCGGGAACGATGCCCTCGAGACGATGACGGCCCGCGTGCTCGTCGGTACAGCGGATTCGACGGTCGGCGTCAGCAGCGACCGAGGCGAAGTGGCGTGCATGACGAGCGCGCATCTCGCTGGCGCGGCCCGAGGCCTCGAACCTGGCGGTCAACGGCGATCGAACCGTCTGCAGCAACCGATACCGGGCCGACGTGGCGGTCAGATCCGCAGCCAGCAGCGAGCGTTCCGCAAGATCAGCGAGCTGCACCACAGTCGTGAGCCCTGTGCCGAGGACGACCGCAGCATCGTCGACCGTGACGGCGCCGGCGAACACACAACAGTCCTCGAACACCTGCCGTCGATCGTCGGGCAGGAGACCGACCGACCAGTTGACCAGCGAGTCCAGGTTCCGGTGGCGGTGGCCGCTCGAACGATGCGACACCTGCAGCACCGGCGCGCCAGCGTCGAGCGAGTCGACGATGTCGGCGAAGGTCATCGAGCCCAAGCGAGCGGCCGCCATCTCGATCGTCAATGGGAGTCGATCGAGCCTGGCCAGCATCGCATCGAGCCGCTCGCGATCGTTGCCGTCGAGAACCCAATCGTGCCGCGCCGCGCTGGCGCGCTGGGCGAACAGGACGAGGGCAGAAGCCGGGTCGAGCGGCGCAACCTCGTGGATCCACTCGCCGCCGACTCCCAACCGCGAGCGACTCGTGGCGAGGATCCGAACAACGCGATCCGGCACCGCCAGCAGCCGTTCGATCAGCTCGGCGGCACTGTCGACAACGTGCTCGCAGTTGTCGAACACGACCAGGGCGTCGAGACGCGCAATGGCCGACACGGCGGTCGCAGGCCTCGCGGCGTCCAGCGAGACGGAGAGCGCGAGGGCGACCGCCGGCAGAACGTCAGCTCCTGGCTCCAGAGCACTCAAGTCGACGAAGTGGCCACCGTCGACGTCGTCGAGTAGGGCATTGCTGAGCATCGCCCGAGCGAGCGCGGTCTTGCCCGCGCCGCCGGGTCCTAACAGCGTCACGAGCGGCTGTGCTCGGAGCGCCGCCGTCACTCTCGCGTAGTCCTCTTCGCGCCCGATGAGCGCGAGTGGACCGGCAAGCTGGGCCGGGCCGTCATCGGCG
Organism: Actinomycetota bacterium; assembly: GCA_030645675.1. GTDB lineage: Bacteria > Actinomycetota > Acidimicrobiia > Acidimicrobiales > Ilumatobacteraceae > UBA668. The sequence goes on along the minus strand of JAUSLQ010000155.1, from coordinate 4,384 downwards.
AGTCGCGCGACGAAGCGGTAGCCGCGGCCGCGGACGTTGTGAATGGTGTGCTGCGAAGCGCCGTCGTCACCGACCGCCCGTCGCGCTTCTTTGACGCGCGTCGTCAGGTTCGCATCGGAGAGAAAGCGGTGCCCCCACACGCCATCGAGTAGATCGGTCTTCGCCAGCACGCGATCCCGGTGCTCGATGAGGAGCACGAGAAGATCGAACGCCTGCGGTTCGAGATGCACTGCAACGCCGCCGCGGCGGATCTCACGGCACGCCGGGTCGATCTCGATGTCGTTGAACCGGTACACAGCAGGAGTCTTGCAGTTGGCAAGCGAGCAGAATCCGCTGCCGGGAGGTGTCGCGCCGGGCGCGCCCTGTGGGCGCTCGTGAATCGGCACCTCCAGACCGGCCAGGTCGAGTTCACCACCAAGGAGCTCCGTCTCGACAAGTCCCTGGAGCTGCCAGGCTTCCGCGACAACCTCGACACTCGCCTGCTGATGCTCAAGCGCCGGCTCGATGAGCGCGAGGCGCCTCTGCGGCTGTCGCGCTGTGGACGCGGCCGGCTCGCGCTGCATGCTCCCTCGGCGTTGAGCCTCGAGGCGCACGACTGAGCTCTCTCGGTTAGCTGATCATCCGTGCGTGCTCGCGCACGCCGACCGCGTCAACCGCCACCACGTGACACGACGAGATCGCGGAAGGGATCAGGCTGGTCGGGGTGGGTGGGTCTCGTGCATCCGGATGATGACGATGACCCCGAGGCCGTGGTGAGGCCGCCGACTCTGCGTTTGGACACTTCTGCGCGCCAGGCGCGCAGAAGTGTCCAAACGGGGATGTGTGGGGCAGGTGGTCTTGTCGATTCACCCGCTCCTTTCTGTGTCCGATCCCTGAGTACGCCGCCGCAAGCCGCCGGCCACCTTCGAGCTGGAGCGTGGGCCGACATCGGCCGTGGCGTCGAGGAATCGTCGAACGCCCCGCGCGCTCGCGAGACCAGCGCGGTCTCGTACGTCGTCGACTGGGTCTCCTGCAAGCCTTCTGGTGGTGATGTGAAACCGCCGCAACGCGTTCGCGGTCACAGGCTCGACGGCCGAGCCAGTTCGGAGTTGGCGGATCAGGTGATCGGCACCGAAGCGCGTGAGCCGACGCGGCGCGTCAGAACGTGAGGCCTTCTCGCTGACGAACACCGGGCCGGTGCGACGCTTCCCAATGCATCCGCGAAGGGCGCGCGCGCTTTCACGGTCGAGGACGATCCGTCTGACTTCACCTCGCCGCCGGACGGTGATCGTCGTCGCCGGCGATCTGCCGGCCACGTCTTCGATGTCGAGATCGAGTGCTTCGGAGACCTTGAGCCCCTCGCACACCAGTAGGGCTACGAGCGCGTCGAGGCGGGGATCGAGTGCTGCTGCGGTCGCCCGGTAGCTGGCAACAGCCTCGTCGGACAGCTGCATCGTGGGACTCGGATCGCCGGGCGACACCTTCGGCCGATCGACGCCGACGGAGGGGTTGACCGAACGCAGGTCGCGCTCGATCGCAAAGTCGTAGAACGACGACAAGGCTGACCAGCGTCGCCGGATCGTCGAGGGGCTGTCCCCGGCGGCCTCACGGGCAGCCTGAAACGAGACGAGTGTCGCCGTGTCAGCCGTCAGCGGGACGGCTCCCTGACGTGTACACCACTTGCCGAACAGTTCCAGATCGGAGCGATACGCGGCCCGGGTGTTCGGCGAGGCCTGGGAGCTCAGCCAGCCGTCGAGCGCAGCGCGCTGCCGGGCGGCTGGCTGGCCCCGGCTCGACGCGTTCTGCACCATCTCGCCATCGTGTCACCGGCGGTTGAAGATGTCAACATAATCGCCTCTTGACACTCAACATAACCACACGATATTCTGTGGGCAGAAGTAGGACCGCTCCACGGTCCGAGAACCCGAAAAGGAGAGTTGACATGTTGATCCAGACCGACCCGTTCCGTGACCTCGACACTCTCTTCAGCCGGCTGTCGAACCGCCAGCAGAACGCCAGTGGTGTGATGCCGATGGACGCATTCCGCCGCGGCAGCGACGTGTGGGTCCACATCGACCTGCCGGGTGTGAAGGCCGAGAGTCTCGACATCACCGTCGAGCGCAACGTGCTGACCATTGCGGCCGAGCGGAACTGGCAGCGTCAGGAATCCGATCAGCCGTACTTCGGCGAGCGCTACCGGGGTGTCTTCCGGCGCCAGATCCAGCTTGGCGACGGGCTCGATCTGCAGCACCTCGAAGCCGACCTCCACGACGGTGTGCTGACGATTCGCATCCCCGTCGCTGAGCAGGCCAAGCCGCGCAAGGTCGAGATCGGACAGCACCGCCCCTCGGCCGCCGAAGCGATCGAAACGACCGCCGGCGCCGCCTCGTAACCAAGTTGTGCTGCGGGCGCCCGCTGCCATCACGTGGTGATGTTCAGTGGGCGCCCGCAGCGCGAGCGGCGGGGAGCAGCCAGTCGATCGATTCGAGCGGGCGGTGGTGATCGCCGGCGGCGGCCGACGCGGATGATGCTGGCGGCAGAGCTCACGCTGCGGGCCCCGACGTCGTCATCGTCGAGCGGCGCCCCAGCTTCGAGCTCGAGAGCTCGCGCTCGCGCGGGCTGCATTCGCGCACTTTCGAGGTGCTCGATCAGCGTGGTGTGGCCGACCGCCGCGTTTGGACACTTGTGCGCGCTTACCGCGCAGAAGTGTCCAAACGCGCGGGGGTGACGCATGATTGGTTGCAGGCCGCTGCGACTCACGCAGTTGGCGGCGGCGGGGTGTCCGGGCGCGATCTTCCATCGAACCGTTGGAGAAGAGTGCTCCGCGATCACGTCGACACAGCCCGACCGACGCTGGACGTTCGCCTGCAACAGTTGCGGTGGACTTCCGCGTCGCCCACTTCGGCATCGTCGCCGACGTACGCGACGCGCTCACCGCAGCCTTCGGCCTGAGGGCGTGACCCGCGGCGCTCACGTTCGAAGGTACCGTCAGGCCGAGGACGGCGCTCACCCGGCGCCGCTTGCCGACGAAGTGGAGCGAACGATGAGCCGTCACGTCCAAGTCACCTTCGATGCACACGACCCGGCGGCGTTGTCGACGTTCTGGCGCGACGTGCTGGGGTACGTGCACCCCGCCCCACCGGGTGTCGACCTGCCGGCAGGCGCCGATCCGCTCGCGGCCTGGGACGAGTTCCTGGCTCGGGTGGGGGTGCCCCAAGAGCAGCGCAACACGAGATCGGCCATCGAAGACCCCGAGGGGAACGGGCCGCGGTTGTTCTTCCAGCAGGTGCCCGAGGGCAAGGTGGCGAAGAACCGCGTGCACCTCGACGTGCGGGCCGCCCCCGGCCTGGCCGGCGACGAACGGATGGCGGCACTGGAAGCGGAGTGCGAACGGCTGGTGGCGCTGGGTGCAACTCGCCTGCATCGCGAAGAGCCCGCTCCACCGATGAGCGTGGGCCACCTCGTGATGGCCGACCCTGAAGGAAACGAGTTCTGCCTGGATTGAGTGGTTCGGGGATGCCCGGGCCAAGAAGCGCCGGGTCTGTGGAACGGAACAGCGGTACGTACGTCTGTGGCGTGCCCCAGACGCCCGACTCTGGCACCACCTGCTGAGTGGGCCCCTGGTCCCTAGGCAGGCCACCCCTCCGCGGCCCATGATCGAAGTACGAATTCATTCTTCCGCAGTTCAGTACCGGCGTCTCCGATGCCCGACTCTCTGGAGGTGCTGCCGTGACGGCGACCGCTCGCAAGCCACCACCCTTTCTCCTACCCGAGTACTGCAAGGGCTGCGGGCGCTGCATCGCGGCGTGCACGAAGGACTGCATCACACTCGGCACGGAGATCAACCCGGTCACGGGGCTCACGCCGGTGCACCTCGACCTGACGAACTGCAACCACTGCGAGCTGTGCATCGAGGCCTGCCCGGAGCCGTTCGGCCTGCGGCCGGAGGGTGACGAGGAGGCGTTCGAGCTGGTCGACCCCGCCCACCTGAACGGCCCCCGCCCCTACGACGCACCCATCCCCGAGCTGCTGCCCGACGCCACCGTCGCCCTGCCCGAACAGGCCCCATTGATCATGAAGGGCACCTACGCCTCGGCAGTGGGTGCCATCCTGGCCGGCTGCCGGCACGTGTTCGGCTACCCGATCACGCCGTCCACCGAGGGCGCGGAGCTGATGGCGAAGGTGCAGCCGCACCTCGGCGGGGTGTTCGTGCAGGCGGTCAGCGAAGTCGCCACCGTCAACATGATGTACGGCGCGGGCGGGGCCGGGAAGCGATGCATGACGTTCACCAGCTCGCCCGGCTTCAGCCTCATGCTGGAGGGCGTGTCGTACATGATCGGCGCCGAGGTGCCGGGCGTGTTCGTCAACATCATGCGCGGTGGGCCGGGCCTGGGGAACATCGCCC
>JAUSLQ010000146.1 GCA_030645675.1 Actinomycetota bacterium | reverse complement strand
CATCCACCTGGCGGTACTGGAGGGCACCGACGTCGTGTACCTGGAGCGCATTCGTGGGCACCGGCCGGTGAACATCGCCTCCCGGGTCGGCGGGCGCCTGCCGGCGTACTGCACTGGTGTGGGCAAAGCCCTGCTCGCGTTCAATCCGGAGGCAGCGATGAAGGTGCTGGCCATGCCGCTGGCATCGCGAACGCCGTACACCATCACCAACCACCAGGTCCTCGCCGAGGAGCTCGCCCGCATTCGCGAGACGGGCATCGCCTACGACCACGAGGAGAACTCGATCGGCATCGTCTGCGCCGCAGCGCCGATCATGATCGACGACCGCGCCATCGGTGCGGTCTCCGTCACCTGTTCGCCGCCACGCCGCGACGTCGAGCGCTACGCGTCGGCAGTGAAGACCGCCGCCAATGGCATCCGGCGAACGATTGCGCGCACACCCGGGTTGCGCCCCATCGACAAACCCAAAGGAGGCAAGAGCTCATGACCGTCCCAGATGCAGCTGAGCGCCCCGAGATCGGTCGGCGCATCGACGCCAACGGCATCGGCACCAACTACCTCGAGGCGGGCGACGGCTCGCCCGTCCTGCTCGTGCACGGTTCGGGGCCAGGCGTTTCGGCCTACGCGAACTGGCGGCTCACCCTTCCCGACCTCGCGACCGAGCACCGCGTGATCGCCCCTGACATGGCGGGGTTCGGCTTCACCGACAAGCCCGGCTCCTACGACATGACGGGCTGGGTGCACCAGCTTGACGGCCTCCTCACATCGCTCGGCCTGCCGCAGGTCTCGCTGGTGGGCAACAGCTTCGGCGGCGGGCTCGCGATCGCCTTCGCCGCTCGCTGGCCCGAGCGAGTGCACAAGCTGGTCCTGATGGGCGCCGTCGGCGTCTCCTTCCCGATCACCGAGGGGCTCGACCGCGTGTGGGGCTACGAGCCGTCCATCGAGAACATGCGCTCGGTGATGGACTACTTCGCCTACGACCGGACGCTGGTCAACGATGAGCTCGCGGAGCTGCGCTATCGGGCCAGCATCGAGCCGGGCGTCCAGGAGGCGTTCTCCGCGATGTTCCCCGCGCCGCGGCAACGCTGGGTCGAGGCCATGGCGACGCCGGACGACCAGATCGCCGCTCTCCCCCACGAGACGCTGATCATCCATGGCCGCGACGATCGAGTGATCCCTGTCGACAACGCGTACCGCCTGTTGCAGCTGATCGACCGCTCCCAGCTGCACGTGTTCGGGCGTTGTGGCCACTGGACGCAGATCGAGCACGCCAAGGCCTTCAACTCACTGCTGCTGAGCTTCCTTCGCGACTGACCCCGGCCTGCCAGGCTCAGCGGGCAACGGCCATCGGGCGCGGGTTGCGATCGAGGAAGCCCATGCCCTGGCTGACTTCCATCGCACACCGGCGCACCATGCGGGTGAACCGTGGCACCTGCTCGGTGGAGACGCGCAGGATCGGCCCGGCCATAGAGACCGCGGCGATGCAGCGACCATCGTGGCCGAACACGGGAGCCCCGATGCTGACCACGCCACGCTCGTTCTCCTCGACGCTGACGACGTATCCGTTCACGCGGATCTTCGCCAGCGCCTCGCGCAGGCCCTGCTCGGTGGTGATCGAGCGCGGTCCGATGCGCTTCAGGCCAGCGCGGACCACCTCGTCGGTCGCGGCCGGCTCGCTGAACGCGAGCAGGCACTTGCCTGACGAGGTGGTGTGCGCCGGCACCCGCCTGCCCACTCGCGAGAAGGTGCGCAGCGTGGACTGCGCCTCGATGCGGTGCACGTACATCGCATCCGTACCGTCCAGCACCGCCACGTGCACTGTCTCGCCGCACTCGTTGCGCAGGCGCTCCAGCGGGGCGTGCGCGACCTGCCGCAGCTCCAGCGAGCTGACCACCAGCTGGCCGAGCTCGTGCAGCTTCAGACCCAGCCGGTAACGGTCGTCGGCGGTCTTCGACACGAAACCCTGCTCGGCCAGCGTGGACAGAACCCGGTGCACGCTGCTCTTCCCCATGTTCAGCTTCCGTGCCAGTTCGCTGACACCCAGTACCGGCTGCTCGTAGCTGAACGCCTGCAGTACTTGCAGCGCCTTGGTGACGGTGGAGAGCTGGTCCATGGGGTGGTTGCTTCGTTCAGTCGAGGATCGTGACGATGCCGTTGCTGCCGTCGACGCTCAGCAACTGGCCGGTTCGGATGCATTGTGTCGCGTGGGCGACTCCGGCGACTGCGGGCAGGCCGTACTCGCGGCACACGATGGCCACGTGGCTCATCATCCCGCCGGTCTCGGTGACTGTGCCTGCGATGCGGCCGAACACCGGCGCCCAGCTCGGCGAGGTCAGTTCCGTGACGAGGATCTCGCCGTCCTCCACCTCGTCGAGCTTGTCGGCGGACAAGACCACTCTGGCGCGCCCGATGACGAGCCCACCGGAGGCGGCGAACCCGCGCAGCTCGGTGACGCCGAGGGTCGCCGCCTCACCAGCGGCGATGGAATCGGTGGTGATCCCCCAGAGCATGATGGTGAACGGCTCGGTGAGCGACTGTGGCATCACCCCCAACACTGGCGGCGGGCAGCTGGCCTCGCATGCGGCGAGGATCGCCCGCCGGCGCAAGATCTCGCGTGGCCAGCGTTGCGGGCCACGCGCCGGCGTGCCGTTGGCCCACGAGCCGAGCATGTCCCACAGCGAGGCCTCGACCTCGTCGGACCGCAGGAAGAACATATCCGAGGTGGAGCTCCAGAACCCCTCCTTCACGAACACCGACGACAGCTCTCGCAGCTTGCGCCAGACCAACGACATGCCCCAGTGCTCGACGTAGAAGTTGTGGTTCTCGACGAAGTGGAACACGGTGCGAGCGAGCTGCAGCTTCTCGTCGAAGCGCTGCCGGTCATTGCCCGTCAACCGGCTGCGCGCACGCCGAGCGAGGTCGTCACGTTCGTCGGCGACCCGTTGTGAGGGAGCGTCGATCGCGTGGCCTTCGCGGAGCTGGGCGATGTAGCTGCGGATGAACCCCAACGGGTACTCCAGTTGATCGGCCCACACCGCGTCGTCGTGGTAGAAGCCGGAGCCTGTGGAGAAGTTGAACCAGGGCTGCTGGGTGCGCGTGAAGTCGGCGAGCCACTCCTCGCCGCCGGCGATTCCGACCAGCCTGCCGACCACGCCCTCCACCGTGCCGGCGCACAGCACTTCGGCCACCCCCAGGTCGATGGCGGCCCGGGCGAGGCGGCGCAGCTCCTGGTCGGGGCGGAAGAGGTCGACGTCGATACCCGCCACCATGCGGGCCACCTCGAGGTCGCCGATCTCCGGGAACACCGACCGGCAGAAGCCGAAGTAGTCGAGGTATGCGCCGTACCCGAGGTTGAGGAACTCGAAGTGCCGTTGCCACAGCTCGACCGCCAGATCGAGCAGGTGATGGAACGTGCGAGGCAGGTCGTAGACGCTGCCCAGCCCGCGGCCACCGACGACGTCGCCGAGGGGAACGACGTCTGGAAGCGGAGCGAAGGTGATGGCGTCCAGCCGAGCCAACAGATCGCGGATGCGGTCCATCCAGACGGCGTACAGCTCGTCCCAGTGGCGGTAGTAGAAGCCTCCTCGTTCGTCGAACATCTCGGCACGATCGGCGATCTCGTCGACGTCGTCGATCGAGCCGGGGCTGAGGTAGCAGTAGCCGTTCAGGATGCGGACATCGAGGCCGCGTGCCGCAGGAACCACGTAGTGGCGATGGTTGAACTGCCCCAGCGAAGCGATCGCGTCCTGCAGGAACGTCGCTTCGAACGGGCGCAGCGGGCGCGGCCAGTGAATGGTCTCGCGGAACCAGAACGCCGACTCTTCGTACTCCTTGCGGTCGTCACTGAACGGCAGCGAGTACGAGTACAGGTCCTGCCAACCCTCGGCCCCCGGTGGTGTCGGCACGGCGGCGGGCAGGGGCAGAGGCGCGCTGGGGTGGCTCGCGGTTGCGAGCAGGTCGTTGCCGTGACGCGCGACTCGGTACCCCATGAACCGATCCCCTCGTGTTCGTTCCTCGGCCGTGAGCCGCGGAGCGAAGAGGGCCACCTTCCCACGCCCACACCGGCGCGACAAGGCAAACGTTCCGCCACACGGAACTGATGATGCGCGTTCTGACCCATGGTCCGGATTCCGGAACGGTGCGGTTGCCACCTACGTCGACGCGGGCCGATGATGACGCCTCACCCGCGGTTACGCCCGCCCAACGTGTGCAACGGAGTCACCATGCCTGTCGAGAACGACGCGCCTGCCGCCCAGCCGTCCACCCTCAGTCGCGTCGATCTCTCGCTGGCGGGAGCACAGCAGGTGTTGGATGCCGCGATCGCCGCCGCCGGCGAGATCGGCGTCGCCGTGTGCGTCGCCGTCTGCGACGGAGGTGGCAATCCGCTCGCGTCGGCCCGGATGGACGGCGCGCCCGTGCTGTCGGTGCAGATCGCCGCTGACAAGGCGTGGTCGGTGACGTCGTTCGGTGGGCTTCCGACGAACTCCTGGTGGCCACTGATCGAAGGGCAGCCGGCCTTGGTCCACGGCATCACCCACACTCCCAGGTTGGTCATCTTCGGAGGCGGCGAGCCTGTACGCGTCCGGGGCTCGCTGGCTGGCGCGGTGGGTGTCTCGGGCGGTTCGGCGGAGCAGGACACCGCGATCGCAGCGGCAGCAGCGGCAGCAGTCGGCTGACAGTCGGCTGACAGTCGGTGAACGGGCGGGCTGACAGTCGCCAGTTCACTCAGCTTTCTGCACAGTGCACTATCGTGCACTCATGCACGCGTCACTTCTGCGGGTCCGCGGCCGTTGCCTCGTTGCCGCGCTCGTGTGCACGGTGGCGCTGCCGGTCGGCCCGTTCACCGCAGCGGTCTCCCATGCGGCCGCGCCGCAGCAGGCGGGCGACCCGTCGGCCTATCTGCCCATCGGGCCACTGCTGCTGGCCGACACCGCAGCAGGCGACTGCGGCTGCACCCAGCTCGACGCCCACACCATCCGGGTGCAGGTCGCCGGGCGCGACGACATCGGCGCCGACATCTCGGCGGCGGCGCTGACGGTGACGGCAGGAGCAGCCGCCGGCCCTGGCTTCGTCAGTGCGTATCCGGCCGGCCAGGTGCGGCCCGACACCTCGATCCTGAACCTGTCGGTCACGGCGCGCACCTCCAACTCGGCCATCATCCCGATCGGCATCGACGGCGCGGTCGACCTGTACGTGTCGTCGGCGGCACCGCTCACCGTCGTGGTCATGGGCACGTTCACGCCCACTCCCATCGCCTCCGCCGGCAGGTTCGTGCCCTCCGCCCCCACCCGGTTGATCGACACCCGCGACACGGTCGCCGGTGGGCTCGCCGCGGGCGGCAGCGTGACCGTGCCGCTGCCGGCGGGCGTCGACACAGACGCCCGCGCAGTGGTGGTGAACGTCACCAGCGCCGGTGCGCCGGGCGCCGGCCAGCTGACCGCGCACCCGGAGGGCGGCACCCCGCCCGCCGCGTGGTTCCTCACGCCCGACGGCAGCCGCACCGCACGCGCTGCGTCGGTGATCCTCGGCGTGGCGCCAGGCGGGTTCGTCATCACCACATCGGTGGGCGGGCATGTGATCGTCGATCTCGTCGGCTGGTTCACGGGCGAGTCGGCATCGGAATCGGCCGACGGGCTGTTCGTACCCGTCGCACCCATGCGGCTGCTCGACACCCGCTCTCAGCCGTCGCGGCTGTGGGCCGGCGGCGCGCGAGAGGTTGCTCTACCCGTCCCCGATGCCGTCGCACTGGTCACCAACGTGACAGCCGTGCGGCCCGACGGCGCCGGCTTCGTCACCGCCCACCCGGCGGGCACCACTCGGCCCATCACCTCGTCGGTGAACGCCGCTGCCCGCGACGCCACCACTCCCAACCTGGCCGTCACCACCACCTCGACTCGAGGCACCAGCTACTTCTCCAGCCGAGGCACCGACTTGGTCGTCGACCTCACCGGCTACTTCACCGGCACGCCCGGCGCGGCACCCCTGCCTGTGCCGCCCAACACCGCGCCCGTGCCACGAGTGCTGATGATCGGCGACTCCACGCTCGGCGGGTTCGTCGACGTGCCGCGGGCCACCACGTCGTTCCGTGGGTTCGCGCCCGTGCTCGACGCCAAACCCTGCCGACGGTTGGTGCGCAAGTCGTGCGTCAGCAGCTTCACCCACATCGCACCGAACACAGCGCTGGAGGCAATCAACTCCGCTGCCGGCACGTTCGACATCGTGGTGATCAAGACCGGGTACAACGACTCCTCCACCACTCTCGCCGCCGATGTCGCGACGCTCATGTCCGCGGCACGGGCGAAAGGCGCCCGGTTCGTGATGTGGTTCACGTTCAGCGAATCGAACAAGCCCGGCTGGTACGACACCCACAACGCGATCCTCACCTCGCTGGCGGGCAGCGCCGCCTACCCCGACCTGGTCGTCGCCAACTGGCGCGCCTATGCAGCTGCTTCCAGCGGCTGGTACAGCTCCGACCGCATCCACCTGCTGACCACCGGCGTGTACGCCACGGGCGACTACATCTCCCGCTGGGTGGCTTCGCTCACCCGACTGCCCTGCCCGATGCCCTGGACGGTGGGCGGGGCGCTCAGCAACCCGTGCCCAACGCCCGACGCCTACCGCGTCTCGGTCGGCACCTACCCCGCGCTGCGTTCGCTCTACGGCTTCTAGACGCCTGCCCGCATGGCTGCACGACGGGAGACTCGCACCGACCGTCTCCCACACCATCCACCTTGACATCTGAAATATTGTATGTAACATACGAGATATGACGGATCTGAAGGTGGTGCTCCCCAAACCGAAGCTGGCCGCCGCGCCCTCCAGCGCCGAGATCGCATCCGACTACATCCGCACGCTGGTGTTCACCGGCGTCCTACGCAGCGGACAGAAGGTGCCGGTCGACGACATCGCCGATGCGCTGGGCATCAGCCGGCAACCGGTGCGCGAGGCGCTCATCGAGCTGGCGCACGACGGGCTGGTGGCCACCGACGGGCGCCGAGGCACCTTCGTCGCTGGCTTCGGCCCCTCCACCATCCGCGATCACTACGAGCTCTATGGCCTCCTGCAAGGCTTCGCTGTGCGCCGTGTCGCCCGCGACGCCGACCCGGCCGTGCTGGCGGAACTGGGCCAGATCGCTGCCGACGCCGCCGAGCAGGACGACATCGCCGAGCTCACCCGCCTGTCCATCGCGTTCGCCCGCGTGATCAACAGGGCGGCGGGCAACGATCGGCTGAAACTGCTGATCCGAGCGATGACCCGCTTCGCCCCCGGCGAGTACTACCTCAGCAACGTGCCCGACGCGCTGCAGCGCAACCGCACGGCGATGAGCGAGCAGCTGCACGCCGTCGAGTCGGGCGACCCGGAGGCGGCGGCCGAGGCCTGCGCACGCGGCTGGGAGCGCACGGGTGAAGAGATGATCGCCCACCTCGTGCGCACGGGCGTGTTCGCCGCCGAAACGCCGTCGCCGATCGCCCCGACTCCGGCCGATCCGGCCGATCACCCCGATCACCCCGATCACCCCGAACGTACCGCCAACGACCGCACCACCCACAGGAGCTGAACACCATGGCCTTTGACTTCTCCGTCGAGCCCGACTTCCAGGCCGACCTCGACTGGATCGACCAGTTCGTCCGCGAGGAGGTGGAGCCGATCGACGCGCTGTTCCCCGGGCACGGGGTGATGTACGACAAGCAGAACGAGGCGTCGCAGAAGCTGGTGCGCCCCTTGCAGCAGCGGGTGCGCGAGCGCGGCCTGTGGGCTCTGCACCTGCCCCCCTCGCTGGGCGGTACGGGCCTGGGCAACGTCAAGCTCGGCCTGGTCAACGAGATCCTCGGCCGGTCGTCGTTCGCCCCCAGCGTGTTCGGGTGCCAGGCGCCCGATTCGGGCAACGCCGAGATCATCGCCCACTACGGCACCGAGGCGCAGAAGGCCGAGTACCTGCAGCCCCTGCTCGACGGCAAGATCAGCAGCACGTATGCGATGACCGAGCCGCAGGGTGGTGCCGACCCGATGAACTTCACCTGCGCCGCCGTCCGCGACGGTGAGCAGTGGGTGATCAACGGCCAGAAGTGGTTCGCCTCCAACTACAAGTACGCCAGCTTCGTCATCGCGATGGTGATCACCGACCCCACCGTTGCCGTGCACCGTGGCGCCTCGATGATCCTCATCCCCAAGGGCACGCCAGGTATGAACCTGATCCGCAGCGTCGGCCTCACCGACGACAAGCCCGGCGAAGGCTCGCACGGCTATCTGCAGTTCACCGACGGCCGCCTGCCGCTCGACAACCTGCTCGGCGAGGTGGGCGGCGGGTTCAAGATCGCCCAGACCCGCCTCGGCGGCGGCCGCCTGCACCATGCCATGCGCACGGTGGCCGTGTGCAAGAAGGCGCTCGACATGATGGGCGAGCGCATCGTCAGCCGGAAGACGAAGGGCGCCCCGCTGGCCGACCAGCAATCGGTGCGCCATGCCTTCGCCGACAGCTGGATCCAGCTCGAGCAGTTCCGCCTGCAGGTGCTGCACGCCGCATGGCAGTGCGACCAGCACGGCTACGACAAGTCGCGCGAGTACATCGCCGGCATCAAGGTGGCCACCCCGAAGGTGGCGATGGACATCGCCTACCGCGCGCTGCAGCTGCACGGTGCGCTGGGTGCCACCAACGAGATGCCGTTCGGCCAGATGCTGCTCGGCGGCGTGTCGCTGGGCCTGGCCGACGGCCCCACCGAGGTACACAAGGACAACCTGGCCCGCAAGGTGCTGAAGAGCTACCGCCCGTCGAAGGACGAGCTGTTCCCCGACGGCCACCTCGTGTCTCGCCGCGCCGCCGCCCGCGAGAAGTTCGGCGACCTGGTCGAAGCTCAGCTCGAGGGTTGGTGAGCGCACAATCATGAACGACAACGACCTGAACAGTCCCGACCCGACGATCGACACCACCCGCCTCGCGGCGTGGATGGACACCGTGGGCCTTGCGGTGGGCGCACCGATCAGCAGTCGCTACGTCAGCGGCGGCAGCCAGAACGAGATCTTCGAGATCCGCCGTGGCGACATCCACGCTGCGCTGCGCAAGCCGCCGGCGGGCGCGTTGGAGAGCCGCAACGAGGGCATCCTGCGGGAGTGGAAGATCATCGAAGCGCTCACCGGCACGGACGTGCCGCACACGCACGCCATCGCGGTCTGCACCGACCCGACGGTGCTGGGCGGCACGTTCTACCTGATGGGCTTCGTCGACGGCTGGTCGCCGATGGGCGGCGGCATGCCCGAGGAGTTCGTCACCGATCGCGAAGCCAACCGCGGCCTGGCCTTCGAGCTGGTGCGTGGCGTGGCGGAGATGGCGAAGGTCGACTGGCGGGCCAAGGGTCTGCACGACCTCGGCCGCCCCGACGGCTATCACGACCGCCAGGTCGAGCGCTGGATGCGGTTCTACGAGCGGGTGAAGACCCGCGAGATCCCCGGCCTGGCGGAGACCACCGAGTGGTTGCAGCACCACCGCCCGCTCGACTTCGTGCCCGGCATCATGCACGGCGACTACCAGTTCGCGAACGTGATGTACAAGCACACCAAGCCCACCGAGCTGGCGGCGATCATCGTCTGGGAGATGGGCACGAGCGGCGCCCCGAAGCTCGACCTGGCGTGGGTGGTGCAGATGTGGCCCGACAAGGGCAGGGAGATGAACCCCGGCAACTACATCGACATCTCGCAGATGCCCAGCCGCGACGAGCTGGTGGAGTACTTCGTGCAGCAGTCCGGTCGGCAGTGCGACGACATCGACTACTACATCGTGCTCGCCCGCTGGAAGCTGGCGATCGTTCTCGAGCAGAGCTACCAGCGCGTCGTGCTCGGCCAGACCGACAACGACAAGCTGGCGATGTTCGGCCCGCTGATCGTCGACCTCATCGGTCGCGCAGCGGAGATGGCCAGCACCACCGACTACAGCTGAACGAGTACGTCAATCGGCCGCCCTGGCGAGGTGAACACCTCGGCGGGGCGGCCGCTGCGCGTGGCTGGTACTGCGAGTGACGGGTCGCCTGATGGCAGCACGACCGCTCAGAAGCGGCGGTCGTTGGTCTTCTTCTTGAACGGCACCTTGAACGGCGCCTCGATGAGCGCCTCGAAGGCGGCATCGTCGGGCTGCTTCGGGTCGTTCAGCTTCTGCAGGTAGACCTTGAGCGCGGTGCGGGCGGGGGCGACCTGCTCGCCCTTCATGCCCACCGAGCGAGCCAGCGCGTCCTTGGCCTTCGCCACGCGATCCTTGCGCGTGGCCTTCTCCTCGTCGGAGATCGCGCGCTTGGGCCTGTCGGCGGCGGCGGCCGCGGCGGCGCGGCGGGCTTCGGCTTCCTGGAGCGGGGTGAGCTTGGCGTTGGCCATCAGACTGGGATCCTTCGTGTTGCGGTGCATCGACGCTACCCGAAGCGACGGTTGAGTTCCTCAACGGTGCCCGTCGCCCGCAGCGGAGGCCCCGCTCGAATTGGCCCTACGGCCACTGGCCTTGGTCAAAGCCCGACCACGATCTCGACGAACTCGGACGCCAGCGCCCGAACGCCTGGTCGTCTCCAGCGTCTTGACAGGCTGCGACCGGAGACTAGTTTTGCTCTGTGCCAGTTTCTGAGACCTCGCTGAACGACTTTCTCGCGGCAATCGAGCTGTTTGATGCCCGTGTCGGCGGAGTTGCCGACGAGACGTGGTTGGCTGCCTCCCCGTGTGAGGGCTGGACGGCCCGAGATGTCGTAGCGCACTGCGTCACCAATCTGCGCGCGTTGGGCGACAGCGTCACCGGTGGCGACTTCTTCGCCACGTTCGGGAATCCTGTCGAGGGCGAGATCTCGTCGGCCTGGCGGGACGCCAGGCAAAGCGTCAGTGGCGCGCTGGCGGCAGCGGCCAGCGGCGACACGGCGATGGTCGGAGGCAATGCCGTACCGATCTCCGCAATGATCGACGGGCTGATGCGCGACCTGGTGATCCATGCCTGGGACCTGGGCCGAGCGACTGGTGGCGACGAGAAGCTGCCTGACGCTCTCGTCGCGGCGGCGACTGTCGCGATGGCCATGGTCGGCGACGAGCAACGCGTGCCCGGCTTGTACGGCAAGGAGGTCAAGGTCTCCGGCGGCGCGTCTGCGCAGGACCGGTTGATTGCGCTGGCCGGCCGCCAACCCTGATTGTCGCTGGTCGTCCCCTGCCTATCGCGACCCGCGGTGGCCGCTGCGGGGGCGAGCACGGACGCCGACGGGGCGATCCGAGCGCTGGCGGGGCGGGCGGGTGATCTCGCCCTCGACGGCCCCGATGTCGCACACACCACCCAGCGGGCGGGCGACCCCGCGCTGATCCACTCCCGAGACCGGTGCCGCGGCACAGGTGGCGTTGTCGCCGGCACCGATGGCGATGCTCCCCGTGACCGGGATCATCGTCATCGTCTCGCCGCCGTTGTTGGCCAGCGGCGCCAGGCCGGCGCTGCCCATGCGATCCGAGCCGAGCGTGAACGGGCAGCGGGCGTCGGAGCGGATGTTGTTGCCCAGAGAAGTGGTGACCGAGCCGACGACGAGCAGGCAGTCGTTGAACGACGCACCCACCCGGTTGTCGGCCACGATCGAATTGCGCAACTGGTACGTCCCGTCGTTGTTGAGGATTCCGCCCCCGTCCAGCCCGGCGACGTTGGCCGCGATGGTGGAGTTGGTGACCTTCACGATCGCTTGCGCCCGCGTACCAGTGTCGATGCGCAGGTTGTACACCCCCGCTCCGTAGGTGGCAGCGGTGTTCTCGGCGATCGTGGTGTTGGCCAGCACGAGCTGCCCGTTCTCGGAGAACACGCCGCCGCCGGCACCACATCTGGGCAGCACCGTCGGGCAGCCGGTCTCGATCGCGTTGTTCAGCACCACCGCCGAGCGCTGCAGGGTCATGGTCGCCGGGTAGGCGTTGGTGGGCGCGAAGTCGTTGTTGTACAACCCGGCGCCGTACAACCCGGTGTTGCCGATGATCGTGGACTGGTTCAGCGTCATCGTCGCCTCGTCGTTCATCACTCCACCACCGGTGAACGACACGTTGCCCTGGATGAGCACCTTGTTCAGCGTCGCCGTGCCGGCCTTCTCGTTGATGATGCCGCCGCCGCTGCTGAGCAGGTTCGTAGGCGTGCTGTTCTGCACGATCGAGCCGCCGTTCATCACGAACGAGCTGGTCTGCCCCTGGTCGGGCAAGGGCGTGTTGCCGGTGTAGATGCCGCCACCACCGGGCGCACCGGCCGTGTTGCCGATGCCGGCCGTGTTCAGGGTGACGTTCGTGTTGGTCAGCGTCATGTTGCCGTTGTTGCGGATGCCGCCCGCGTACGGGCCACGGGCCGTGTTGAGCGTGATCGTGCTGTCGATGATGGTCATCACACTCGGGTAGAGGTTGACGATGCCGCCGCCCATCACCGCCGAGTTGCGGATGACGGTGGTGCGGGTGAGCGTGACGTTGGCCGGATAGCCGGGCTCGCCCCACGCGTAGATGCCGCCACCCTGCGACCCACCGCCGGCCGCCGTGTTGCCGTCGATGACCACATCGGTGAACGAGACGTTCACTCCCCTGCCGATGAACACGCCGGCGCCGACCGCCGCAGAGCCGCCGGTGATCGTCAGCTTCGACATCGCGACGGTGAACGCTTCGCTGGGCCGCAGGAAGCGCTGGATGTTGAACACGTTGCTGCCGGCACCGCCGACGATGAACGTGTTGCCGGCGCTGGCGCCGACGATGGTGACGTTGGCCGCGATCTCCAGTGCCTTCGACCCGATGTTGTAATCGCCCGTGTCGGATGAGTTCAGGTTGTAGGTGCCGGCAGGGAGGTTGATGGTCGTGGAGCCCGACAACCAACTGGCCTCCTGCACCGCAGCTCGCAGCGAGCACTGGTTGTTGGCCGTCTTGCACTGCCCGTCGCCAGGGCTGGTGTCCTTCGCGTCGACGGTGGTGTTCACCGTGAACGGTCCGGCAGCGACCGCCGTCGCCGGCGGAAACGCGAACGCGACAACACCGGTCACCATGGCAGCCAGCGCGCAGACGGCGCGGAGTCGCAACATCACAGGAACTCCTTCGATACACATTGATCGGACCGCCCCCGTGTGACCTTGAGCGTACCCCCGACATTCGATGGGCCTCCTTCCACCGAACCGGGCCTCGGCGCGACCATCCGGGCCTCGGAGCGTCCGCGACCGGCCCGACTGCCGCCGTTCACCCGTCGTGCGGCTACGTTCGTCAGGCGGCAGCAACCTTGGGGGTCCACATGCAGCACGGCGTGCTCGACGGCATTCGCATCATCGATCTCAGCGACGGCATCGCCGGGCCGACCGCTTCCATGGTGCTGGCCGAGGCCGGCGCCGAAGTGGTGCTGGTCGAGCCGCCGGGCGGTGTCGCTTCCCGAGGTACCGCCGGCTTTCGCACCTGGCACCGCAGCAAGCAGTCGGTGATGCTCGACATCGAGCAGGCCGGCGACCGCGAGCACCTGCATCGCCTTCTGGCGGGCGCCGATGTGCTGGTGCACTCGCACGGCCCGGCACGCGCCGCTGAGCTGGGGCTGGACGACGCCACCCTGGCCGCCGCGTTCCCCCACCTGATCGTGTGCTCCGTGCCCGCGTGGCCGGTCAACCACCCGGCGGCCGACCGGCCCGTCGACGACTTCCTCACCCTCGCCCGGCTGGGCGTGCTGCACGAGCAGCAGGGCTACCGCGACGGCCCCATCTTCGTGCGCTTCCCGCTGGCCAGTTGGGGTGCCGTGTGGCTGGCGGCCATCGGAATCATGGCCAGGCTGGTGTCGCGCGGCCGCACCGGGGTCGCCGGCCCGGCCCACACCAGCCTGGTGCAGGGCGCGCTCATCCCGATGATGATGCATTGGTCGCGGGCCGAGACCCCCAGCGACGCGCTGGCCATCGGCATGCCGAAGGACAAGATGAACGCCTCGCTGTTCGAATGCGGCGACGGCGAGTGGATCCACATCATGCCCCCGTGCCCCGACCAGACGCCTCTGATGCAGGAGGTGTTCGCCGAGCTGGGCCCGGAAGCCATCGCCGAGGCGAACGCCAACGACGTCACCGGCTGGGCGCCGTACCCCAACTTCGGCGCCAACCGCGCCGCCTTTCGCCGGCGCCCGTCGCAGCAGTGGCTGGAGCACTTCTGGGCGCACGACATCCCTGCGCAGCCGGCCCTGGCCGTGGGGGCCATCCTCCAGAACGAGCAGGCCCGCCTGAACCGCTACGTGATCGACATCGACGACCCCACCGCCGGCACGATCACCGTGCCCGGTTTGCCACTGACGCTGGATCCACCGGCCGGCGTGCGCTCGCCGGCACCGGCGCTGGGCCAGCACCAGGCGACCGCCGGCGCCGCGTGGGAGCCACGGGTCGCTCCCGAGGGCACCGCCACCGGTGGCGCAGGCCCCGTCGGCGCGGGCCAGCGATGGCCGCTGCAGGGTCTGAAGGTGCTCGACTTCGGCAACTTCCTGGCAGGTCCGCTAGGCCCGATGCTGCTGGCCGACCTGGGCGCGGAGGTGATCAAGGTGGAGGCGACCACCGGCGACCCGATGCGCTGGGCCGATTGGCCGTTCGCCGGCTGCCAGCGCGGCAAGCGAACCGTCGCGCTGGACATGAAGTCGCCCGCCGCCCGCCCCGCCTTCGAAGCGCTGGTGCGCTGGGCCGATGTGGTGCACCACAACCTGCGCATGCCCGCCGCCCGCCGCCTGGGCCTGGAGAGCGAGTCGCTGCGGCGTATCAACCCCGACATCGTGTTCTGCCACACCAGCTCGTACGGCCCAGTGGGCCCTCGTGCCGACTGGCCCGGCTACGACCAGCTGTTCCAGGCCTCGTGCGGCTGGGAGCGGGCCGGAGCCGGCGAGGGCAACCCGCCGATGTGGCACCGCTTCGGCTTCATGGACCACCAGTGCGCGATGTCGTCGGTGGTAGCCACGCTGGCCGCGCTGTGGCAGCGCGACCGCACGGGCCGGGCAACCGATGTCGCCGGCTCGCTGCTGGGTGCCGGCGTGCTGACGACCAGCGAGACCTACCTGCAGCCTGACGGCTCGCTGGCCCCGACTCCGCAGCTCGACCGCGAGCAGATGCAGATCGCCCCGGGTGTGCGCCTGCTGCAGTGCGCCGACGGCTGGCTCGCCGTCGCGGCCCGCCTGCCCGCGCAGATCACAGCGCTCTGCAGCGTGGTGGGCTGTGCAGACCCCGACGGCCTGCCCGCCGCGGCCGCCATCGGTTCGGCGCCCGCGCTGCAGGCGGCGCTGGACGCGGCCGGTGTGCCGGCCGAGCAGGTTCGGCTGGACAACAAGCTGCCGTTCTTCGACGACGCCGACAACCGGGCTTCCGGCCTGGTGGCCGGTTATCCACACGCAGTGTGGGGTCGGTTCGAGCAGCCAGGGGCCATGTGGCACTTCGGCGACCTGACCGTGCGGCTCGAGCTCGCACCACCCGTTCTCGGCGAGCACAGCCTGGAAGTGCTGCGGCTGGTGGGCCTCGACGAGGAGCAGATCGACGCGCTGGTTGCCACGGGTGCAGTGGTGCAGGCCCCGCTCGGCTGACAGTCGTAGGTGCCGATTGCGGCACCCGAGCGGCGCAACCGATCCCGAGACTGACGAGGCTGGGTCAGCGACCCTTCCACTGCGGCGGCCGGCGCTCGAAGAACGCTTGCACGCCTTCTTGCATGTCCTCGGACGTGAGGATCGCATCCATGGCCACCTTCGTCGCGGCCCAGCCCGCGTCGTCGCCCTGGGCGAGTTGGCCATTGATCGCTGCCAAGCACGCCTGCACGGCTACCGGCCCGTTCAGGCACATCCGCGCTGCCAGTGCGACGGCTGAGGCCTCGGCGGCGCCGGCCTCCACGAGCTGGTTCACGAAGCCCGCCGCGTGGGCCCGCGGGGCGGAGATCGGGTCGCCGACGAGGATCAGCTCGCGGGCCAGGTTCAGTGGGAAGCCACGGCTCGCGCGGAACAGGCCGGCGGACGTGGGCACCAGCCCGCGACGCACCTCGGGTAGGCCGAACACGGCGGTCTCAGCGGCAACCACCAGGTCGCAGGCCAGTACGATCTCCAGCCCGCCACCCAGGGCCGGGCCTTCGACGGCGGCGATGAGTGGCTTGCGGCGCTCGCGGCGGATCAGACCGTACTCTCCGCCTCGCGGCGTGTTGTAGTCCTCGCGAGCGGCGATGTCGCTGCCGGCGGAGAACACCTTGGAGGTGCCGGTGAGCACGCCCACCCACAGATCGGGGTCGTCGTCGAGGGTGTTGAGGGCTTCGTCGATGGCGAAGGCGAGCGCCCGGTTGATGGCGTTGCGCTTCTCCTCGCGCCGCATGCGGATGACGAGCACGTGCCCATCGCGAACGGTGTCCACCAGAGGGTCTGCCATGAGCGCCGATGCTACGGAATCGCCGGCCGCCGGCACGACCTTGCCGATCGAGCCGCGAAGGTCTGCCGAGGGTGCCGTGAGGGTCTGCTGTGAGGGTCTAGGGTCCGGGCATGTGCTTCTCGGCGGAAGCCGACCTCGTCGGCGGAGCCGTGATCGTCGCCATCGGCGTCGACGCGCTGCGCCACATCCGTTCGCCGCAGCAGCGCCCGATAGCCGCCCTGCCACTGATGTTCGGCCTGCACCAGCTGGTGGAGGCGTTCGTGTGGTGGGGCCTGCAGGGCAAGGTGCCGGCGGGGCTTGGCCGAGCAGCGATGTGGGTGTACCTCGTGTTCGCATTCCTGGTGCTGCCGCTGTACGTGCCACTCGCCGTTCGCAGGCTGGAACTGAGCACGGCACGGCGGCTGGCGATGCTTCCGTTCGCCGTGCTCGGCCTCGCCGTGACGGTCTTCCTGGCAGTGGCGATGGCGAGTGGGCCGGTCACCGTCGAGCTGGCCGGCCGCCACCTGGCGTACGGCATCGGCTTGCAGTACAGCTTCCTCGTGGTTGGCCTGTACGTGGTGGCCACCTGCGGTGCACTGATGATCTCGTCGGTGCGGTCGGTGGCGGCGTTCGGCGTCCTCAACCTCGTGGTGGTCGCCGCGCTGGCGTGGTTCCAGGGCGACGGCCTCGCATCGATGTGGTGCGCCTGGGCGGCCGTCACCAGCGCTGCGATCGTCGTTCACCTGAGCCTGTCCAGCCGCGCCGCACCAGCGGTCACCGCCATCGCTTGACACCCCGCACCACCTCCCAGCACCCACGTCAACGCACAGTCAGCGCAACAACGGGGCACGCCCCGCCCCCTGGACGTGCCTGAGTCATCGGGATGTCCGGCCTCTGGCGGTCGGGCCATGACGCGAACCGCTTGTCATGCGACATGTGCACACCACGCAGTCGGAGGATGACATGAACCACGTCATCCCACTGACCCGCTCCACGCAGTCCGGGCATGACATGAATCCCATGCCCTACCCACTGAATTGCTCCACGCAGTCGGAGGATGACGTGAACCACGTCATCCGGTTCGCAGGGTTCGTGGCGGTCGGGGCATGACATGAACGGTGGGCGGGCGGCACAGGGCGGGCGACACGGGGGCGGGCGACACGGGGGCGGGCGACACGG
>JAUSLQ010000145.1 GCA_030645675.1 Actinomycetota bacterium | reverse complement strand
GCCAGGCGGGCGCCGGCGTGCACGCCGGCGCCCGCCTGGCCCAGCAGCCAACGCATCAGTGCTTTCGCATTGTGCCCCCGCCAGCCGCGGTGGGCACCCAGCGCAGCCAGCACCTCGGGGCTGTGACACACCGCGTCGGGCAGCCACGCCACCTCGGCACCATCGGCGTCGGTCACGACCGCCAGGCCACTGATCTCGCTGCGCCCGGCCTCGCCCAGCCAGGCCGGGATGACGTCGAGCGTGACCAGGCTGCCGATCAGCTGGGCCGCCACGGCAGCGGACTGCACATCAGTCACCTCGGCCTCCAGCACTTCGGCCGACGACGACATCGGCGCGACGCCCGCGGCGGCACCGATCCCGAACGTGGCCAGCGCCTCGTACAGGCGGTCGTACAGCGCCCGGAACTCGAGGAAGTCGAACAGGCGCTTCACCTCGGCGTCGTTCGGCTGCACCGTGAGCGCCGAGAAGTCGACCTCCACGGGCGCGTCGCGCCGCAGGGTCATCATCTCGAAGTTGTGCCGGGCGCGGCCCTCGTGCTCGATGAGCGACGCCTGCAGCTTCGGGGTCTGCGTGCCCACGTTGGCGAAGATGCCATCGAGGCTGCCGTACTGGTTCAGCAGCTTGGCGGCCGTCTTCTCCCCCACTCCGGGCACGCCTTCCAGGTTGTCGCTGGGGTCGCCGCGCAGCGCCGCGTACTGCGGGTACAGCGCAGGCGTGACACCGGTCTTCTCGGCGATGCCGGCTTCGTCGTACAGGGCGTAGTCGCTGACGCCGCGCTTGTTGTACAGCACCTTGACGTGCGGGTCGTGCACCAACTGGTAGCTGTCGCGGTCGCCGGTGACGATGACCACTTCGTGACCCTGGGCCTTGGCCTGCTCGGCGAGCGTGGCCAGGATGTCGTCGGCCTCCCAGCCGGGCAGCTCCAGCACGGTGATGTTCAGCGCGGCCAGCACCTCGCGCACCAGGCCCATCTGCTGGCGCAGGATGTCGGGGGCGGCCGTGCGCTGGGCCTTGTAGTTCGGGTCGGCCTCGTGACGGAAGGTCGGCTCGGGGCGGTCGAACGCCACCAGCACGCCGTCGGGCTGCTGGTCCTTCACCATGTACACGAACATCGACGTGAAGCCGAAGACCGCGTTGGTCACCTGCCCCGACGCCGTCGCCATGTCGGTGGGCAGCGCGAAGAACGCGCGATAGGTGAGGGAGTTACCGTCCAGCAGCAGAAGCTTCACGGCGCGACTCTACGGGACGCCCCGAACCGGCGCCTGAGCGCAGGCCCTCCCGCAGAACTTAAGTTCTGGGAGAGCGGCCAGTCCCGACCCGCTAATCGGCGTTGATCATCTAGTTGGGATGCAGGTTGCCGGCGAGGATGCGCTCGGCCACGTCGCGCATGCGCGAACGCTCGCTCATCGCGGTGCGCTGGATGAACGTGAAGGCATCGCCTTCCTTCATGCCGAACTGGTCGATCAGCATGCCCTTGGCCCGGTCGATCAGCTTGCGCGCCTCCAGCTGCTCGCCCAGGGCATCGACCTCGCCGCTGAGCTGCTGCAGCTCGCGGAAGCGGCCGATGGCCACCTCGATCGCGGGGATCAGATCGCTCTTCTGGTACGGCTTGACCAGGTACGCGAGCGCGCCGGCGTCGCGCGCGTCTTCGACGACCTCGCGCTGACTGAAGGCGGTCAGCATCAGCACACCGCAGATGCGTTCGCCGCTGATGATGCGGGCGGCCTCCAGCCCGTCCATGTGCGGCATCTTGATGTCGAGGATCGCGAGATCCGGCTTCAGCTGGCGCACCAGATCGACTGCATGGTCGCCACGGCCGGTTTCGCCGACGACTTCGTAGCCCTCTTCCTCGAGGGTCTCGCGCAGGTCGAGGCGGATGATGGCTTCGTCTTCGGCGATCACCACACGGATGGTCATCGATGGCGTCCTTTCGGCCCGGGAGGCTCGCTGTGGCGGTTCTGCCGCTCACATTCAAGCAGGCCGCTGTCATTCAAGCAGCCCTCATCTGCACCGGCATCGGTGCTTGACGGTTCGTACACGCCGGCATCGGCGACGTTCGGCAGTGCCACCGGCAGTGCCACCGACCGCATGTAGCGACGCTCAGCGAGGCGCGAGACGGTCGAGCAGCTCGTCCTGGTGGGCCTCCAGGCGGGCGATCTCCGCGCGCACGTGGGCCCGGTGCCGGTTCATCGCCGCCGCATGGCCGCCGGCTTCACGCGCCTCGCTGCGGGCCAGCGGCGACTCCGACACCACGGCCCGCACCGACAGGTCGTCGGCATCGTCGGTGAGGTACATGCGTTGCTCGTCGATCACCTGCAGTTCGGCACGCAGCCCCCGCAGCCGCGCACCCGTCTTCTTCAACTGCCACTTCACCAGAGGGGAGGCCATGCAACGAGTGTACGAAGCGGCACAATGGCAGGCGTGTACGACGAGTGGGGCATCGCCAACGGTTACCACGACGTGAGCGGGGCATGGCACGACACCAGCGCCGCCACCCGCGAGTTCCTGCGCGCGCAGATGGGCGAGCCACCGGCGGCCAGCCCGATCTGGTTCATCGACGAGGGCAGCCAGCACTGGCTGCAGAGCCGGTGCCGGCTCACGCTGGAAGACGGCACCGACTGGGGCGAGCACGACGGCATCCCGGGCAACCTGCCCATCGGATACCACCACCTGCAACCGCTCGACGGCGGCCCCGACACCACCCTGGTCGTCGCCCCGACGCGCTGCCCGGAGCCGCCTCGCGGGTGGGGCGTCGCCGCGCAGGTCTACGCGCTGTGGCGGCCCGACGCGTGGGGCATCGGCGACCTGCGCGACGTGGCCAGGTTGGGCCAACTGGTGGCGGCCGCCGGCGGGCGCACGCTGCTGCTCAGCCCGTTGCACGCGCCCGGTCCCACCACTCCCCAGGAGGCCAGCCCTTACTTCCCCAGCTCGCGAAGGTGGTTGAACCCCCTGCTCATCCCCATCGACAGCGAGCGCCCGGGAGCGCTCGACAACTCGGCGGGCGGCCTCATCCAGCGCGACCGCGTGTGGCCGGCGAAGCGCCAGGCACTGTCACAACGGTTCGCAGCGGAGGGCGCCGGCGCCGACAGCGACTGGCGCAACTGGGCCCGCGCCGAGGGGCCCGACCTGTGGCGCTTCTGCACCTGGAACGCGCTGGCCGACCGCCATGGCCAGTGCTGGCGAGAGTGGCCCGAGGCCCTGCGCCACCCGGATTCACCGGCGGTGCACGACCTACCGGTGCACGACCACCAGTTCGCGCGCGACTGCGAGTTCCACGCGTGGGTGCAGTGGGTCGCACACAGCGAGCTCTTGCGCACCTCCGCTGCGGCCGGAGTGCAGCTGATCGGCGATCTCGCCGTCGGATGCACCCCGTTCGGCGCCGACGCGTGGCTCTACCAGGACCAGATGGCGCTCGACGTCAGCGTGGGCGCACCGCCCGACCCGTTCAACGCCGAGGGCCAGTCGTGGGGCCTGCCCCCGTTCGTACCCGCCCGCCTGCGGGCCGTGCGCTACGCGCCCATCATCGCCATGATCCGCGCCGCGTGCCGCGGAATGGGCGGCCTGCGCATCGACCACGTGATGGGCCTGTTCCGCCAGTTCTGGATCCCCGCCACCGGCACCCCGGCCGACGGCGCGTACGTGCAACTGCCGGCCGACGAGATGCTGGCCATCGTTCGCCTGGAGGCAACCCGCGCGGGAACCTTCGTGGTGGGTGAAGACCTGGGCACGGTGCAACCGGAGGTGCGCGAGGCGATGCGCTCGGGCGGCGTGCTGGGCACGAAGGTGTTCTGGTTCGACACCGAGACCAGCGCGTGGCCGCAGCCCAACCTCGCCACCGTCACCACCCACGACCTGCCCACTGTCGCGGGCGTGTGGGCGGGCACCGACGGCAGCCAGGAGATGGCCGCCGCGCTGCACGCTGCCGCACCGGCCGACGACGCCTTCGCTGCCTCGGTAGCACTGCACGCCAAGGTGGCCGCCAGCGACGCCGTGCTGTGCCTGGCTGCGCTCGACGACCTGGCCGGCTGCACCGAACGCCCCAACCACCCGGGCACCATCTTCGAGAAGCCCAACTGGTGCCTGCGCATGCCCGCCACCAGCGAGGCGATCATGGCCGGCGAACCCGGCCGCAGCATCGTGGCCGCCATCTGCGACCGCTGAGCTGCAGGCGCACGCGCCCACAGCGCGCCAGGCCGTTTGCTCGGGTCGGTGGCCAGTTGACAGTTGTGTCAGACTGCCTCGGCGACGACACGGGGGTGCCGCCGCCATCACCCGGCCCGACGCCGGGTCGATCCACGAGGGGGGTTCGGGATGACGGCAGAGTTGGTTCGCGACCAGTTGCTGGAGGCCGCCGCGGCGCAGACCGGTCTCGACGACTTCGGCGACATCCCGTTCCTCGGGCCGCTCGACGTGCTCGTCGACTCGATGAACCGCGAGGCCGGGCTGGAGGGGGCTCGGCTCGCAGGCGCCCAGGGGATGCTGATCGGGATGCTGATGAAACGACTCGCGCTCGTCGACGATCGCAAGGTGCACCCAGAGATCGCCGAGCAGAAGATCGTCGCCCCGCTGTTCATCGTCGGCGCGCCCCGCACCGGCTCCACTCACATCCACTCGTTGCTGGCCACGGTCGAGGGTGTGCGCTCACCGATGTTCTGGGAGATGACGTTCCCGTCGCCACCACCCGAGGCAGCAACCCGCGGCACCGACCCCCGCATCGCCAAGGCGCAGGCGATCGTCGACCAGTTTCCCGAAGACCTGCTGCGCCGCCATCCCATCGCCCCGATGCGGCCCGAGCAATGCAATCTGCTGATGGACTGGAGCTTCTACAACCTGGCCTGGCTGGCCAGCTACGAGATCCCCAGCTACCGCCACTGGCTGTTCAACGCCGACCACACCGACGCGCTCGAGGTGCACCGCCGCACGCTGCAGCACCTGCAGTGGAAGCACCCCGGCCGCTGGGTGTTGAAGTACCCGAAGCACCTGCTGAACCTGGATGCGGTGCTGGCCGCCTACCCCGACGCCGGCCTGATCTGGACCCACCGCGACCCTGCCGCAGTGCTGCCGTCGGTGTGCAGCCTCACGGGGTACATGCGCTCGCCGACGCCGGGCTACGACCCGGTTCGGTTCGGCCAGGAGTGGGCAGTGCTGGAGGAGATCGTCATGCGCCGCGGCATCTCGGTGCGCGACCGCACGCCAGGGCCTGCCGGCCGCGACCTCGACATCCACTACGGCGATCTGATGAACGACCAGGTGGGCACCGTCGGTGCTGTCTGCGCCCACTTCGGCATCGAGTACAGCGACACCTCGCGGGCGAACGTGCAGTCGTGGATCGACGACCATCCGCAGACCAAGCACGGCGTGCACCGGTACACCGCGGAGGAGTTCGGCCTCACCACCGAAGGCATCCGCCGCCGGTTCTCGTTCTACAGCGAGCGCTTCGGCGTCGCCCCCGATCCGAAGGTCTGAGCCGCCGTGATCACCGGCACGAAGATCCTGGTCACCGGTGTCACCGGCGCGGTGGCCACACCGCTGGCCGAGCACCTGGCGAAGTCGAACGAGGTGTGGGGCGTCGCCCGCTTCAACGGGCCGTCCGCTGCCGCCGACCGCGAGCGGCTGCACACCCTGGGCATCACCACCCGCTCGCTCGACCTGGGCGACGGCGACTTCTCCGAGCTCCCCGACGACTTCACCTACGTGCTGCACCTGTCGTGGATGCGCGCCGGCCTCGACCAGCTGGAAGCATCCCTGCGCACGAACGTGGAGGGCGCCGGCTTGCTGCTGCAGCACTGTCGCAAGGCGAAGGCCGCACTCGTCATGTCGGGCATGGGCATCTATTCGGCCCACGACGACCCGTGGCACGAGTACACGGAGACCGACCCGATCGGGCGCGGCTCCACCGCCTACGCGCCCACCAGCCCGGCCTCGAAGCTGGGCGTGGAGGCCGTTGCCCGCTTCTGCGCGCGGGCCTTCGACCTGCCGGTGGTGATCCCCCGGCTGAACACGTTCCACGGGGTGCCCGGCTCGTTCCCGGGCATGCACATCCAGGCGTCGATCGACGGGCGCTCGATGATCGCGCCCACCGACCCGAACCCGCACACGCCCATCCACTTCGCCGACATGGCGTTGCAGCTCGAGGCGCTGCTCGACGCGGCCGGCACGCACGCGTTGATCACCAACTGGTGCGGCGACGAAACCGTCACCGCGCAGGAGTGGATGCAACGGGCCAACGAGCTCAGCGCCAATCATCCAGGAGGGGGCAGCGGCCGCATCGAGGTGCGCCCCGCCCCCGGCAGCCCGGCCGGCACCCGCGCCGACCCGACGCGCCGCCGCTCGATCACGGGCCCGTGCACCGTGCCGTTCTGGCCGGCATTCGACGAGATCTTCCACACCATCACACGGCAGGAGCAGACATGAGACTGGACGGCAAGGTTGCGATCGTGACCGGGGCGACGATGGGCATCGGCGTGTCCATCGTGGAACGGCTCGCCGAGGAAGGCGCGTCGGTGGTCTTCACCGGCCGCACGTTGGAGAAGGGCAAGGAGGTGGAGGCCGGCTTCCGTGCCCGCGGGTTGGAGACGACGTTCGTGCAGGGCAGCGTCACCGAGGACGCCGACGTGAAGGCCGCGGTCGAGACCGCCGTCGGCAAGTACGGCAGGCTCACGACGTTGGTGAACAACGCCGCGGCCACCGACACCACCGGCCCCGGCGGGCTCGACAGCCACATCACCGAGATCTCATGGGAGGCCTTCGACAAGGTCATTCGCACGGGTGTGCACTCGCTGCTGCTCACCTGCCGGCACTCGATCCCGCACATGATCGAGGCCGGCGGCGGCTCGATCATCAACATCTCGGCGGCATCCAGCCTGCGTGCCATCGACGGCCGCCCGGCGTACCAGGCGTCGAAGGGCGCGGTGAACACGCTCACCCGCCAGATCGCGGTCGACTACGGGGTGCAGGGGGTGCGCTCGAACGCCATCGTCGTCGGCTTCACGCCCACGGGCGGCGAGGTGATGACGAAGATGCTGAACACGCCGGCGTTCATCACCGCGGTGAAGAAGGCGATCCCCTCGCCGCGCCTGGGCCATCCGCGCGACATCGGCAACGGGTGCGTCTACCTGGCATCGGACGAGGCCGAGTACGTGAACGGGGTGCTGCTGCCCATCGACGGCGGCCTCAGCTGCAAGCTGGGCATCCCCGACACCTCGGCGCTCAGCGCCATCGCCGGCGACAGCTGACTGCCCACCGCTGGCCGCACCACTCCCTCGCCGTCAGGCGCGTTCGATCACCACCACCGGGATGACCCGCGTGGTCTTTCCGGCGTACTCGTCGAAGTTCGGCATCAGCGCCGCCTGGGCCGCGTAGAGGCGGTCGCGCTCGGGGCCCTCGGCGACGTGGGCGCGACCGGTGAACGACTCAGTGCCGAGCTCCACCTGCACGGTGGGGTTGGCGACGAGGTTGCGGAACCACTGCGGGTCGTCGGGTGCGCCGGCCTTGGAGGCGATGATCACCACGTTGTCGCCGTCGCGGGTGTGCACCAGCGGAGTGGTGTACTCGTTGCCGCTCTTGGCGCCGGTGTGCGTGATCAGTACCATCGGCGCACCCTCGAACGGGCCACCGACCTTTCCGCCGTTGGCGCGGAACTCGGCGATCACGCCGCGGTTGAACGCGTTGAAGTCGGCTGCATCAGTCATCGGGGCACCTTTTCTGGAACGTGGATTGGTTGCGCAGGCAAGGAACGCCCCGGCTCCACGATCCATTCCCGCACCCGGCGACAGGTCTCACCACTTGCACTGGGCGCGCACGCCGAGGCGCTGCAGCACGAGCGATGCAGGGCAGGCGCGGAGCGTGACGTACAGCAGTTGGTTGACACCGACGAATGCGGTGAGCAACAGGAACCACGGGCTGATGGCCGCCGCCAGCACCGCGCTGAGCAGTGACATGGTGCCGGCCATGGCGAAGAGGATGCGTTCCAGGGGCCAGTGCCGCTGCGCGCCCGAGGCGTTGATGGGGTTGGTGTCGTTGATGAGGGTCATGGTGTGCTCGTCGCTCGTGTCAGTGGCGCTGAGGCGCCATCGGGTCGTCGCTGCATCGACAGCGTTCGTCGGTCGGCACGTGTCCAAGCACTTGCTCGACGTGGGCTCCGCAGCCGGCCCAACTCGGCCGCTGACAGGTGGGGCAGGTCATCTCTCTACACAT
>JAUSLQ010000125.1 GCA_030645675.1 Actinomycetota bacterium | reverse complement strand
CGGTGGATCGGCCCCGTGCGCCATTTCTGGTCACGATGTCTCTTCACTACCTGAAAATCAGGCGGCGAGAGCGAACTGCTCGTTGGCAATTCTGTTGTTGCCCCGTTTTACGAGTCTGAGCAACTCGGGTCGCACGCCCGTCCAGTGAATCTGACGTCGAAACCTGTCAGCCCCTTGGTTGGGTTTGCCCGGTCACGCTACCAGCGCCCGCCCGCGGTCGGTCCGTAGCTTCCTAGAACAGGAGGAAGGCGATGACGGCGGTGAACTCGGGAATGCCGTTGCCGCTCTCGTGGGTGCCCACGATGGCGCAGCGGTAGCCGTCGAACTCGTCGTCCAACGGAAACGAGTCGCACAGCGGCAGCTCGGCGATCTCGGCCAGGGTGGGGGAGTAGGGCACGATCGAGTTCCACGACATGCCACAGCTCTCGCTCTTGCCCGGGGCGTGCGTGATGCCGCCGGCGCTGCAGAAGTCCGTCACCCCTGTTGGGTCGTGCTCCACGCCGTACAACTGGATCGGAGGCACCGCGCCCTCGAGGTCGACGTGCGCCCACGAGTTCGTCTGGTCGCCGAGGTCGATGTGGCTGCCGTTGCCGCGGTGGTACGTGCCGTTGCCACCGATGACCGTGCTGCCGATGTGCCACTCGAAGTCGAGCTCGCCCTTGTTGCTGCCGTGGTCGCCGTCATACCAGAGGTCGATGCCGGTGAACACGACCTCCACGTCGTCGTCGTCGGGCTCGATGAACGGCGTGGTGATCGTGCCCGTCACGTCGGTGCTTCGCGCCTGCTGGTCGGTGGCCGTCACCACGAACCAGTACGTGGTGTCGTGCTTCAACTCGGTGATGGTGGCCGAGAACTCGGTGTCGAGATCGCCCGTGGTGTGGGCGACGGCCTGGATGCCGGGGAAGTACGGCCGGCCGGCCGGAGTGACCGCAGGAGACTGGTCGTCGACGTAGATCTTGATGAACGACTGCGTGTGCGTCTCCACCTCCACCATGACGTCGGTGCTGCCGTCGACGAGGAACGCCTGCGCCCGCGTGATGCAGTCCACAGAACAGCCAGCCGTATCGCTGCCGGCGATGCCGACATTGGCGGCAGGGTTGCCCTGCGGGGTCTCGATCGGGTGCAGGTCCACCGGGGCCACGCACGAGGGCAGGCACACGGGCGAAGTGGGGTTCGGGGCCAGCTGGCCGTTGCCGCCGACCGGCACCTGCGGGCCGGGGTCGGGGTCGTCGGGGTCGGGGTCGTCGGGGTCGGGCGCCGGCTGGTCGTCGGGCTGGCCGTCGGATTGCGCCGGGTCGGTGGTGTCGGAGGCCGCCGCCGGCGGCTCGGCGACGGCGCCGCCGGACGCGCTGCCAGCGCCGGGCTGGGTGCCGGGCTGATCGCCGGCCTGCTGGCCGGTGGCGGGCGGCAGGAGCACGGGCATCCGTTGGCTGGCGGGCGAGCGCCCACCGGAGAGGACGGCGATCGCCACCCACAGCAGCACGGCGACGAAGACCATCGTGATCGCCAGGGCGCGGTAGCGGCTGGGGGAGTAGGTGGACGGGGTGTGCTTCGGAACAGGCACGGTGGCCTCCTTTCGGGTTGGTTGCCGTGCAAGAGCCGCGGGACGCCGGCACCTGGCAGAAACTCGGTCCCTCGCACAGAGCGCGCCCACCTGTCGAACGTACGCAAATTCGTGTCATACTCTCTGACAATTGATCGGGGAGGGGACATGTCCGAGAGCAATCCAGCGCGCGTGCGCTACGGCACGGTCGACAAGCAGTACGGCCTGCGATTGGCCACCACGCCGCCGGAGGACGACGGGCCGATCTGGATGGTGAACCTGATGAGCTACCGCGCCGCGGCCGACTACGCCGACGGCCGGCCGGCCGACTACAGCGGCCGCGAGGCCGACGACATGTACGCGCCGCTCGGCCCGCTGGCTGCGATCGGGGCGGAGGTGGTGTTCGTCGGTGATGTCGACACCCAGTTCCTCAACGACACCCCGAAGTGGGACCGAGTGGCTGTGGTGAAGTACCCCACGCGTCGCTCGTTCATCGAGATGCAGAGCCGCCCCGACTTTCAGGAACTGCACCACCACAAGGACGCCGGCATGGCCACCACCATCGTGACCGGCTGCCTGCCCATGCCCTTACCCGAGGTGCCTGCCGACGCGCCGGCATGGGCGGACTGCCCGCACCCGCCGACCGCCGACGACCCGTCGGTGGTGGTGCTGCACGCGCTGAAGTTCCACCAGCCCGAATCGGTGACGGAGATGGCCACGTACACCAGCCATGCCGCGAAGATCGCCGTACCCCACGGCGTACGGTTGGACGCATGGATGGCCGTGGAGGGCACGATCCTGGGCGACGGCCGCCAGTGGGACCAGATGCGCTTCAACGCCTTCCCCAGCAGGGCCGCGTTCCTGGCGGTGGTGTTCGACCCCGAGCGGCTGAAGGCACAGGCCGAGCACCGCGAAGTAGCCCTGGCCGACACCTACACACTGATCCTGCGCCCCACCGTCAACCGCCTGCACGCATCACTGAGCTGAGCGCAGGCGGGGCGGCTGCTCTACCGTCGCGGCCGATGGCTCGCTTCTCCCGCGCCGAACTGCTCGCGTTCGAGGGCGCACTGGTCGACGACCTGGTCGCGCCCCGGTTGCGGCTGCTGTTCGTCGGGATCAACCCCGGCCTGTGGACCGCCGCCGTCAACGCCCACTTCGCCCGCCGAGGCAACCGCTTCTGGCCGGCGCTGCACACGGCCGGCATCACGCCCACGCTGGTCGATGCCAGCGACGGCATGCGGCCCGACGACCTGGCGATGCTGGCGAAGCTGGGCATCGGGATCACCAACATCGTGCCCACGGCCAGCGCCCGCGCCGATCAGTTGACCCGCACCGAGCTGCGCGCCGGCGGCGCAGAGTTGGAGGCGAAGGTGAGTGCGTTGCACCCGAAGGTGGTGGCGGTGCTGGGCCTCACCGCCTACCGCCAGGCGTTCCAGCGCCCCGCGGCGGTGGCCGGCCGCCAGCCCGAGACGCTGGGTACGGCCGAGTTGTGGGTGCTGCCCAACCCCAGCGGCCTCAACGCGCACGAGACGGTCGCCAGCCTGGCTGTGGCCTACGGGGCCGCCTGGTCGGCCGCTCTCGCCTGACTCCCGCAATGCACTCGGATGGGGGTGTGGCACTCGGATGGGCCTGGCGAGGGTCATCAGGTCGACAGGAGGCGGGCGCGGAGCTCGTGCTTCAGGATCTTGCCCATCGAGTTGCGCGGCAACGCGTCGACGAGCTCGATCTGTTCGGGGGTCTTCTGGCGGGCCAGGCCCTGGGCCCGGCAGTGCTCGCCCAGGTCGGCCAGTGTCGGTGGCTGGGCGCCGGGCGCCACCACGATCACTGCACACGCCCGCTCGCCGGTGCGTTGGTCGGGAAGGCCGATGACGGCGACATCGTGGATCGCCGGGTGCTGGTGCAGCACGTTCTCCACCTCCACTGCGGAGATGTTCTCGGCATTGCGGATGATGATGTCCTTGATGCGCCCGGTGACGTGGATGAACCCGTCGGCGTCGCGGCGGCCGAGGTCGCCGGTGCGCAGATACCCGTGCGTGTCGAACGCGGCAGCGTCGAGCGAGGCGTCGACGTAGCCCTGGAACAGCTGGGGCGCCTTCAACCGCAGCTCGCCTTCCTCGCCGTCGACAAGTACCTGCTCGCCCTCGCCGACAACCCGCAGGTCGACGTTGCGACCGGGCCTGCCCACAGAGCCCAGGAACGCGTGCTCGGGGTCGTCGCTGGACACCGACACCGAGGAGGGGCACTCGGTGAGGCCCCACGCGTTGATGATGCCGCGCCCGCCCAGCTCGGCGCGCACCTGCTGGTGCAGCTCGGGTGGCAGCGGGGCGCCACCGGCGATGC
This sequence comes from Actinomycetota bacterium, assembly GCA_030645675.1. Classification (GTDB taxonomy): domain Bacteria; phylum Actinomycetota; class Acidimicrobiia; order Acidimicrobiales; family Ilumatobacteraceae; genus UBA668. The sequence goes on along the minus strand of JAUSLQ010000125.1, from coordinate 5,071 downwards.
ACACGCGCAGGTCGGGGAACAGCGGCTCGGCCTGGCGTCGCTGCGCGGCGAGGTAGGCGAGGAAGAACGGCACCGCCGACCCCAGCAGGGTGGCGCCCATGCGTGACATCGCCAGCGGGGCCTCCACCGGGTCGAACGCGTCGAGCAGGCCGAACACGAAACCGGTGCGCAGCTGGCCTGCCAGCAGCATCACGCCGGCCACGTGGGTGAGCGGTATGGCTACTGGGAAGACGTCGTCGGGAGTGATGCCCCACGCATCCACCACCACGTTGGCGATCGCCAGCGCCGACGAGTCGGTGTGGCGGATGCCCTTCGGCTGGGCGGTGGTGCCCGAAGTGTAGAAGTACCAGCGGGTGTCGGAGGTGTGCTCGTAGGCGGGAAGCACGGCCGGGTCGGCGGTGGGCAGCGCGAGCCGGCCCGGCACCGCGCCCTTCAACGACACCGCGCCCTCCAACGACACCGCGCCCTCCAACGGCAGCTCGATGATGCGGCAGCCGGTGTCGCCCAGCGATTCGGCCGCGAGCGTGGAGTAGTCGAAGCCCCGCCACGTGCCGGGGGTGATGATCCACTGGCTGCGCAGCTGGCCGAGGATGACACTGATCTCAGCGCGCCGCAAGATGGTGATGATCGGGTTCTGACGCACGCCCAGGCGGCCCAGCGCAGCCATCAGCACGGCCGCTTCCAGGCAGGTGGGCAGCTGCCAGCTGACCGTGTCGCCCGGCCGCACGCCCTGCTGGTACAGGGCTGCGGCACACTGCTCTGCCGCCAGCCGGTACTGGCCGACCGTCAGCTCGCGGCCGCGATCGTCGACCAGCATCCGCCGGTGCGGGGTGGCCTCCGCGCGCTGGACGATCAGCTCCCACCAGTTCGTCTCCGGATCCCAGGGGATCGTCGTGAAGTCGCTCATGGCGTGGGAGCTTCGCGCAGCCGCACGCTGAGGCAGGTGACGCAACCTTCCAGCTTCACGAATTCGCTGATGTCGACGATCACCGGCTGCAGGCCGGCGGACTTCAGCAGCGCCGCACTGCGCGGGCAGTCGGCCGACATCAGCACCTTGTCGTCGCCCAGCAGCACCACGTGCGCCCCCGATTCCTCCGGCATGGCGAGGAACCTGGGGAACAGCGAGGTGTCGTCGACGACGGGCTCCCACCCGATGACGGTGCCGTCGGGCAGCGCGGTGACGGCCGACTTCAGGTGCAGCACCGACGTGATGGGCACGGTGACGACTGTGGCGCCGGCCGGCTGCAGCGCGGCGGTCAGCTGGGCGATGCCGGCCAGGTTGGTGCGCCCGCCGTGGCCCACGTAGACGGTGCTGCCCACCTTCAACACGTCGCCACCGTCGAGCGTGCCGGGTGCCTCGATCTCCACCACGCGGTAGCCGAACGCACGCACCGCCTCTGCTCCGCCGGCGACCTCGGGCTTACGTTGGTCGGCCCCCGGGCGGGCCAGCACAGCGACGTCGTGGAACACGACCATGGTGTCTTCCACGAACGCGGAGTCGGGGCAGTCGGGTGCGGGAGCAACCTCGGTGACCGACCAGCCGTTGGCCCGCAACGCCTCGACGTAGCCTGCCCACTGCCGCATCGCCAGATCGACATCCACCGGGGTGCGGTCGATGTGGGTGACGAGCCCCTCTGCCAGCCGTGGGCTGGGGCGGCGCACCAGTGCGTGAGTGCTCATTGCAACCTCTCGATGAACGTGCGGGCGAACAGGTACGCGTCGCCCGGCCAGCGGGCGGGCACGTAGTTGCCATCTTCCACCACGAACGCGTGGCGATCGGTGACGTCGAAGTCGCGATCGGGCACGGGCAGCAGCACGCGGGCCATCAGCCGCGGCCGCCCACTTCGCGGCCCTTCGCCTGGCGACCCATCGCCTTGGCCATCTCCATCTTCACGTCGCGCTCGGCCAGCGCTTGGCGCTTGTCGGCCTTCTTGCGGCCGCGGCCCACGCCCAGTTCCACCTTCACGCGGCCTTCCTTGAAGTACAGCGACAGCGGGATCAGCGCCAGGTGCTCGACCGCCACCTCGTGGGCCAGCTTCTCGATCTCTCGGCGGTGCATCAGCAGCTTGCGCGCTCGGTCGGGGTCGTGGGCGCCCACGCCGTGAGCGAACTGGTACGGCGGGATGTGCACACCGTCGAGCCACACCTGGCCGTTGATGATGCGTGCGAAGGCGTCGGCCACCTGGGCGTGCCCCTCGCGCAGCGCCTTCACCTCGCTACCGCTGAGCACGATGCCCGTCTCGAACGATTCGAGGATGTCGTAGTCGCGGTGCGCGCGGCGGTTGCTGGCGATCAGCTTGCGGCCGGCTGGGTTGGTGCGATCACGGTGGGGCGCCATGGGATGCACCAGGGTAGCGGTACCCTTCCCGGGCGATGTCCGAGATTGCCGGTCCCACCGACCTGACGTTCCCTGCGCAGGCCTACGCCGAGATGACAGCCTGCGCGATCGACGCCTACCCGCTGGAAGCGTGCGGGCTGATGGTGGGCCTGGGGGGCGCCGTGCACCGGTTCGTGGCGTGCACCAACGAGGCCCGGTCCGCGCGGGTGTACGCCATCCCCGGGCGCGAACTGCTGCGTGCCGAACGCGCCGCGGAGGACGACGGCCTGGAGGTCCTGGGTGTGTTCCACAGCCACACGCACAGCGAGGCGTTTCCCAGCCCCACCGATGTCGCGCAGGCACCCGACCCGCTGTGGGCGTACGTGATCGTCACCTTGAAGCGTGAGGCCCCCGAGTCGCGTTGCTTCCGCATCGTCGGCGAGACCATCACCGAGATCCCCCTCACCGTCGCGTGACACCCGTCGCCAGACACCATGGCCATCGAGCCCGCCGGGCTTGGAACGGCGTGGCGGGGGAGGCGGGCGAAGGGTAGAATGTTGACCGAGATGATCGGAATACTCGGCCAGGAGGCCGGGTTGCACCGGTCGCCGCCGGTCGCCTGCACCAATGTCCGGCTGGTTCCCAACGGACATCGAGGAGGTCGAGCGTGATGATCAACGAGAACGTGCTGGATCTCATCGGCAACACGCCGATGGTCGATGTCAGCCGGTTGTCGCCCAACCCGAACGTGCGCATCGTCGCCAAGCTGGAGAGCCAGAACCCGTTCGGCTCGGTGAAGGACCGCATCGCCAAGCAGATGATCGAGCACGCGGAGAAGGAAGGCCTGCTCCTCCCCGGGCAGACCATGCTCGAGCCGTCGTCGGGCAACACGGGCATCGCGCTGGCCGCCATCGCCCGCATGAAGGGCCACCCGATCAAGATCCTGATGCCCACCAGCGTGTCGATCGAACGTCGCCAGATGCTGGAGGTCTACGGCGCCGAACTGATCCTCACCCCCGGCGAGGAAGGCAGCAACGGGGCGGTGAAGCGGGCGCAGGCGATGGCTGCCGAGCACCCCGAGTTCTGCTTCCTCTACCAGTACGGCAACGACAACAACCCGCTGGCGCACTACGAGGGCACCGGCCCCGAGATCTGGCGCGACTGCCCCGAGATCACCCATTTCGTGGCCGGGTTGGGCACCAGCGGCACGCTGATGGGCACCGGCCGGTTCCTGAAGGAACGCAACCCCGACGTCAAGGTGATCGCCATCGAGCCCCCGCTGGGCGAGAAGGTGGAGGGCCTGCGCAACCTCGACGAGGGCTACATCCCGCCCTTGTTCGACCGGTGGCACGGCTTCGACCTGCTGGACCGCAAGCGGGTGGTGCGCCCCCGCGAGAGCTTGGAGTGGACCCGCCGGCTCGTCAGCGAGTGCGGCGTGTTCGCCGGCATCTCGTCGGGTGCGGCCTTGGCCGGCGCGGCGAAGGTGGCCGGCGAGATCGACGAAGGAGTCATCGTGTTCATCGTGTGCGACGGCGGTTGGAAGTACCTCAGCACCGGCGCGTACACCGACGACCTCGACGCCGCCGAAGCCAAGGCCGAGTCGATCATCTACTTCTGATCACTCGACGTCACCCCGGATGGTGCCTACACTGCGCTTCGTGACGGGCCAGGGAAAGCACGCTATGAACGCGCGACCGGGCAGAGTTCTGCTGTTCACCATGGTGCTGCTGATGTTTCCTGTGGTCACTGGTAACCCAGCGCCCGTGTTGGCCGCCGACCCGCCCCCCGTGGGCGCGTCACAGTACGTGCCGATCACTCCCATGCGTCTTGCCGACACACGGCCCACGGAGGCCGCCTACGGTGGGTTCACCCCCATCAACGCCAGCACGCTGCGCATCGACATCACCCACCGTGCGGGTGTGCCGGCCAACGCCACCGCCGCGGTGCTGAACATCACGATGATCGGTTCCGCCGGGCCGGGGTTCGTGTCGGTGTACCCGACGGGTACCGCGCCGCCCACCAGCTCGAACGTCAACGCCGATGCCGCCGGGCGTGTCATCGCCAACATGGCGCATGTGAAGATCGGCAACGGCGGCTCGATCGATCTCACCCGCAGCACCATCTCGTACATCGCGGTCGACCTGGTGGGGGTGTACGTGCCCGTCACCGACGCAGTCTCCAGCGGGCGGCTGGTCACCCTCAACACCGGTGCCCAGCGCGTGTTCGACACCCGCGATCGCGGCTACGGCCTCGGTGCGAACCAGGCCATCCCCGTCGACCTGGCAGCAGCCGGCGTGCCCGCCGATGCGTCGGCCGTGGTGGTCGGAGTCACCGCCGTGCAGGCCCAGCCCGGGTTCTGGACCGCGTACACCGTGGGCAGCGTGCGCCCCGGCACCAGCACGCTGAACCTGGACAAGGCCGGTCAAACCCGCTCGGGCCAGGCCATCGTGCCGCTGAACGGCACCGATCGCTCCATCAGCGTGTACTCGCAGCGCGGCGGGCACTTGCTGGTCGACGTGGTCGGCTGGTTCACCGGTGCCGGCGACCCGGTCTCCACCTCCGGGCTGTTCCTGCCCAGCTCGCCGTTGCGCATGCTCGACACCCGCACCACGCGCACCCTGGCCCCGTGGGCAGGCAGCACCTACGAGTTCACCACCGGCAGCTCCGTCCCGCAGATCTCCGCCGTGGCGATGAACGTCACCGTCACCGCACCATGGGACTTCGGGTTCGTCACGGCCTTCCCTGCCGGCGCCA
>JAUSLQ010000118.1 GCA_030645675.1 Actinomycetota bacterium | reverse complement strand
GCCGCGTAGCTGTCGGTGCGGGTGTCGATCTTGGCGCCGGGCAGCGACTGCTCGGGCGCCATGTACCCGGCGGTGCCGACGCCCACCGTGATACCCGAGTCGTAGGCCAGATCCTTGGCCAACCCGAGGTCGCCCAGCATCAGCCGTTCGCCCGGCCGGATGATGGCCGTCGCCGGCCCGGCCACTGCCGCACCCGGCCCGCCGCGCGTGATCAGCAGGTTGCTGGGCTTGATGTCGCGGTGGGCGATGCGGCGGTCGTGCAGCACACTCATCGCTGCCGCCAGCGCCCGGGCCGCGGCCAGCACGTCGGCGGGTGAGGGGCGCACGCCGCGCTGCACCAGTTCCAACGAGCGCTGCTCGAGCGTGCCCTCGGTGGCGAAGTCCATCACCAGGTAGGGGCGCCCGTCGTCGGTCTCCGCGATGTCGCGGATCTGCACCACCAGCGGGTCGTTCAGCGAGCGCAGCAGCCGCGCCTCCTGCACGAAACGGCCGCGCACCTCCGGCTCCCACGACCAGCGGTCGCTCAGCAGCTTGACGGCCACCAGCACGTCCAACCGCTCGTCGTGGGCGAGGTACACGGTGGCGAAGTTGCCCGCGCCCAGCCGCCGCTGCACCACGTAGCGGCCACCGCTGAACGAGCGCGGCTCACCCGGCGACAATGGCTGGCCGAGTGACAATGGCTGGCCGAGTGACAGTGGCTGGCCGACGCCTGCCGGCGCTGCTGGCTCACCCGAGTTGGGTTCGTTCATCGTGCTGCCCGTCCTGCCCGGCCGACGCCTACAGCCGCGTCATGCGAGTGAACCACCGCTGCGGAACTGCTCTTGCACCCGATCGGCGATGTACTGCCGGCCGCGGCTGATGCGGGTGCGCACCGTGTTCAGCGGAATGCCCAACGCCTCGGCGATCGCGGCGTAGTCCAGCCCGTCGACGTCGCACATCATCACCGGCTCGCGGAACTTCGGTGCCAGCTCGTCGAGCGCCTGGCGGATCATCGCCCGGCTGGCGACGATGGAGCTCATGTGCCGCACCTGCTCGGTGAGCGCACTGAGATCGTCACCCTCGGGACGGGTGACCCGCTTGTTCTTGCGCAGCACCTGCAGGGCTTCGCGCTCGGCCACCCGGTACAGCCAGGTGGTGAACCGCGAGCGGCGTTCGAACGTGGCGATGGCGCGCGACACGGCCATCAGCGTGTTCTGCATCGCGTCTTCCACATCACCTTCGTCGATCAGCATCTTGCGCACTGCGGCGAGGGCCAGACGGTGGCGGTCGATCTGCTGCAGCAGGAAGTCGAGCGCGTCGCGATCGCCTGCCGCCGCGGCGTCGACCACGTCGGCCAGGGCGTTGTCGATGGCGGGGAAATCGTTGCGCGCACGGGCGGCAGCGACCTCACCGTCGACCCGGCTCTTCGTTCCGGCGTCCAGTGCCATGAAGGCCTAAGCTACTCCCTCGCGGCCCACGGGCGAACGAGGAGGAGGACGGGTGAGCTGGGCCATCGGCATCGACTTCGGCACATCCCGCTCCGCCGGGGCGATCGGAGAACTCGACCCCCGCCGCCTCGCGCCCGACCCCGCCACCGGCCGCAGCATCTCACCCCTCGCAGCGCCCACCGTCTCACCGCTGGAGATCGAGGGCAACCGCTGGATCCCGTCGATGGTGCTGCGCACGCCAGAGGGCGAACTGGTGGTGGGCGCTGCCGCCGAGAACCTGGCCGGCGTGCACCCGGATCGCCTGGAACGCACCCCGAAACGGGCGCTGGGCACGAACGCGCCGCTGCTGCTGGGCGGCGACCCGATCGACCCGCGCGATGCCGCCGCGGCCGTGATCCGCATGATCGTCGCCGAAGGCCGGCTGCGTACCGGCAGCGACCCCGAGGGCTGCATCATCACCCACCCGGTGCGCTGGGCCGGCGTGCGCCGCGCGGCACTGGCCGAAGCCGCCACCCGTGCCGGCCTGCAGCAGGTGCAGCTGGTCGACGAGCCCGTGGCCGCAGCCATCCACTACGCCTCCGAGCACGTGGAGATCGGCGCCAAGGTGGGCGTGTACGACCTGGGCGGCGGCACGTTCGACACGGCCCTGCTGCAGCGCACCGAGCGCGGCTTCGAGGTGATCGGCGTGCCCGGAGGCGACGAGAACATCGGCGGCGAAGACTTCGACCACCGCCTGTTCCGCTACTTCGGCAGCTGTCTGGCCGAGACCGACGCCGACCTCTGGGAACAGCTGATGACCAGCGAGGACCGCAAGTGGAAGCGGGCGGCCCTTGATCTGCTGGTGCAGGCCCGGCGGGCGAAGGAAGCGCTCAGCTCCTACACCTCCACCCAAGTGTTCGTTCCCGTGGCCGACCGCGACATCGTGATCAACCGCAGCCAGTTCGAGGCGATGATCATCGACGACGTCGAGCGCACCATGGACCTGATGGACGACACCATCAGCGAGGCCGGGCTGAAGGTCGACGACCTGGCCGCGCTGTTCCTGGTGGGCGGTTCGTCGCGCGTGCCGCTGGTGGCGCAGATGGCCACCGAGCGCTTCGGGGCGCGGGTGATCACCCGCGACGAACCCAAGGGCGTGGTGGCACTGGGCGCCGGGCGCCTGGCCGCGCTGCGTTTCCTGGCCCCGAAGCCGACCCCGAAGCAAGACGGCAAGGGAGACGGCAAGGGGGACGGCAAGGGAGACGGCAAGGACACCGGGGCGGACACGGGTCCCGACGGTGGCGCGGGCGGCGAAACGGGGCAGCCGGGCCCGATCGGTGACAACTGGCTGGAGAACCTGCCGGTGCCGCAGTCCACCGACCGGCTGGCCGTCACCGGCGCTGCCGCCAACCCGGGAGGCGCCGAGCCGTGGGCCAGCGCGCCTCCTCCCACCGTGCCCGCCGGCGGGTACCCGATGCCTCAGTCGGCACACGCAGCCCCGCCCGCGGCGCAACCAGCACCAGCGCAACCGGCCGCCGCGCAACCCGCGGCCGAGCCCTGGGCCTCGGCACCGCCGCCCAGCGTGCCGCCGATCACCGGCTCGCTCCCGGTCGTCACGCCGGCCGCGCCTGTCGCGGGCGATGCGCCCAAGCCCTACCCGCGGCCCGGCGCATACACGCCGCCGCCGTCGCCGGCCACGCCGCCGGCCTACAACGCGCCGCCGGCGTACAACGCGCCCCACGCTTACACGGCACCGCCGGCCTACAGCGCGCCGCCCGCCCAGGCCGCGCCGCCGCAGTGGCCCTCGGGCCAGGTGCCGGCCCAGGCTGCCCCGCCGGCTCAGGCCTCCCCATCCTCCCCATCCGCCCCATCCGCACAGCCCGCACAGCCCGCACAGCCCGCCCCGGTCACCATCGCCTGGCGGGTGGCGCTGAACGAAGCCCCCGGCCAGCTGGCGGCCGACATCGACGCGGTGGTGCTGGCCGGCGTCAGCGGCATCGCCCGCTGCATCGACCCGCGCAGCGGCCAGCAGCGGTGGCAGCAACCACTGGGCTCACCGAGCTGGTGCGCCCCAGCGCTGACCTCCGAATCCGTGGTGGTCGGCACGTCCGGCGGCGACGTGTTCCTGCTCGATCGCGCCACCGGTGCGGTGCGCTGGCGGGCGGCCGCCGGCTCGCCGGTGGTGTGCAACCCGGTGGTCGCGGTGCAGACCGTCATCGTCGGCAGCGACGGCGGCCACGTGCTGGCGTTCGATCTCGCCACCGGTGCCGCTCGCTGGAAGCTTCCCGTGGGTGCGGCCGTGCGTGCCGGGCTGGTGGTTCAGGGCAACGACGTCATCGTCGCCACCACCGTCGGCCAGGTGTTCGCCGTCGACATCGTCACCGGCCGGCCGCGCTGGGGCTACCGCACCGGCGGGCAGGTGCTGCTCGCCGCCGGCGTCACCGCCGACCGGGTGCTGGTACCCAGCCGCGACGGCGTGGTGCACGCGCTGCGCCTGGCCGACGGTGGTGCCGTCTACGGCGTGCGCTGTGCCGGCGCCCCGGTCACGCCCGTGGCCTGCGCCGGCGCCCTCTTCGCCGTCGTCGACGAGCAGGGCTGGCTGCGGGTGCACCGCGCCGACACCGGCCAGATGATCGCCGAAACCACCGTCGGCGGAGGCGGGGCAGCAGGTGTGGTGCTGGTGCCCTCGGCCTCGCCGACGGTGGCTGTGGTGGAAACCGGAGGATCGCTGGTGGCCATCGATCTGGCCAGCCGCACCTCACGCTTCTCCGTGCCCACCGGCGACGGCAACCGCTCGGTGCCGGTGGTGTCGGGTGGGCTGATCTGCGTGGGTACGGCCTTCGGGCAGCTCTACGGCGTGGTCTCCCCCTAGCCCTTGCGGGTGGGAAGGCCGAACGCCGCAGGCTGCCCGGCAGGTGCGTCAGCGGAGGACGAGGTCGAAGGGCAGCAGCACGAACTTGGCGATCGAGTCGAGGACGCCCTCGTCCTCGCTGCCGGTGCCACCGACGTTGCCGGCGCTGCCGGCCTCGCCGGCCTCGGTCACGTCGTCACCGCTGTCGGTGGCCACGATCATCCCGTTGCCGGCGTCGGCCCACGCATCTTCGAACTGCTCGATCGGAATGGCCACGCCAGCGCCGTCGGGGAACCCCGGGTCGTTGATGTAGACCAGGCCGGCCTCGTCGTCGATGCCGGTGATGACCACTGCGTGGCCGGCCACCAGATCGTCGGCGAAGGGCTCGTCGCCGGTGCCGTACAGGTCGTCGGAGTCGAGGCCGATCACGACCTCCGTGCCCGAGTCGAGCATGGTGCGCAGGTCGTCGACGCTGCCGGTCTGCACCTCGGCCTCCACGCCGTAGTGCTCGAACAGGGCCAGGCCGCCTTCCAGCGTCATGCCGTTCTCGCCCAGCAGGCCGAGCTCGTTGGCCAGGTCGACCACGTCGCCCTGGGGCACCTCGGTGCCGGTGATCTCGGTCAGCACCATCGCCACCGACGTGGGCAGGCAGTCGTTGGGGCCGACCTGCGCCTGGTGGTACGGGATCTCTGCCATCGGCTCGCCGTGCACCGAGTCGTCGGCCTCGCTGCCTTCCTCGGTGCCCTCCTCGCTGGTGGGGTCGAGGCTCGGGTCGTCGTACTGGGTGAACGGGCCATCGATGGGCTCGCCGGTGTTGGGGTCGAGCGAGGTGTCGAGCTGGCCGTCACCGTCGGTGTCGCTGTAGGCCTCGTCGAACACCATGTCGCCGTCGTTGTCGACGACGATCGTGTCGACGAGGCCGTCGCCGTCGCTGTCGAAGCTGATCATCTCGGCCCCGGTGTTGGGGTCGATGACGTCGAAGGCATCGGCCACGCCGTCGCCGTTGAAGTCGATCATCGTGGTCTCGGCAATGCCGTCCTGGTCGGTATCCACCGACATGCTCGTGGTCGAGGCGTCGTAGCTGTCGTAGCTGCTATCGGTGCCGTCGTCGTAGGTTTCCGGGGTGCTGCAATCGCTCATTGTGGGTTCCTCCTGTAGTAGCTGGGTTGCTGTGACTCGACCGATGCAGAGTGGGCGCCAGAAGTTCCACCGGCCGGAAAGAATTCTCAGCGGGCATCCGCCGAGTGCGTCAGGCGTTGGGTGACGGCCTTCTGCAGCGGCTCGACCTCGGCGCGCAACTTGCCGATCTCGGCCAGCCGAACCTTCGCCGCCGCCTGTGCCTCGTTGCGCTTGCCGGCCTCCGCCCGCAGCAGCTGCTGCAGCTCGCGGTGCTCGCGTTCCAGCTGCTTGCGGCGGTCCATCAGCTGTTGCTCGACGAAGCGCTCGACCTCTTCACGCAGGTCGAGGATGCGCAGCGAGAGCTCGGTGGAGAACTCGCGCGACACGCCCTCCTGCCCGAACAGCAGATCGGCGACGTACCGCTGCAGCTCGCCTTTGATCTTGTGCTTCTCGCGCGCGTTGCGGCGCAGCTTGCCGATGGGGTAGGCAATCGCCGCTCCCACGCCGTAGGCGATCAGGCCGAGCCCGCCGGTGGCCATCCCGAGCGCCCCGGCGGCGGCATTGGCGATGTTGGCGAACGTGAACGTTTGCATCGCCATCGGCAGGCCGTCGTCCAACAGCGACGAGCCACCCGTGTTGGATGCACGCGAGGCCGACAGCTCGCGCAGGCCTTCGGGCATCTCGAACTCGCCGAGCACGGCGTCCATGCCGTCGGTGCCGAACTCGGCCAGCAGCTCGCCCAACTTGCTGCCGAAGTCGTCGTTGATCGCTTTCACCAGCTCGTTCCACGCACCGTGCAGCGACTGCTCCAGCTCGCCGGGCAGCGAGGCCACCAACGTCGTACCGTCTTCCGTGGCGTCGATCACGTCGCGGTAGTGCTCTTTCACCCGGTTCAGTTCGCGGGTCACCATGCGCGACGAGCTGGTCTGCAGGCGGATGATGCTGTTGCCCAAGGTGGTACGCCAACGCGCCTGCTTCGAGCCGAACTCCTCCAGCTGCAGCTGTCGCTGGGCCAGCTCTTCGGCCACCTTGCCGTCGCCGTTGGCCGCACGCAGGCGGGCGTCGACCTCGCGCTCCACGTCGGCCAGCAGCACGCGTACCAGCGCCAACAGGTTGGCCACGCGGATCAGCTCGCGGTTGTCGGCGCTGCGCTGCAACAGCAGGCGCAGCTCTTCGATGCCGCTGCGCTCCAGCAGGCGCTGGGCCTGCTCTTCCCGGCCGGCCTCGCGGCGCACACGCGCCTGGTCGGCGAGGAAGCTGCTGGTCAGCACGACAGGCGCGTCGTGGAGGTGCTCCAGGCGCACCGGCACGTCGGAGTCGACACCGCCCTCCAGGGCCCGCTGGCGCATGGTGTCGGTGAACGTGCGCAGCTTGCTGCGCAGCTCGGTGATCATCGCGCCGTTGACGGCCTCGGAGTTGCTGTCGCTCTTGGTGACCACCAGCACGACCTGCTCGGTGCGCTCGCTGGCCTCCACCAGGAACTCCAGCTCGGTGCGCGCCACCGGCTCTTCGGCCGAGACGGTGAACAGCAGCGCGTCGGCCTGGCCCAGCGCGGCCAGCGCGAGGTCGCGGTGACCGCGGCCCATGCCGCCCACACCGGGCGTGTCGATCAGGACGATGCCGCGCTCCAGCACCGGGTGGTCGATGACGATCTCCACCGACGTCACGCCTTCGCGCCGCGCCGGGTCGCCGCGCATGGACGCCACATCGATGAGGTCGTCGATGCCTGCGTGCTCCTGGGCGGGCTCGCCGTCGGGGCCGATGCGCGTCACCACGATGCCGAAGTCGGGCCCGTAGCGCATCACCAGGTGCACGCTGGTGGCCACGTCGGCGTCGACCGGCAGCAGGCTGCCGCGGTCGAGGATGGCGTTCAGCAGCGAGCTCTTGCCGCGCTTGATGTCGCCACACGCCACCACCACCAGCTGCTGCCGGTTCCACTGGTCGGCCTCGGCGGTGATGCGCGAACCCAGGTCGTCTCGCCCCCACTTGCCCAGCGAAGCGTGCACACGGTTGCCCAGCCGCAGCACCTGCACGGCCAGCGGGTCGCGCGTGGCGCGGCGCGGCGTGCCCGCCGCCGGTTCGCCCTCGCCCTCGCCCTCGCCGGCGGCGGCAGCACCAGCGTCCGCGTCCGCGTCAGCGTCCGCACCAGCGGTGTCGTCGTCGGCCACATCGATGCCGTCGTCGTCGTCGTTGTCGTCGTTGTCGTCGAAGCGGTCGGTCACGATGCCATCCCGTCGAACTCGGCCCACATCATCTCGAACGCACCCTTCATCGCTCGCGCCAGGCGGCTCTCCAGCGGGCTGCGCCGCGGATCGTTCTCCCACGACGACCAACGCATCGCCCCGGCCGTTGCGGTCTCGCGGCTGCGCCCAGCCGTCGCACCCACCACGCTGTGCGGGTCGGCCGTCTCGGTGAGGGCCACCACGTCGGCCAGCAGCACCTCGGGCAGCTTCAGCTCGCCGGCGGCCACCGCCTGTGCGACCTCCAGCAGCCGCAGGCGGTGCAGCGAGGGGTCGAGCTCCAGCTTCTCCAGCGGCGAGCGCAGGGCACGCAGGGCACGCAGGTTGTCGGGGTCGGTGCGCAGGTACGAGGCGCGGCGCAGGTCGCTCATCGCGGCATGCGCCTTGAACACCTCCGACTGCCCGGCGAAGCGCTGGACGACGGCCGAACGCAGGGCGGCAAAGCCACTGGCCTCGTCGAACACCTTGAGGTAGGCGGAGGCCGTGCGCGCACCGGCGTCGGCAGCCTGCACGGCCACCTTCAACCCATAGAGGTCCAGCATCGAGAGCAGGCGCACGCGCTGCGCGTGCTCGAGATCCAGGGGCTGGAAGTTCAGGAAGTCGTCGGAGGTCAGCAGCATGTCCTCGCGATCCAGCGGGTCGTCGATCGCGGCCACCGCCGCCAGCGCCCGCGCATCGGCCTCGGTGAACACTGCCGCCTGGGCGGTTTCGGCCAGCAATCCGATGACGGGCAGCACGCCACTGACGACACCGCGCAGCTCGGCGGCCACGCGGCCGGCGATGGGCGCAGCGGCGGCCAACGGATCGCCACCTTTCGACAGGCGGTCGACCTTGCTGAGCACCGCCAGCGCCGAGGCGGCCGACAGCGACGAACCGCCGAACAACTTGGAGAACCCGCGCAACGCTTCGGCGTCCGACTGGCGCAGCAGCGGCAGCAGGAACAGCAGAGCGTCGGCGCGGCTGACGGCGCTGGCGGTCTGCTCGCCCTCGCGGCCGGTGATGCCCAGGAAGTTGGCGGTGGTCTCCTCGTTCACCTCGGTGACGGTGTTCAGGCCTGGCGTGTCGACCACTGCCATGTGGGCGAGCAGCGCGTTCGAGAGGTAGACGACCACGGTGGAGATCTCTTCGGTGGGGCGGCCCAGCTGCTCGGGCATGCGGCCGCGGGCCAGCGGCAGCACGTCGATGCGGCCGTCGGTGCCCACCACCTCGGCCCTCTCCTGCGCGCCGTAGCGGAACTCGGTGACCACCCGCGTGCACTCACCGGCATCGACCGCCGCGATGCGCTGGCCCAGCAGCGCGTTGACCAGCGTGCTCTTGCCGGAGCTGACGCCACCGGCGACCGTGACGGTCAGCGGCACAGCCAGCTTGGCGCGGATCTGCTCGACCATCACCCGGCCGGGGCCCGGCACCAGGTGCGCGAGCGCGTCGTCGCACAGCTGGCGGATGCGGGCCGACATCGGCGGCGGGGGTGCTGCCATCGGAGGCTCAGCCGCCGTTCGTGTAGACGACGACCTCTGGAAGGCGCAACAGGGTGCCGCCATCGAGGAAGCCGACCCGCTCGGTGTTGGCGACGCGTCCGGCCCACGTGGGGTCGGGTGCGGGCGAGCTGCCCACACCGCGCATGCGGTTGGCGTCGAACACGTCGCCGGTGGCGGGCTCCAGTGCACGCACTCCCGCCCGCTCCAGCGCGGCGAAGATCTCGGCCCGCAGCGCCTGGCTGGACACGCGGTCCGACAGCTCCACCAGGGCGGTCACCAGCGCGGGGCTGCGATCCGCCGTTCCGGGCGCAGCCATGCCTACCGCCATGCCGGGCGCGGGCATCCCCATCGGGGCCGACGGAGCGGGTGTCGCGAAGGAACCGGCCGGCGGCATGCCCGCACCGGCTGCACCAGTGGCGCCTGCGCCGGTGGCGCCGGCACCGGCCGGGCGGCGGCGCAGCGCGGCCATGGCGGCCGCACCGATCGCCAGCCCGCCAATGCCCACGGCCGCCACCACACCGGTGGACGTACCCTCGTCGGTGGATGCACCGGGCAGGCCGGGCTTGGGCGTGGTGGTACTGGTTCTCGCGCACGCGATCTTGGCGAGTGCCTCCGACTCGCCATTCGCCACTCGCCTCTCGACGCACTCGTCCGCTGCCGACGCGGTCGCATGGAAGAGGCCGAGTGCCAACGTGGCAGCCAACGTGGCCTGCGCGACCATGAGCCCGCGGCGACGGTCCTGGCCGCAAAGGCCCAGGGTCGCCGAACTCAGCCTCGTCACCATTCGTCCTCCCATCACACGAACTCCGCTTCGGAGACACGTTAGTGACCTGGGAAGGACCCCCGGGACCGCGCACGGTGACGACGTCGACGAAATCTTCAGAGGCAGGGAACTCGCGGCGGCGGCGCTGCATCGGTAGGGCACGCACGGCACCCGACCAGCCGGCCCGCTCAAGAGGAGATCACGCCATGTCACGCATCGACGCCAACCAACTGCCCACACCGGAGGCCCCGCAGCCGTGGGCGCCGCAGCCGTGGGGGCCGCACGCCGGCGCCGGGCACCCCGCGTACCCGCCGGCGCAACCCGCGTACGCACCCCTGGCGACTGCTCCGCGGCCTCCCGCCACGCGCAACCTCGCACTGGTCGTCGCCGGCGGTGTGGTGGCCCTGGCCATCGGCGCCTTCGCCCTTCTGAACCGCGACGACCACAGCGCGGTCGCCGCGCCCGGCAGCACCGCGTCGACGCCGGCCAACGGCAACGGAACCGACGGCACCGGAACCGACGGCACAGCCGGCAACGCAGCAGTGACCATCGAGGAGATCGACAACGCCTACTCGCAAGTGTTCGGCCTGCGGGCCGCCAGCACCACACTCGACTGCATCAGCTCGCAGATCGGGGCCGAGGGCGGGCAGGCGGCACGGCTGGCGAACGGCGACGTGCTGAACTTCGAGGAGACCGTCAGCGCGTTCGTCGTGTTCGTCGGCTGTGCGCCCGACGACGACTTCCTGGCCCGGCTGGTGCCGGCCACGGTGCAGGTGCTCGGCGGTTCCGCCGACGAGGCGTGCATCGCCGACAGCCTGGTGATGTTCCGTGTCGGTGAACGTGCCGAGGCCCTCGCGGAGGTCTGGATGGTGGCCGACGAAGGTCTGTTCGCCGAGACGTTGTACAACTACTTCCTGCCCTGCGCAGTCTGAGCGCAGCAGCGCTTGTTCCACAGGCCGTCCAAATCTGCGATCCTGTACTGATCGTTCGCACTGCAACAGCAACCCACGAGAGGACACGTCCACGATGAACACAGTCTCGCCACCTCCGGCCGGCTGGTATCCCGACCCCAGCGGCCGCGCTCCGTTCCGCTACTGGGACGGCGCTCGCTGGACCGAGCACACCGATCAGGGCACGGCGCCCGCACCGTCGGCAGCCTCGCCCAACCCGCCGGCGACGGCGCCCACCCAGGCCCCGTACGGCCAGACCGCACCGGCGGCATACGGCGGCGGTGCCCCGGCCTACAACCCGGGCGCAGCGGGCGGGTACGCCGGTGGCTACGCCCCCGGGCCGGCCGCCGCGGCGGCATCGGGCCCGTGGAACATGCAGTCGTTCCTCGCCGACCTGAAGAAGGCCGACGGCTTCGCGCTGGTGGTGCTCGGCGGCCTGCTGTTCATCATCTGCAGCTTCCTGCCCTGGATCAGCGCTGCCAGCCCCACCCAGGGTGTCGCCGAGGAGACCGCAAACGCATGGGATGGTGACGCAGTCTGGCTGATCCGCGGCTGGGACCTCGACGACGCTCGTGCCGCCGGGGCCCAGGGCAAGGAGCCCGAGAGCGGCACCGACATGATCATCCTCGGCCCGCTGGCCGTCGCCGGCGCGGCGATCGCCGTGTCCTCCCGGATGGGCAAGAAGAAGATCGCCAACGTCAACGAGATCATGCTCGGCGTCTCTGGTGTGTTGGGCGCGTTGATGATCGCCGAAGTGGTGCACGTCGGCGGTGTGATCGACGACCTGAAGGCGGCGTACACCGCGAACGGTGGCGTCTTCGAGGGCAGCGTCGAGTGGGGCATGTACCTGGGTGTCCTCGCCGCGCTCGTGATGGCAGGCGGTGCCGTCAAGAACTTCCTCGACGCCCGCAAGACGGGCGCCTGAACAGCGGTCCGAACGGCCGCTGAGATTTCTTCTCCGCTCGCGGAACTTCCGCTGCGGAGCTCGCATCAGTCAGTGCAACCACCCGCACAGCGGGAACCGACAAAGGAGAGATCAACATGAGCGACACCTACGACAGCAGCTATGACGACGCCGCCGCCTCCACCTACGAGGTCAGCATCACCGAGCCCACCTACGCACCCGCCACCGAGCCGGTGTACGACCCGGCCAGCTACCTGCCGACCGATGCCACCTACGTGGAGACCGGTTCGACCAGCGGTGACACCACCGACTGGAGCGCGGTGGCCGAGGTGAGCGGCGACTACATGGAGGCCTATCAGGCCGACTCCACGGTGGCCAACGAGCTCTACCAGGCCAGCGTCGACGCCTACATCGCCGGCGACGACATGGCCGCCTACGAGCTGAACCAGGCGTCGATCGCCGCCTATTCGGAGGCCGACGCCAACTGGGACGCCTCCGGCCAGGTGTGGACCGACTCGGCCGAGACCACCACGACCACCACCTACGAGACGGTCGACACCAGCTACGACACGAGCAGCTCGTACGACACCGCCGGCTACGACACCACGTCGTACGACACGACCAGCTACGACACCACGTCGTACGAAGCCACCAGCTACGACACCACCAGCTACGACACGAGCAGCACGTACGTCGCACCGGTGGACACCACCTCGTACGACACGACCAGCTACGACACCGGTAGCGAGGGGTACTGAGCCACCCCGGCGGCCACGCGCTCTCCCGCTTCCCTCGACGATGCCCGGTGCCCACGCACCGGGCATCGTCGCGTCTCGATCGCGCGCACAGGCCGGCCGCTCGGGTGATGCCGTCGCCGTAGGTTGAGAGGATGCCGTCACTGCACGAAGAGCCTCGCGTCGGCCGCCGCTACCTGGCGGATGCGACGGAGCTGCTGCAACGGGTCCGCCGCGCTCACCCCACGAAAGGGCTGTACGAAGCCGCCGACCTGCAGTGGTGGTGGCGCAACCCCCGCCCCACCGACGCTGTCCCTCAGCTCTTCTGGTTCGATCAGCTCGGCCGCCCGGAAGCAGCAGTGATCCTCACGGACTGGGGCAAGCGGGTGGCGCTCGACCCGATCGTCATGCCCGATGCGACGCCCGACATGGTGGCTCGCGTCGTCGCCCGTGGGCTTGCCCATGCCGGCGAGAACGGCTTCGAGGTCGTCAGTCTCGAGGTCGATCGCGCCGACACCGTGCTGCAGGGAGTACTGGCCGGCCACGGCTTCGAGGTCGCGGACGACGGGTTGGTCGAGTCGTGGCTGGCCGCCGATGCTCGACCGGCGATCAGCCCGCTGCACGAGGGCTACCGGTTGTCCACCCGCCGCGACACGATGCAGCGCCCGCACCACATGATCAGCGCGGCGCGCAACCACCCCGACCCCGAGCCGCGCCTTCTGCAGACCTCGCTGTATCGCCCCGACCTCGACCTGGTGGTGTACGACAGCCGCGACAACGTGGCCTCGTACGGGCTGTTCTGGCACGACCCGGAGACCGCCACCGGTCTCGTCGAGCCGATGCGCACCGAAGACGACCACCAGCGACGAGGGCTCGCCCGCCACGTGCTCACCACCGGAGTCGACCTGCTCGCCGAGGCCGGCGCCACGCGCATCAAGATCTGCTACGAGCCCGACAACCCGGCCTCGGGCGATCTCTACCTCGGCGTCGGCTTCGAGCGCGTGAAGGAGACCGTCGTCTTCTCCGGCCCGGCCGGGGCGAGGGCTTCGTAGCGCGCGACCAGCCCAGGAATTCTTCCGCCATCGCGGAACTCCGGTGCGGGAGCGTGCATCAGTCGTGATGTCCACCACGACGGGGACCCACCACAAGGAGCACAGCACGATGAGCGATTTCAGCTACGACCCCAACGACAGCAGCACGTACGAGTGGCAGAGCGTGAGCAACGAACTCTGGAGCTCGTCCATCACCCTGGACCAGATCGCCACCGACGAGTGGCTGTACGGCGACCCCGAGCTGGCCAACCAGTACTACCACTACTCCGATCAGATCCAGGACCTGTCCAGCCAGGCCTACCAGGAATCGTGGGACGCGTGGTACGGCCCGGTGAACGCCGAGGGCTACACGGCCTACGACGCCTCCATCGGCTACACCAGCACCGACACCAGCTTCATCGAGCCCGCCAGCAGCGCCGGCAGCATGTCGATGATCTCCGACTACTCGGCCGAGAGCACCCTCTGACCCAGTGGTGGGTCACCGCCGAACGACAACCTCCCCCGCGCCGACGGCCGGGGCCCGAGCACCAGCCGGGCCCCGGCCGTTGCGCGCGGCGCAGCAGACTGGCCCGATGTTGGCGTTCAGCCCACGTCGTAGGTGGTCTGATCGCCAACTTGCGCGAAGCTGGGCGGCCAGGGCGGAGTGCCGACGCGCGGCGACAACTTCGCAACGGCGACGGCGGCGGCGATGACACACGGTGAGGAGTACGGCGAATGCGACTACATGTGGTGAAGGCGGGCGCTGGGTCGCCGCCGATCGTGTTCGTGCACGGCCTGGGTGCGTCGGCCGACTCGTGGGCCGAGTGCATGCGCCTGCTGGGCGACCGCCATCAGGTGGTGGCCATCGATCTGCTCGGCCACGGCAGCTCGCCCGTGCCCGACGACCCGGCCGAGTACAACCGCGACCGCGCGCTCGTCGACATCGACGAGGTGATCGCCGAACTGGGTGAGCGGCCCGTGCTGGTCGGCCATTCGTTGGGCGGCTACCTGGCACTCGCGCACGCGGCCACCCGACCCGGCGTGGCCCGCGGCGTGGTGGTGATCAACACCGGGCCCGGCTTCCGCGACCCCGACAAGCGCGAGGCATGGAACGAGCGGTCGCGGCGCAACGCCCACCGCTTCGGAGTGCCGGCGCACGTCACCACACTGAACCTGCAGCACGACGCAGTGGTGATGGACCACCTGGCCGAGATGGCGACGCCCACGTTGGTGCTGGCAGGCGACCTCGATCGGCCCGAGTTCATCGCCTCCGGCCAGTACCTGGAACGCAAGATGCCGTCGGCGCACCTGGTGGTGGTGGAGGGCGGCGAGCACTCGATGCACGAGGACAGCCACGCCGCCGACGTCGCTCGCCTGATCGCCGAGTTCGTCGCCGCGCTCCCGCTCGGCTGACCGGCCGTGGTGCCGGCCCGGGCTGCGTCGACTCGGTCGCGAAGTGCAACTGAGGTCGGTCGAACTGTTACGTTGCCCGAGCCGAGCGACCGCTCGGTCGACACCCCCGGAGCCCGAATGCGATCCACCACCTCTTTGCTCGCGGCAGTTGTCGCTGCCGGATCTCTCTTCGGGGCCTGCTCGGACGACTCGACGACCGCGCCCGCTGCCTCCACCACGGCCGCCGACGATTCGGCGTCGCTCAGCGGCGCTGAGGCGGTGCTGGCGGAGATGATCGCCGACGCGTGCGTCAACACTGGCGGCAAGCTCGACCTGAGCACCGACCTGTTCGAGGTGAAGCCGAGCGGCGCTCCCGAGGAAGTGGGCGTGCTGATGACGATCTTCTTCGACGAGTACCGCGACGCCTACGACGCCGCGGCCGACGTCTCGATCCTCGACGTCGGGCTCTGCGACAGCACCCCCGCCGAACTGATCGGGGTCATCCAGCCCACCATCGACACGTTCCGCGAGTGCGCGGCCGAGTGGCCCGACCTGGACTCAGCCAAGTTCTACTGCCTCGAGTCGTAGGCCCTGCCACGGTGCCCCTGCTGCAGGGGCCGCAGAGCTGCTTCAGTCGGCGTCGGCCAGCAGGTCGGCGCTGACGGCCAGCGCGAACGCGACTGCTGCGGCGCGCTCGCACACGGCATTGAAGTAGCCGGCAGCGGCCGCGCCGTTGCCCACCGGCGGATCGCCCAGCGAACGCAGTAGCGCGCCCACCTCGTGGGGGATGGCGATCGGCGCCACCTCGGGCAGCTCGCCCGGCGTGCGCCACACATCCACCTGCGCCGGGCGCTTGCCCTGCTGGCGGCGACGCTGGTTGGCGCCGCGCTGGTTGTCGCGCTGGTTGTCGCGCGGCCGGGTCTGCTGGCGGTTCATCGGGGCTCCTCGGCGAGCAGTTCCTCGGGCCGCAGCCCGAGTGCGAGACGGAGTTGGTCGGAGTTGAGATCGGCGATCGAGCTGGACTTGGGCAGCACCAGGTTGGCGATGTGGCGCTTGCCGGCAACCACTTCCTCCACCCGTTCGTCGACCGTGCCCGGGCAGACCAGGCGGTGGGAGATGACCGTGCGGCTCTGGCCGATGCGCCACGCGCGGTCGCGGGCCTGGTCTTCCACGGCCGGGTTCCACCAGCGGTCGTAGAGCACGACGTGGTTGGCAGAGGTGAGGTTCAGGCCGGTACCGCCGGCCTTCAACGACAGCACCATCGCGCCGGCGCCCGTGCCGCTCTGGAAGTCGGCCACCAGCTTGTCGCGCACACCGCGGGCGAGGCTGCCGTCGTAGCAGGCGATGGGCTTGCCGGTGACCTCGGTGAGGTGCTGCGCCAGGCGCCGCCCCCACGAGGCGAAGTGGGTGAACACCAGCACTCGCTCGCCGGCGGAGAACACCGACTCGACGATCTCCTCCAGCCGGGCCAGCTTGCCGCTGCGGCCGGCGAGCGGCAGCCCGTCGTCGCGGTAGGCGGCGGGGTGGTTGCAGATCTGCTTCAGCGCGGTGATTGCCGCCAGGATCGCGCCCTGCTTGGCCTCGGTGCCCTCGCCGTCGGGGTCGCCGACATCGACCACCAGCGCGTCGAGCACGGCCTGGTACAGGCCGATCTGCTCCTTGGTCATCGTGCAGTGGTCGAGCTCGTCGATCTTGTCGGGCAGTTCGGCGGCGACCTCGGGCTCGGCCTTCGTGCGGCGGAACAGCAGGATGCCATTCAGCGCGCGGAGCGCTGCCTCGCCGTCGCCCGACATCTGAGCCACGAACGCCGGCCGCGAGCCCACCAGACCGGGGTTGGTGAAGTCGAGGATGGCCCACAGGTCGCCCAGGCCGTTCTCGATCGGCGTGCCGGTGAGGGCCAGGCGAGTACGCGCCGGGATGCGGCGCAGCTGCTGCGAGGTGTCGCTGGTGGGGTTCTTGATCGCCTGCGCTTCGTCGAGCACGATGCGGTCCCACTTCGCCGCCGCCAGTGCCTCCACGTCGCGCACGGCGGTGGCATAGGTGGTGATCACCAGATCGGCACCCGCGATCTCGGCGAGCAGCTCGTCGTCTTCCGACCGCGAGGCACCGTGGTGCACCACCACGCGCAGGAGAGGTGCGAAGCGGGCGGCCTCCGCAGCCCAGTTGCCGACGACGGCGGCGGGCGCCACCACCAGCACGGTGCCCTGGCCGTGCCGGCGGGCCAGGTGGGCGAGCACCGTGGGGGTCTTGCCGAGGCCCATGTCCAGCGCCAGGCAGCCGCCCAGCTCGGCCGCATCGAGGAAGCTCAGCCAGCCGAGCGCCTCGGCCTGGTAGGTGCGCAACTCGCCGACGAAACCCTCCGGGCGGGTGACCGGCGACGCCGGCGCCTCCGCGGCGCGGGCGACGATGTCATTGGCCCAGCTGCTGCCGTGCACCTGCACGCCGCCGGCCAGGCCTGAGCCGTCGAGGCCGATGCTCTGGCGCAGGATCTCGGCGCCCGTGAGCTGGGTGACGGACTCGCGCTCGGCCAGCGCGGCCGCGGCCTTCTCCAGGTCGACACGGTCGACCTCGATCCACTTGCCGCCGGACTGCACCAGCGGGCGGGCCTGGCGGGCCAGGCGAGCGACCTCGGCGGCGGTCAGTTCGACGTCGTCGAACAGCACGGTCCAGGCCACGTTGCTGAGCTGATGCGCACCCACCACCGAGCCGGCCGGCGCCTCCGCGAACAGTCGCAACGAGGGTGTGGCCTTCTTGCGCGACAGTGCGGGCACCCGCACGTCGAAGCCCACGGCACGCAGGCCGGGGCCGCCAACGGTCATGAACTCCCACGCCTCGTCCTGGCTCAGTGCCAGCTGACCGCGGCGGCGCACGCCGACGCGGTCGAGGGCGGGGAACATGCGCACCAGGCGGGTCCACTCGGCGGCCACCTGGCGGCCCGAGTGGTCGGTGCGCAGCGCGGCCTCCAACGGCAGCAACCGGCCCTTGCCCATCGGTGCGTGCACGGTCACCAGCCACACGCCGCCTGCATCGGGGGCGTCGAGCCGCACCACCAGGCGCGGCCTGGTGGGCGAGGTGATCTGGCCGGACCACTGATCGAGCCGGCGGCTGAGGTCCATCACCAGGCCCGCGTCGGCCTTGAACTGCGAGCCGTTCATGCGGGCGATGACGGTGTCGGCCAGATCGGTGGCCGACATCGCCGACGGGGGCGACGCGGGCAGCTCCATGCGGCGGGTGACGTCAGCGACGATGGCCTCCACGACGGCGGTGATGATGGCAACGGTGGTGGCTCGCGGGCTGCCGCCGTCGATGGCCGCGACCGGGCCGGGCATGACGGCCACCAGCGCCTCGACGGCGGGGTTGTCGACCAGTGCCGGCTGCCAGCGCACGGCGGCTTCCACGACGCGGCCCTGTGGCCGCGGGTCGCTGCGCAGGTTGGGCACGATGCATCCGCCGGCCACCAGCCGCACGGCCTCGACCGCGACCTGGCCCAACCAGCGCACGCTGACGTCCACACCCTCGTGGCCATGGCCGCCGCCCACCGCCACCAGCCAGCCGAGCGCGTCGCTCATCGAGATGCTCAGCGCCTCGGCGCGCAACCCACCGGGCAGCGGCACCCCCGCATGCACCTGCCAGCCCATCGGCGGGCCGCCGCTGGCTTCCAAGCGAGTAGCCAGCTCGTCGTTGGCCTCGGGTGCCGAACCGCGCCCGGCAGCCCACACCACGACCTGGCCGTCAGCCCACGAGGCCTGCAGCAGCACCGGCTCGGGCACCAGCTCCTCGTAGGCGATCTGGTCGTCGTCCCACTCGTCGTGCCCGCGATGCTGCGGCACCGGCTCGGGGCGGATGCGGGCCGCGGTGGCGCGCAGGCCGGCCAGCGTCTCGGCGAAGTCGGCCATCACCAGCTCGCGCTCGTCGCCGTTCAGCCGGCGGGCGTTGGCCAGGTCTTCCTCGGCCTCACCGATCAACCGGTCGACGATGTACAACGACGCCGCTTCGTTCTGGTGGTAGCGCGCCAGGTCGTCGTCGGTGGATCGCCCGTCGGCGATCGCCCAGATCGTCGCTTCCAGTTGTCGTGCGTCGAGCATCGTGGTCCGTTCTGCTGTCGTTGGGCGGCAGCGGTCCGCGCCACTCCGCCCGCCCTGGTGCGAGTGCACGACGCGCCGGCACGGGCCAGCACGTCTGCGCATCGTGGCCGCCGCCGTACACGCGGGCCGGCGAACCGCTGCACCGCCCCCCGGGGACGGCATCAGTCGCTGCGGTGGGCAACCGACAGCGGTCCTCACGTTAGCCGCATCGCGACAGGTCGCGGCACGATCCTGCCAGTGCCCGGGTGGCAACTGTCACCAGCACAGTGCTTGCAAAAGTTAGCAGTATGGCGGAACATGATCGTGGGCCACACGAGCAGGCCCACAGGAGGTCTGACGATGGACACGATGATGACGCTGAAGAAGTGGCAGGACGAGTACTTCAACCTGCTGAAGAAGGTCGAGGAGCCGATGCTCCGCTACGCCGGCAAGATGGCCGAGCCGATGGCGAAGTACGTTCCTGAGCGGCCGTCGTTCATGGCCGAAGTACCGACGATGGCCGAGTTCATCGACAACCAGCTGAAGTTCCGCAAGCGGATGGTCGACGAGCAGGCGGCCTTCATCCACAAGATGATGAAGACGATGGAGCCAGTGGTCACGAAGCTCGACACGGCACCGAAGCCGGTGGCGCACGTCACCAAGACGGACGCACCGCGCCGCATGGCGCACAAGGCCGCGTAACCCGGCCAGAGCCAAGTTGGCGTTGAGACCACCAAGTCGGTGGTGTCAGCGCCAACTTGCGACCGGGTACCACCAAGTTGGCGTTGAGACCACCCAGTCGGTGGTGTCAGCGCCAACTTGTGCGCGACGGGCCACGCGTCAGGCGGGGCGTTGTGGCGGGCCGACGGAGACGGGCACCGCGGTCAGCATGGGCATGCCGCTGATCGGCTGCAGGTCGGCCACCGCGCTGAGCAGGCGGTTGGTGCTGGTACCGGCGCCAGGCGGGTCGCCGTCGAGCCCGGCGCCGCCGAACCCGTGGGTCATCGAGGCCGCGCCCTGGCGCAGCGTTGGGTCGGGCAGCACCACTGCGTCGATCGAGCCGTGGTCGCTGGTCAGCGAAACGCGATCGCCGGCTGCCAGGCCCAACCGCTGCAGGTCGGCCGGGTGGACGTGGCACGGGTTCGCCGGCGTGCGCACCAGCCCGGCGATCTGGGTGCCGTTGCTGTTCATCACTTCTTTCGCCCGCCGCACGATCAAGAGCAACCGCTCGTCGGGCGCACCGGCCGCGTCCGCCTGCCGCTGCGCATGCTCGGCCACGTGCTGGGCCAGCGCGGCCAACTCGGCGTGCACGTCGGCGGGGGCGATGTCGAACACCGCCGTCGTGCCCGGCTGCGGGGGGGCCGCCTGCACCGGGGCGGCGGCCTCGAACACGGCACCGTGCGGGTGCTGCTTGATCTCCGCCAGGGGCACGCGGGCGCGGGCGGCGAACGCCTCCAGCACATCGTCGGTCGACGGCAGCGGCGACCCGGGCGCGAACTCGCGGCCGGCCAGCTTCAGCGACCTGCCCATCGCCCAGGCCAGACGCAGCAGGAACTGCCAGTCGTCGATCACGCCCTGTGGCGCCGGCAGGATGGCGGGCGTGTA
Organism: Actinomycetota bacterium; assembly: GCA_030645675.1. Classification (GTDB taxonomy): domain Bacteria; phylum Actinomycetota; class Acidimicrobiia; order Acidimicrobiales; family Ilumatobacteraceae; genus UBA668. The sequence goes on along the minus strand of JAUSLQ010000118.1, from coordinate 24,948 downwards.
CTGGGCGAACGGCGTGTCCATCAGGCTCTCGTAGGCACGAGTGGTGTCGGGACGCTCCAGGTGCGACACGGGCGCGATGACGTAGTCGGCCACCTGCGCGGTCTCCGACATGAACGGATCGATGGTGACCAGCAGCTCCAGCGACGACAGGCCGTCGATCATCCGCTGCTTGCCGGGTACGGCCACGGCCGGGTTGCCACCGACCACGATGAGGGCTCGAACGCGATCGTCGGCGGGCGCCGCGATCTCATCGGGAAGGGTGACTGCCGGCAGCTCGGCATTGAGCAGGCCGTAGCCGGCCGAGCTGCGGAAGCCCTGCTGCCAGTGGCGATCGGGGGCGATCACCTCCGCCGGCAAGGCCTTCGCCGAACCCAGGACAGCGGCGCCGGCCAGCGGCTCGCCCTCCTGCGGGAAGCGGCCGCAGACCACGTTGATCGTCTGGATCAGGTGCTCGGCGAGGTTGGAGAACGGGCCCATGTCGGGGCCGGTGCCACCGGTGGCCATGCCCCGCGGGCCGCGGGCGAACAAGCGCACCGCGGCCACGAGGTCGTCTTCTGCGACGCCGCACACCGCCGCCGCGGTCCGCGGGGTGAACGCCGCCACCGCGGCACGCAGGCCGTCGATGTCGGGCGCCCAGCGAGCGCAGAACTCGCCGTCGAACAGGCCCTCGGCCAGCAGCACGTGCAGGAAGCCGGCAAAGAGCGCGGCATCCGTGCCGGGGATGATCTGCAGGTGGATATCGGCGCGGGTGGCCAGTTCCGTGCGCCGCGGATCGACCACGATCAGCTGCAGGCCGCGCCGCTTCTCCTCCGCCAGGCGGCGCATGCCGTCGTGGATGGGGAAGCCGGTGAAGTACCCACCCTGCATGCTGACCAACGGGTTGGTGCCCACGAACATCCACACGTTCGCGTCGGCCAGGCGCTGCGAGCCGGCGGCCCACCGCCCGAGGCGACCCTCGGCGACCCACTTGGCCGCCTGGTCGACCGTCATCGAGGAGAACTTCTTGCGTGACCCGATCGTCTTCCAGAACGCGAGCGTGAACGGCAGTGTCAGCGACGCGTACGCGGCCTGCGTGCCCGTGTACAGCGCCACCGCATCGGGGCCGTGGGTGTCGATGATGTCGCTCAGGCGGGCGGCGATCTCGCCGATCGCGACGTCGATCGCGACCGGCTCGTGGCGGCCGGGCGCCACCTTGCGCTGCGACTCGCGCAGGCGCGCCGGCGTGGTGCAGAAGTCGGCCAGGTGTCGGCCCTTCGTGCACGTGAAGCCGCGGGTGAGCGCATGCTCCTCGTCGCCGGTGATCTTGGTGACGACACCATCGCTCAACTGCACCACCAGCCCGCACGTGGCCGGGCACAGGCGGCAGTATGTGAACTTCGTCTCGCTCGTCATCGGCGCATCCTCCGTGGACCTGCAACCGTAGGCGGGCGGGGCCCCACCACGCACCGTCAGGCGAGATCCACCACCAGAGGTGCGTGGTCCGACGCCGGGCTGCCAGCACGCTCCTCGGTGTCGACCCACACGCCCCGCGTGCGGGCGGCGAGGTCGGGAGTGCACAGCGCGAGGTCGATGCGCAGCCCGCGGTTCAGCTGGAACTGGCCGGGGCGGTAGCTCCACCACGTGTACACGCCGGCCTCGGCTAGATGGTCGCGTGTCACGTCGTGCAGCCCGGTGTCGCACAGCGCGGCGATGCCGGCGCGCTCGGCCGGGCTGGCGTGGGTGCGGCGCCGCCAGCGCACTGGGTCGTAGATGTCGAGGTCGGTGGGCGCGACGTTGAAGTCGCCGGCGACCATCGTGGGTGCCGACGCCACCGATGGCACCACCGCCGCCCGCAGGCGCTCGAACCAGACCAACTTGTAGAGGTAGTGCGGGTCGGCCAGCGTGCGCCCGTTCGGCGCGTAGACCGACCACAGCCGCAAGCCGCCGCACGTCGCTGCGATCACCCGGGCCTCGTCGAACGGGCGGCGGTTCACACCAGGGAAGCCACGCTGAACCTCCGCCAGGCCGACCCGGCTGAGCACGGCCACACCGTTCCAGTGGTCGTGCCCGTGGTGGGCCACCTGGTACCCGAGCGCTTCGTACTCACCGGTGAACTCCGGCTGGGCGAACAGCCCGTCGGTGCACTTCGTCTCCTGGAGCAGCGCGACATCCGGCTGGTGCCGGCGCAGCCAAGCGAGCACGCGCGGCTGGCGAACGCGGACGGAGTTCACGTTCCAAGTGACGATCCTCATCGCCCCACCTCGTCCGCATCGAGCCTTCGCATGCAGCCAGGATGACCTCTCGGGCAGCTCGATCACACATCGGGCCATGCGTGCATGGGAAGGTGGCGCATGGAACCTGAACTGCCTGCCACCATGCGCCAGATCCGGTCGCTGGTCACCGCCGACGGCACGCTGCAGCTGTCGCTCGCCACGGTCGAGATGCCTCAGCCGGCGCCGCACGAGATCCTCGTGCGCATCGAGGCCGCGCCGATCAACCCGTCCGACCTGGGCCTGCTGCTGGCCACCGCCGACATCGCCCAGGCCACCGCCGGCGGCACCTCCGACGACCCGGTGCTGACCGCACCCATCCCGCCCGCGACGATGGACGGGCTGGCCAGCCGCATCGGCGAATCGATGCCGGTGGGCAACGAGGCCGCCGGCGTGGTGGTGGCCGCCGGCTCGAACCCGGAGGCGCAGGCGATGCTGGGGCGAACAGTCGCGATCGTCGGCGGCGCCACCTATGCCGAGTACCGCACCGCGGCAGCCGGCTTCTCGATGGTGCTACCCGAGGGCACCACGGCCGCCCAGGGCGCGTCGTCGTTCGTCAACCCGCTCACCGCGCTGGGCATGGTGGAGACGATGCGCATGGAGGGCCACACCGCGCTCGTGCACACCGCCGCCGCCAGCAACCTGGGCCAGATGCTGCAGAAGCTGTGCCTGGCCGACGGGATCCCGCTGGTGAACATCGTGCGCCGCCCCGAGCAGGAGGCCATCCTGCGCGAACTGGGCGCCGAATTCGTGTGCAACTCGTCGTCACCCACGTTCACCGACGACCTCACCGCGGCGCTGGTGGCCACCGGCGCGACGCTGGCGTTCGACGCCATCGGCGGTGGCCGCTTGGTCAGCCAGATCCTGAACTGCATGGAGGCCGCGGAGAACACGACCGCCACCGAGTACAGCCGCTACGGCAGCAGTGTGCACAAGCAGGTGTACCTGTACGGCATGCTCGACCGCAGCCCCACCGAGCTGGTGCGCTCGTTCGGGTTCGCCTGGGGTATCGGCGGTTGGCTGCTGACCCCGTTCCTCGGCAAGATCGGCCTGGAGGGCATCGTGCGCCTGCGCGATCGCGTGGCCGCCGAACTGACGACGACATTCGCCAGCCACTACACCGACGAGGTGTCGCTGGCGGGCGCGCTCGGTCTGGACGCGGTCACCACCTACGCCCGCCAGGCCACCGGCCAGAAGTACCTCATCCGGCCCACCCTGTGAGCCGGCTCGACGAGGTGGGCGAGCGCGACGGCTGGCGCTGCTGGCTGTGCGACGAACCGGTGGACCCGCGCATGTCGGTGAACGATGCGCGCGGGCCCAGCATCGACGCCCGCGTCACGAAGGCGAAGAGCAAAGGGTCGGGCAGTGGAACCACGGAGCGGCTCGCGCATCGCGGCTGCAACACACGCAAGGGTGCGGTGGCGGCCGTGGTGCCGTGGCCCGACGACCTGTTCCTGGTCGACCCCGCACCCATCATCGGCAGCGTCGAACGGCTGCAACGCAAGGGCGGACGCGAGATCATGGCCCGCTGCCCGACTGCGGCCGACGGCCGCGCCGCGGCCGAGTGGCTGCAGGGCCGAGTCGCCCGGCTGAGCCCAGAACTGGGTGCCACCACCGACGTCGAGGCCGGGGGCGGCCAGTTCCTCCTGGTCCTGAAGGCGTAGTAGCCGTCGGCCTCGGAGTGCGCATTGCAGAGCTCAAGTTCGGTCGTAGAACTTAAGTTCGGCGGACGTCGGGGGGGAGATGGTGTTGGCCCGTACGGTGTGGCTTGATGAACGAACCTCGAACCGTGCGGCTCTCGGTACTGGACCTGTCGGTGTTGAACGACGGCCAGAGCAGCGCCGACGCGTTGCAGACCACCGCCGCCCTCGCCCAGCGCGCCGACCAGCTGGGCTACACCCGCTTCTGGGTGGCCGAGCACCACAACATGCCCAGCGTTGCGTGTACTGCGCCCACGGTGCTGATGGCCCACCTTGCCGCGCTCACGTCCACCATTCGCGTCGGCTCGGGTGGAGTGATGCTGCCCAACCACGCCCCGCTCGTGGTGGCCGAGCAGTTCGCACTGCTGGAGGCACTGCACCCCGGCCGCATCGACGTGGGCATCGGCCGCGCTCCCGGCACCGACCAGCGCACCGCGATGGCGTTGCGGCGCACCGACGTGCTCGACGTCGACGACTTCCCGCGCGACTTCCTGGACATGATGGGCCTGCTCGGCGACCCGCGGCTGCCGTCGGGCCTGTGGCAGCACTTCCAGGCCACACCCGCTGCCACCACGTACCCCGCCGTGTTCCTGCTGGGCAGCAGTGGCTACAGCGCGCAGCTGGCAGGCCAGCTAGGGCTGCCGTTCGCGTTCGCCCACCACTTCGACACCGGCGGCACGCTGCAGGCGGTGGAGCTGTACCGGCAGCACTTCCGCCCGTCGGTGGCGCTGAGCGAGCCACACCTGATCATCACCGCCAACGTGCTCGCCGCCGACACACGGGAAGAGGCGGATTGGCATGCCGCGCCGGGGCGGCTGACCGCGCTCGGGCGACGCACCGGCCGCTTCATCCGCCTGCCAGCGCCCCACGATGCAGCCGTGCACCCCGACCTGCCCGAGGCCAACCGGCTGCCCACCAGCAGGGTCGTGGGCGACATCTCCACGGTGGTCGGCGAGCTGCGTGGGCTGGCTGAGCGCACCGGCGCCGACGAGATGATGGTCACCTCCGTGGCCTACGACCTGTCGGCTCGCGTGCACAGCCTGGAGCTGCTGGCCCAGCATTGGGAGAACCGGCACCAGGACACCGGGCGTTCGGGGCCGGCCGCGACGGCGTGACGGACGCCACTTGCTCACACAGGTGTGGTAGCGCAGGATCATCTTGGCAACGACGGGTCGAGCTTCTTGCGGGAGGCGCAGATGCGTCATGTTCGAACGGTCACCACAGCGAGCCTGATGGCCGGCTCGTTCGCCGTGCTGCATCACTTGGGGCGCACGGCAGGCACCATCGCCGACGAGCGCGCCGCCCGCCTGCCCGGCGACCAGTTGGTGACGCATCCGATGATGATCACCAACCATGCGATCACGATCGATGCACCACCCGCCGACGTGTGGCCGTGGCTGGCGCAGATGGGCTGGCACCGCGGCGGCTGGTACACCTCGGCCTGGGTGGACCGGCTGTTCTTCCCCGCCAACTGGCCCAGCGCCGACCACCTGGAACCCCAGCTGCAGCAGATCGGCCTCGGCAGCTGGATCCCCGACGGGCCGCCCGCCAGCCGGTGCGGCTTCTTCGTCAGGGCGCTGCAGCCCAGTCATCACCTCGTGCTGCACTCCACGAAACACCTGCCTCCGGAGTTCGCCGACCGGTTCACTGCCTGGATCGACTGGAGCTGGGCGTTCGTGCTGCACGACGTGCCGGGCGGCCACACCCGTTTCCAGTTCCGGTCCCGCCTGCGGGTCGGCCCGTGGTGGCTGGCGACGCTGTACTGGGCAGTGCTGATCCCCGCCGACTTCGTGATGAGCCGGCAGATGCTGCGCGGCGTGAAGCGCCGGGCAGAAGCAGCCTGACACGGGCGCGCCCTCTCCCTCCCCCGTCACCACGCGTTCGTGTCATGCCCCCACCGGCGACCCCTCGATCGCGGGATGACACGAGCCGGCAATCGACCGTCCGAGCGGTCGGCCAGCACACGCCGTTCCCCGTTCGTGTCATGCCCCCACCGGCGACCTCTCGGTCGCAGCATGACACGGACCGGGGTGATGGGGTCAGGCGATGCGGCGGAACATGGCCTGCTGGGCGTCGGGCAGGTACAGCCCTCCGCCACCATCCACCAGTTCCACGAACTCCTGGCTGCCAGCGATGGCGTTGCTCGCAGCTTCCAGCGCGGCGATGTTCGGGGCACCGGTCAGCCACCGCACGCCGCCATACGCTCCGGTGACCTCCGAGCCGAACACGGTGTTGAGCCCACCGACACGGGTGGCGGCCTCCGCAATCGCGACGCCCTGCGCCATGCCTGCACCCAGCTTGCCGCCCGCACAGGTCGCACGCACGATGCCGACGTAGGTGTTCGCCGCCGGGTCGCCGCCGAGCCCGGCGACGATGTTCAGCAGTCCGTCGTCGACTGTTCCGGTGAACAGCCCGTCGGCGGCCTGCACCGCGCTGACGTAGTCGGCGTCGCCGCCGAGCTTGTCGCCGGCCGCCTCCCAGTCGACCAGCGTGTCGAAGGCTGCCGTCCAGACGATGGTGCCGGCGCCCTCCGAGCCGACCGACGTCCAGGCGCTGATCTCCACCCCGGCCGTTGCGGTTGCCTTGCCCGCGATGGTCGCGGCGAACGCAACGGCTTCCCCGAAGCTGGCTGGACGCGCCATGCGAGTGCGATGGAACAGATACATGTGAAACCCCCAAGTTTCGAAGCCGCCGGAATGGCGACTTCGAGAACCGTCGCGCCGACGTGACGATTCGTCAACGGGTCACATTTCACCTGCTCAGGGCATGTGCAAGATGTCACGCCGGGAGACAGCGAATGGTGTCCGCGGCGACATGGCCACCACCCGCGCGAACTGTTCGCCGAGTCAGCGGATGGTCGGGCCGCGGTCGACGCGCTGGTGTGCCCGGCGACCCACGACGGGTCGCGGCTGGCATCCATCCACATCCTTCTTATCCTTTCGTTAGCAAACGAAAGTATCGGTGGTAGGCTGGCCAGATGATCAAGGCGGCACCGAGAACGAGCCATCCCATCGGCGATGCTGCCACCGGGCTCGCCGAAGTGGCAGAAGTCGCGGAGAGCGTACGCCTCAGCGTCACCCGTCTCGCCCGCATCCTGCGCCAGCAGGACGGCAGCGACCTCACCCCCAGCGCCACGTCCGCGCTGGCGATGGTGCACCACCACGGCCCCCTCACGTTGGGCGAGCTGGCAACGCGCGAACACGTCTCGGCGCCCACCGTCACCCGAATCGTCGACGCGTTGCAGCGCGCCGGGCTGGTGCGGCGCACGGCCAGCCCCAACGACGGCCGGGTCGTGTTCGTGTCCGTCACCGACAAGGGCAAACGCCTCGTGCTGGACGCACGCCGCCGCCGCACCCAGTGGCTGGTCGAGCATCTGGCCACCCTGTCACCGGAAGATGTCGCTGCGCTGCAGCACGCGGCCCCGGTGCTGGAGCGCCTGGTCGCCGGCGCCACCGAGAGCCAGCCGTGACGGCGGCCGCTGCCAGCGCCGGCTCCGCGACCACCACCCCGATCACTGTCGAGGCCGCCACCGCGGCAGACCCGCCGCGGCGCATCTTCCAGTCGCTGGGCATTCGGAACTTCCGGCTCTTCTTCTTCGGCCAGTTGGTATCGCAGGTTGGCACGTGGCTCAGCCAGGTGGCGCTGACACTGCTGATCCTGCACCTCACCAACAGCGGCGTTGCGATGGGTGCGCTCATCGCCTGCCAGTTCGCACCGGTGCTGCTGCTGGGCTTCTACGGCGGGGTCACCGCCGACCGGCGCGACAAGCGCCGAGTGCTGCTGATCACGCAGACGCTGCAGATGGTGCAGTCGGCGGTGCTGGCCGTGTTCGCGTTCATGCCGCACCCTCCGATCGCGGCGTTCTACGTGGTCGCCCTCGCCGGCGGCGTGCTGCTGGCGTTCGACAACCCGGCGCGCCGCTCGTTCGTCACTGAGATGGTGCCGCTCGACCATGTGCAGAACGCGGTGATGCTGAACGCCGCGCTGATGACCGCGTCGCGGGTCGTCGGCCCCGCGCTGGCCGGCCTGCTGGTGGTGACCGCCGGCTACGGCTGGGCGTTCACGATCAACGCGGTCTCGTACCTCGCCGTCATCGGCGGCCTGTGGCTGATGCGCCCGTCGGAACTGCGCAGAGCAACGCGCACTCCGAAGGCGAAGGGTCAGGTGCGCGACGGCCTGCGCTACGTGCGCAACGTGCCCGAGCTGTGGGTGCCGATGGTGATGGTCACGATCATCGGCATGCTCACGTTCAACTTCGCCGTCACGTTGCCGCTGTTCGTGGTGCGCTCGTTGCAGGGCAGCGACGGAACGTACACCGCCCTCTATGCAGTGCTCAGCATCGGCTCGCTGGCGGCCGCGCTGGCGGCGGCGCGGCAACGCACTTCGACGGTTCGCACCGCGGTGCGCGCAGCCTTCGGTTTCGCCGCCAGCATGTTCCTGCTCGCCGCAGCACCGAACCTGGCGACTGCGTTCCCCGCCGCGTTGCTGGTGGGCTTCTTCAGCATCCTGTTCATGACCGGCGCAACCGCCATGGTGCAAGTGAATGCCGACCCCGCGATGCGAGGTCGGGTGCTGTCGTTGCAGGCGATCGTGATTCTGGGCACCAGCCCCATCGGTGGCCCGCTCGTCGGCGCCGCCTGCGACGCGTTCGGCGCCCGCAGCGGCCTCGTGATCGGCGGCGTCGGCGCGCTCGGCGCTGCCCTGTGGGGCCACCGACAGGGGCTTCGCGCACGATCGACGGCCGGCGTGGCAGCGGTAGCGCGCCGCCAACGCGCCGCAAACCCGAGCGGAATCCGTCTCGGAATCCGGAACGATGCAGCCCGAGAAGCCTGATTGGGACGATTCAGCCCGAGAAGTGGCGCGTCAGGTGATCACCCGGGCGGCCAGCTGAGCCATGTGGTCGATGTGGGCTTCCACGGAATCGAGCTTGCGCTTCAACGTCGACAAGGTGAGGTGGGTGCCGCCGGCCGCTCGCCACTGGCCGGCGATCTCGTCCGCCTCGTCGGGCGTGCGCGCCCGCAGGGCCGTCAGGTCGAGGCCGAAGCCGGTGAGGTCGCGGCCGTACTCGGCCGCGTAGTGCTGGATGCGCTGCCACCCGATCAGCGCGTTCTCCACCGACCCGGCGAACATGAACCCGTCGCCGCAGCGGGCGGCGCGACGGAAGGCCGGATCGGCAAAGCCGCCCATCCAGATCGGGATGCTGCGCGCCGGCGGCGGCACCAGCGACGCCTTGTCGATACGGTCGAACTTGCCCTCGAACGTCAACAGCGGCTCGGCCCACAGCCGTCGCAGGAACTCGACCTGTTCGTCCATCCGCGGCCCGCGCACGGCGAAGTCCTGCCCCAGCGCGTCGTACTCCACGTAGTTCCAGCCGGTGCCCACGCCCAGGCGGAAGCGGCCACCGGACAGCAGGTCGAGGTCGGCGGCCTGGCGGGCCACGAGCACGGTCTGGCGCTGCGGCAGGATGAGGATGCCGGTGGCGAACTCGATGCGCTGGGTCATGCCCGCGAGATAGGCGAACAGCACGAACGGATCGTGGAACGGATCGTGCTCGGTGTACGGACCGGTGAGGGCCGGCTCACGATCGTGGCTGGCGCCCACCACATGGTCGTAGGCGAGCAGGTAGTCGTAGCCCAGCTGCTCCGCGGCCGCTCCGAAGAGGCGCACTGCCTCCGGATCGCCGCGCATCTCCGTCTGCGGGTACACCACACCGATCTGCACGACGAACCTCCCGACAACCCGACGGTTCGGGGCCGCAGCGAGTCTGGCCGACGGGGCCGCGCCGATTCAACATCTGCGGAGGGTGGCTGGCGAGCGCGGCCGTTAGCGTTCGCCCACGTGAAGCGCATCGGGCTGCTGGGTGGCATGAGCTGGGAGAGCTCGATCGAGTACGAGCGCCTCATCAACGAAGGCGTGCGTGCCCGGCTGGGCGGCACGCACTCCGCCGACCTGATCATCCGCAGCTACGACTTCGCCGCCATCGAAGCGCTGCAGCGGGCCGGCGACTGGGCCGCCGCAGGCGCGCTGCTGGCCGCCGACGCTCGCCACCTGCAAACCGCCGGCGCGGAGCTGATCGTGTTGTGCACGAACACCATGCACGTGGTGGCCCCGGCGATCGAAGCGGCCATCACCGTGCCGTTCCTGCACCTGGCCGACGCCACCGCCGCGGCGGTGAGGGCCGCCGGCCCGACCACAGTGGCCCTGCTCGGCACGCGCTACACGATGGAGCAGGAGTTCTATCGCGCTCGCCTCGAGCGCCACGGCCTGCGGGTGCTGGTGCCCGACGAACCCGACCGCACCGTGGTGCACGACGTCATCTACGACGAGCTCGTGCGCGGCGTGGTGCGCGACCTGTCGCGGCGGGCGTACCTCGCCGTCATCCAGCGCCTGGTCGACCGCGGCGCCGAAGGGGTGATCGCCGGCTGCACCGAGATCGAGCTGCTGATCGGTGCCGACGACGTCGCCGTGCCGTACTTCCCCACCACCCGGCTGCACGCCGCCGCGGCTGTGGCCGCGGCGCTCGCCGCCCCCGACGATGAGCCGCACGAGACCAGATGATCGCCACCCGCCCGCTCACCGCCGACGACATCGACCGCGCTGCCGACGTGCTGACCGCCGCCTTCGCCGACTATCCCTGGACGCGGTGGTGCGTCGACCCCCACGCGCACACCGGCCGCATCCGCGAGCTGCAGCGACTGGGCCTGCTGCACTACGGGCTGCCGTACGGGCAGGTGTCGGTGGCCACGGTTCACCAACGCGTCGAGTCGGTCGCGTTCTGGATCGACACGGCGGTGCATGTACCGGCCGCGCTGCACGCCGAGCTGCACCCGGTGTTCGCCGAGCTGGAGGGTTCCCGCCACGAGGCGTCGGCCGCCGCCGAAAGCGAGTTGCACGGGTGGCGGCCCGCGGAACGCCACTTCTACCTGGCCACCATCGGCACCTCACCGGCGATGCAGGGCCTGGGCCTGGCGACGCTCGCGATGGCCCCGACATTGCAGCTGGCCGATCACGAACGGGTACCCGCCTGTCTGGAGACCTCCTCCACCGCCAACGTCGCGTTCTACGAGCGGCTGGGCTTCGAGACCACCCGCCACTGGAAGGTGGCCGGAGGGATGGGGCCCGACGTGTGGACGATGCTGCGCCCGCCGCAGGGCTGAGCCGGACAGCCGGCGACGACGCTGAGCAGGCGACGAAGCTCAGCGGCGACGACGCTCAGCAGGCGACGAAGCTCGGCGGGCGACGGAGGACCTTGGCCACTGGGCGCCGCGGCCGGCCGGGCGCACGCTGAAAACACAACCTACGCGGAGGTGATGTCATGATCCCGATGGGAACATGTCCACGCTGTGGCACTCCCCACGCACCGGATGCACCGATGTGCACCCAGTGCGGTTCACCGCTGACGCAACCATCGGGTGCAGAGGTGCTGACCCCCACGACACCTCCGCCTCCTGGGCCGTTCGCCGGCCCGCCGACAGGCCCTCCTCCCGGCCCGCCGACGGGCCCGCCGACGGGCCAGTACTTCGGCATGCCGCCAGGGCAGCCGGGTGCGCCACCGAAGCGACGCAACAACACCACCGTGCTCGTCGGGGCGCTGGTGGGTGTCGCCGCGCTGATCGGCATCGGCATCGTCGTGACCCGCGACGATGGCAGCAAGGGTGCCACCTCCACGTCGACCACCCGCACCACGCTCGTCGGCAGCACCCTTCCCGGCAGCACCAGCAGCTACCCGGAAGGCACACTGGACCCGAGCACGCTGGGCGCTGGTGAGGTGCTGTTGGAGCCGGTGAACGCTCCGATGGCCGAGCCGTTCACGCCCACCGCCGGCAGCGGCAACGAGGCCGCCCCCTCCATCTCGCTGCCCGAGCTGCCGCTGCCCACCACCACCGCCACCATGCCGGTCGGGCAGGTGGCGCTGCCGCAGATCGCCGGCAACCAGCCGGGGCTGTACGGCGGCACGCGCAACGCCGCGGCGTGCGACCCGCAGGCGATGATCAACTACCTCGAGCAGAACCCCGACAAGGCCGCGGCCTGGGCAGGTGTGCAGGGCATCACCGTCTCGGAGATCCGTGAGTACATCGAGGGCCTCACCCCGGTGGTGCTCACCCGCGACACGCGGGTGACGAACCACGGGTTCCGCAACGGCCAGGCCTTCGCTCACCCCTCGGTGCTGCAGGCCGGCCACGCGGTGCTGGTGGACCGGTGGGGTGTGCCGCGTGCGAAGTGCTCGTGCGGCAACCCGCTGACGCCACCGGTGCCGCTGACCACGCCGCCCACCTACGTCGGCCCGCAGTGGCCGGGGTTCACCACCACGACCATCATCGTGATCATCGCCATCGACCCCGTGGATGAAGGCTTCATCCTCATCGACCTCACGTCGGGCGACATGATCGTGCGGCCCGTGGGTGCCGATCCCGACACCCCCGACCTGGCGACCGGCGACGTGCGCGTGACCCTGCGCTGGAGCGACGCCGCCGACCTCGACCTGGCCGTCACCGACCCGATGGGCGAGACGGTGAGCTACGACAACGCGTCGGTCAGCAGCGGCGGCGCCCTCGACGTGGATGCCAACGCCAACTGCAACGAGGCACAGCCCGCCCCGGCGGAGAACATCGTGTGGGGCGACACCGCCCCCGACGGCCTGTACACGATCGTGGTCGACCTGTACAGCAGCTGCACCGCCGGCGACAGCCATGCGTTCGAGCTGACCGCCCTGGTGGGTGGAGTGCCGGTGCAGCTCTACCTGGGTGGCGAGGACGGTGCCCTCACCCCCACCGGCAACGGCGGCACGGTCAGCAGTGGCACCTCGACGCTCTTGTTTGCGTTCGCCGTCGGCGACACCTCGGTGCTCCCGACCACGCCCGGCGGCGACCCCGGTGGCGACCCTGGTACGGGAACCGACGCCTGGGAAGATGCCTCGTTGACGATCCTCGACCAGTTGCTGCTGGACTGCGGGGTGTTCGTGGAGTTCACCAGCATGGGCGAGGTGGAGGGTGGCTGGCGCTGGATCGCCAGCAACGAAGGCGGCGACGCCGACTTCACCGTCATGGACCCGACGGGCAACTGGTACGTGCAACCCAACAACCAGCTGGCTGCCGACATGGCGGTGAGCTGCGGCTTCTACCAGCCGTGAGCGTCGGGTGCGCGGCGGACCTGCCGCGACGCGGCGGCCCGGTCAGGGGCGAGGACCCTGCACCACCGGGCCGCTGCGCCCGCGCTTGAGCTCGTAGAACCCGGGGCACTGGGCCACCAGCAGCACCACGTCGAGCAGGCGCTGGGCCTCCGGTCCCGTGGGCGGCGGCGACACGATGGGCCCGAAGATGCCCTTGCGTGGCTCGCCGAACGCAAGGATCGGCGATCCCACGTCGGGGCCGGCCAGCGACATCGCCAGCCGCGTGGACTCCAGCACCGGCGCATCCCACGAGGTGTCGTCGACCAGGTGCGCCCAGGAACCAGCACCCGAGTCGCGCGCCGCGTCGCGCACCAGCTCGACCGTCGGCGCCTCGTCGTCGTGGTGCAGGCGCCGGCCCAGCTCGGCGTACAGCTCGCCGACCAGATCGTTGCGCCCGTCGGCCAGCAGGCCGGCGATCACGCGGTGCGCGGCCACCCCCGCGACCAGCCGCACGCGGAGGTGGTCGGGGATCTCGCGTCCCTCGTTCAGCACGGCCAGGCTGAGGTTGCGGTAGGCGACGGCGATGCCGCGTGCGCCCGCGGCCTCCAGCAGCCAGCGCGACGTGGCCCACGTCCAGGGGCAGCCGGGGTCGAAGAAGAACTCGATGACGTCGGGGGTGTTCGGGGTCTCGGCGGCGCTCATGGTCACAGCCTTACCACCTGTCGCGCAGCGCACCCAGTCGTGTGACGGGATGGTTGTGTGACCGGGATCTGTGGCATGAACCGAGATCCGGGTCAACCCGGGGCCATCGGCGACCGATACCCCTTTCATGCCACAGTCGCCGGCGGACACGGACGGCACACTTCACCAACCCGGCATGCCGTGGTTGCCCGACCCGGTGCTGATCCACCGCGCCCCCGCGTCGTTGAACGCCGAGGCAGCAGCCCTCGACACCGACGACGCAGTGGATAGCGAGACCGCGACCACCGCCAGAACCATGACGACGGCAACGGCAACCGCAACGGCAACGGCAACGGCAACGGGGCTGCGAGGCGACGGCCGGGCACCTGTGCGGGCCGCGATCGGGCCGAGCGGCGGCGCCTCACGAGCGGGCCAGGCACTGATGTGGTTGGTGGTCGTCGCCCTGCTGGCCGGCGGTGGCCTGGTGCTGTTCCGCGACCAGTTGCTGAAGGCGGAAGCGAACTATCCGGCCGCGTGGGACGCTCGAGTTGCGCGCATCGCCACCTTCGTCGAGCAAGCGCGCGGGCTGACGTTCCGCCACCCGATCGAGGTGGAGTTCCTCAGCGAGGCGGAGTTCGTCGACATGGTCAGCGCTTCGTCCGGTGCCACGCCCGACGCGCAGACGGTCGCAGCAGGGGCCACCGTCGGAAAGCTGATGGATGCGATGGGCGCCGCCACCGGGTACGACCCGCTGGCCGGCCTGGCGACGTTGAACGAGGCCTCCACGCTGGGCTTCTACTCGCCGGATCAGGACCGCATCGTGATTCGTGGCGACACGCTGACACCCGGCGTGCGGCTGACCATCGCCCACGAGCTGACCCACGCCCTGCAGGCGCAGCACTTCGACATCACGCTGACCGACGACAACGACCTCGAGCTGCGGTCGGTGCTGGAGGCCGACGCGATGCGCATCGAGGACCAGTACTACGCGACGTTGCCCGTCGACGAGCAGGCGGCAGCCAACGTGGGCAACACGCTGGACCCCGAGCAGGCCGCGGTGCTGGCCACGTTGCCGAGCCAGGTGGTCCAGGTGCAGTACGCCCCGTACCGGCTGGGCCCGCAGCTGCTGGAAGCGGTGCTGGCCCAGCAGGGCAACGCCGGCGTCGACCAGTTGCTGCGCACGCCGCCGAGCGAGCTGGTGCTGATCGACCGCAGCCTGTTCGGCACCGCAACCGACGAGACACTGGTGACGGTGACCCCACCTCCGGGCGCCACGGTGATCGAGCCGCAGCGCCAGTTCTCCGCCTTCGAGATGCTGGTGATGCTCGACACCTGGGTGCCGTGGGAACCGGCCCGTGACGCCATCGACCACTGGCGGGGCAGCGGGTACGTCAGCTACGTGCGCGCCGATGGTCTCACCTGCTTCAGCGCCACGATCTCGACAGGGGCCGCCCTCCAACTGGGCGCCGCACTCACATGGTGGGCCACTGCCTCGCACTCGCCCACCGTGCCCGTGGTCGGTGTCGGCGAGGTGTCGTTCGAAGCCTGCGAACGCGGGGCAGCGGCAGTGCCCACCCCGTCGCAACCGATCGCCACCCTGGATGCGCTCGGGCTCGAGGAGGAGATCGCGGCGGCGGTCAAGCAGTCGATGATCAACAGCAACGACATGACCATCAACAGCCCCACCCTCGGCAATCGTCTGCGCTGCGTGGCACGGAAGGTGATGAGCCACCCGACGGTAGAGGCAGCGCTGTTGCTCCCCACGGTGACCCCGGAGCAGCAGGACGCCTACAACTTCGCTGTGGTGGTGGCGTTGCAGGACTGCCCGGTGGAGCCACTGGTCGACGTGGAGATCATCGTCGCGATCTGAACTCGCGTCAGCGGTGGCGCAGGCGGTCGATCTCGCGCCGGTCGCGCTTGGTGGGGCGGCCGGTGCCCCGGTCGCGACGGAGAACGGGCGCGTCGTCGTCGCGAACCACGGGCGGGCTGTGGTCCAGCAGGCACTCTGCCGCCACCGGAGCGCCGACTCGCTTGTGGATCACGCGTACCACCTCCACCACCCTCTGACGCTGGGCGATGCGGGCCTCGATGCGGTCGCCCACCTTCACGGTCGCGGCGGCCTTGGCAGCGGCACCGTTCACCGACACGCGCCCGGCCCGGCACAGCTCGGTGGCCGCCGAGCGCGTGGGCGTCAGCCGAACTGCCCACAGCCAGATGTCGAGGCGGGCAGTCTGGCTGCAAGTGGGCTCGGCCCCGGTGGGAGGCTTGCCGGACGTGTCGATGCACCATCGTGCCACGCGGCCGTGGGGCGCCGACGGCTGCGCAAAGGTTCTCTTCCACGGTTGTGGACGTGGGAGTATTCACCCCGTCATGAACGAGGAGCACTGGCTGCTGGAAGTGGTGGAGGCGATGCCCGACGGTGTCGTCATCGTCAACGACTCCGGAGAGATGCTGCTGGTCAACCGCGAGATGGAACGGCTGATCGGCTATTCACGCGACCAGATGCTGGGTAACACGATCGAGATGCTCTTGCCCGAAAGCCTCCGCGACACTCACGCCGACCACCGCCAGGACTATGCCGTGGCGCCCAGGCGACGCTCGATGGGCCAGGGCCTGCACCTCACCGCCCGGCGCGCCGACGCCAGCACCTTCCCGGTCGAGATCTCGCTCGCGCCGGCGATGGTGGCCGGGTTGCGGGTGGTCATCGCCACCGTGCGCGACGTCACCGCCAGCCGCCTGGCCGACGCCGAGCTCACCACCGCCCGTCAGCGGGTGATGCTGGCCGAAGACCACGAGCGCATCGCCCGCGACCTGCACGACACCGTCATCCAGCGGCTGTTCGCCGCCGGGCTCAGCCTGCAGAGCGTGCTGCCCGTGGTGCCCGACACCGCGAAGGTGAAGATCGAGCGCATCATCGACGATCAGGACGACGCCATCCGCGAGCTGCGCACCGCCATCTTCGGGCTCAGCAACAAGCGCAGCGCCGGCCGCACCATCCGGGTCGTGGTGAACCAGCTGGTCGACGACGCCTCTCGCGTGCTGGGCTTCCGCCCCACGCTGCACTTCAACGGTGTGCTCGACAGCATCGACCAGGAGGTCACCGACGAGGTGGCCGCGGTGGTGCGCGAGGCGCTGAGCAACGTCGCTCGCCACGCCCGGGCGAACAAGGTGGAGGTGTCGCTCAGCCATGTCGGCGAGCGGCTGGCGGTGGTGGTGTCCGACGACGGCAACGGGATCCCCAGCAGCCATCGCCTGGGCAGCGGCCTGCTGAACATGCACGACCGGGCCGCACGCCTGCACGGCACGTGCACGGTCACCTCGGGCGAGCGCACCGGCACCATCGTGCGCTGGCACGTGCCCGTCGGCGACTGACCCGCCGCCGTTCGAACGACCGGGCTCAGCTGGCGCGGCCGACGCCGGCCTTCACTGCGAACACGGCTGCCTCGGTGCGGCGGCTCATGCCCAGCTTCATCAGCATGTTGGACACGTAGTTCTTCACGGTCTTCTCGGCCAGATGCAGCTCGGCGCCGATCTGGCGGTTGGTGGCGCCCTCGGCGATGAGGTCGAGGATGCGGCGCTCTTGCGGGGTCAGCTTGGCCAGCCGCTCGTCTTCCTCGCTGGGGTGGCGCAGGCGGTGCAGCACCTTGGCCGTGACCGTGGGGTCGAGCAGCGACTCGCCGCGGGCCACCCGGCGGATGGCCGCGATCAGGTCGTTACCACGGATCTGCTTCAGCACGTAGCCGGAGGCACCGGCCATGATGGCCTCGAACAGGGCATCGTCGTCGCTGAACGAGGTGAGCATCAGGCAGGCCAGGCCCGGCAGTTGGCTGCGCACCTCGCGGCACACCTCCACACCGCTGCCGTCGGGCAGGCGCACGTCGAGCACAGCGACGTGCGGGCGCACGGCGGGGATGCGCTGCATCGCTTCGGCGGCAGACGATGCCTCACCGACCACCTGGATGTCGGGTTCGCTCTCCAACAGTTCGCGCACGCCGCGGCGCACGATCTCGTGATCGTCGAGCAGAAAGACCTGGATGGGCTGGGGCGAGGGCTCCATAGGCGACCATGTGATCACATGAGTGGTACCCCTGTCAGGGACCTTGGTCACATTGTCACAAGCTCGTCGTCTACTCGTCGTCTGCTCGTCGCGTCCTGCTCGCGTCCTGCTCCCGTCCTCGCCGCCTCCTCGATGCCGCCCGAGAGGCCGTAGAGTCGTCCCCGTGCTGCAGACCCAACCGCCCTCCGTGCTCCCCCAGGCCAACGACGCCTGCTGGTGCGGCAGCGGACGCAAGTACAAGCGGTGCCACAAGCCGCTCGAGGGCCGTGTGCTGCAGGGCGAGATCAGCCCGATGCGGTCGGTACCCGAGCACATCGTCCGCCCCGCCTATGCGGCCACCGGCCACGTCGACCGGTGGGCCGAACCGCGGGTGAAGACCCCCGAGATCATCGAGCGGATGCGCTACGCCGGCGCGATGGCCGCCGAGATCCTGCGCCTGGCCGGCGAGATGGTGCGCCCCGGCATCACCACCGACGAGATCGACGTGTTCGTGCACGACCTCACCATCGAGCGCGGGGCGTACCCCAGCCCGCTGAACTACCACGGTTACCCGAAGAGCGTCTGCACCAGCGTCAACGAGGTCATCTGCCACGGCATACCCGACAGCCGGGTGCTGCAGGACGGCGACATCATCAACCTCGACGTCACCTGCTACGTCGGCGGCGTGCACGGCGACACGAACGCCACGTTCTTCGCCGGCGACGTCGACCCGGCCAGCCGCCACTTGGTGAAGGTCACCGAGGAGTGCATGTGGCACGGCATCGAGGCCGTGGTGCCCGGCCGCCCGCTCAGCGACATCGGCCGCGCCATCGAGCAGCACGCGAAGAAGCACCGCCTCGGCGTGGTGCGGGCGTTCATCGGGCACGGCATCGGCGAGCAGTTCCACACCGACGTCCAAGTGCTGCACTACTACGACGAGCGGGCCAGCATGATCATGCGCCCGGGCATGACGTTCACCATCGAGCCGATGATCACGCTCGGCGGGTGGCAGCACCGGATGGTGTTCGACGACGACTGGACCGCGGTCACCGCCGACGGCAAACGCACCGCCCAGTACGAGCACACCGTGCTGGTCACCGACGACGGGGTCGAGGTGCTCACCGCGCCCGGCTCGGTGTCGCCCAGCGCTCCCTGGCACCGCTGAGCGCCCGCCGTCTGCGGCGTTCGGCGGAACGTTGCCCCGTGTCGTGCAGAGCGGGTCTAGTCTCTGCGACAGCACCGGGAGTCCGGGCACGACTGCATTGCGGAGGTTGATCGGCCATGTCTGACGGGAACCAGGGTTCGTACGGGGCAAACATGCCGCCACCCGGTGGCAGCCCGCCGCCTCCATCACAACCACCACAGCCACCACAGCCGCAGTGGGCGCCCACCCAGCCCAACCCGGTGTCCCCGCCGCCGCCCCAACCGTGGCAGCAGGCTCCGCAGATGCCGCCCACGCAGCAGGTGCCGCAAACGCCGGCCTACGGCGCACCGGGTGGCCCGCCCCCCGGCATGCCCCCCACGGCCCCGCCAGGGTACGGCGGCCCCGGTGGCCCCGGTGGCTCTGGCCCCGGTGGCCCCGGCGGTGCAGGGAAGAGCAAGAAGTCGTGGCTGATCGGCGGCGGCGTCGCTGCCGCGCTGTTGGCCGGCGGCATCGCCGTCGCCGTCACCGGCGGCGACGACTCGGCCGGCCCCAGCAGCACCACCAAGCCGGTAGTCGTATCCACCACCACCGGTAACAGCATCGACGACCCCGTCACCACCACGGTCGCGCCCACCACCACCGAGGCGGGCCCGCTCGACATCGACACCATCGCCAGGTCGGTGGTGCAGATCCTGGCCTCCGACGCCGACGGCAACGGCCTCTGGACCGGCTCGGGCACCATCATCTCGGCCGACGGCCTGATCCTCACCAACGCGCACGTGGTCACCAACTCCGACGAGGCGCGTTACGAGACGCTGACCGTGCTGGTCACCGAAAGTGCCGACCGCGCCCCCACGCCCACGTACCAGGCCGACGTCGTCGGCTGGGACCCGGTGCTCGATCTGGCCGTGGTGAAGATCTCGGCCGACGCCGACGGCAACCCGCTGGAGGTCGACGACCTGCCGTTCCTGAAGGTCGGCGACTCCGACGCGATCGGGCTGGGCGACCACCTGCGCATCTTCGGCTACCCGGGCATCGGCGGCGACACCATCACCTTCACCGAAGGTTCGGTGTCGGGCTTCACCTCCGAGGCCGGCGTCGACGCCGACCGCGCCTGGGTGAAGACCGACGCCACCATCGCCGGCGGCAACAGCGGCGGCACGGCGGTGAACGACGACGGCGAACTGGTGGCCGTGCCCACCCGCGCGTCGGCCACCGAAGGCGACATCACCGACTGCCGCGTGGTGCAGGACACCAACGGCGACGGCACCGTCGACGAGAACGACAGCTGCATCCCGATCGGTGGCTTCATCAACGGCCTGCGGCCGACGAACCTGGCCAGCGGCGTCATCGAGCAGGGCCAGCTCGGCGAGATCGTCGTTGCCGAGGAGGGCGGGCCGATCGACGTCGACACGTCCGGCATCACCCTGACCCCGTTGGTGTTCTCGCCCGACGTGACCGCCGACGACCAGCCCACCGAGATCGTGCAGGCCCTTCCCACCGGAGCCCCGCGCGTCTGCGGCTTCTTCGACTACTCGGGCATGACCGACGGCGCCACCTGGGACGCGGTGTGGAACGTGAACGGTGAGCTCAACCTCGACTACAGCCTCATCGCCCAGGAATGGGTCGGCGGCAGCGACGGCATCAACTGGTGGGTCTGCGCCGGAGGCGGCGAGGCAGGTCTGGCCGACGGCGTGTACGAGCTCTCGATCCTCGTGAACGGCGAGCTCATGGGCTCCAACGCAGTGTTCGTGGGCAGTGGTTACTCCACGTTCATGCTGACGGTCACCAACGCCACGGCCAGCGAGGTGTGCTTCCTGCGCCTGTCGCCGCAGGGTGCCCAGTACTGGGGTTCCGACGAGCTGGGCCCCGACACCACCATCGGCATCGGCGAGAGCATCGATCTCTCGATCGTGGGCGCCGTGTACGACGTGAGGGCCACCGACTGCGACGGCAACGACGTGGTCGAGGTCTACGGCGTGGACCTCAGCACCGGTGGCACGCTGACGCTGACACCATAAGCACGTCGTCGGCAGGCCCACGCCCATGGCAACATGCGGCGTGGGCCTGCTGCGCGACGACCTCCGGCGACGCATCATCCGGTTGGCCATCCCGGCCCTCGGCACACTCGCCATCGAGCCGATGTACGTGCTGGTCGACACCGCCATCGTCGGCCGCCTGGGTACACCCCAGCTGGCCGGCATGGCCATCGCCTCCACCATCCTGCTGACCGTCGTGTCGCTGACGGCGGCACTGGAGTACGGGCTGACCCCCGACGTGGCCTTCGCCCACGGCCGCCAGGACGCCCCGGAAGCACGGCGCATCGCTGCCAACGGGCTACAACTGGCAGCCCTGATCGGTGCGCCGATGGGCATCGCCGTCGCAGTGACAGCGCGCCCGCTGGCATGGCTGCTGGGTGGGCGCGGAGAGGTGCTGGTGCACGCCACCACCTACCTGCGCATCAGCGCGCTCGGCCTGCCGTTCGTGCTGGTGGCCTACGTGGGCCACGGGGTGATGCGTGGCGTGAACCAGTTGCGCCACCCGCTGGCGGTGGTGCTGGTGGCCAACGTGGTCAACGTGGTGCTGGAGCTCGTCGCTGTCTACGGCCTGGACCTGGGCGTTGCCGGCTCGGCGTGGAGCACCGTGATCGTGCAGGTGTTCGCTGCCGCCGCGTTCCTCGTCGTGATGCGGCCACACCTGACCGCCCTGACCCCCAGCTGGGCCCGCATGAGGCCCGTGCTGGCCAGCGGGGCTCACTTCGCGGTGCGGTCGCTCGCCATGTTCACCGTGTGGAACTCGGCCACGTTCGTGGCCGCCCGCATCGACGTGCCGACGCTGGCCGCCCACCAGGTGCTGACCCAGCTGTTCATGTTCCTCGCGCTGGCGCTGGACGCGCTGGCCATCCCCGCCCAGTCGCTGGTGGCCGGCGCGCTGGGCGGCGGGCGGCCGCACGAGGCGCGGTGGGTGGGCAGCATCAGCACCCGCCTGTCGTTCTGGTGCGCCCTCGGGCTGGGTGCCCTGCTGGCCGCCGCCAGCCCGTTCGCGCCGCACCTGTTCAGCGACGACCCTGCCGTGCAGTCGCGGCTGACCGCGGGCCTGCTCATCCTGGCGGTCATGCAGCTGCCGGGGGCGGTGGCGTTCGCGCTCGACGGCGCCCTCATCGGCGCCAAGGACGAACGCTGGCTGGCGCGCCGGGCGGTGCTGAACCTGGCCGGCTACGCACCTCTGGCCGTGGCCACGTTCGTGGCCCCCAGCCTGGGCCTGGCAGGGTTGTGGGGGGCGCAGCTCACCTGGATGCTGTTGCGTGCCGTCGTCAACCGGCAGCGTTGGCGCCGGTTGTCGGCCGCCGACTTCCACCTCGAACCCAGCTAGCTCCCCGATCTCGCCCACCCCCGGCCAAACCCCCGGCCGGCCCCCCACTGGCCAGCCCCCACTCGCTAGCAAGGAACGCCATGAGCACCGCCCTCTTCCAACGGCTCGACCACGATCGCTTCCAACCCAGCGAGTACACCCGCGGGCCGTGGGACCCGCGGGCGATGCACGGCGGGGCGCCGTCGGCGCTGCTGGCCGGGGTGCTGCAGCACGTGCTGGCCGATCCGGCGGTCGACCGCTCGCCGATGCACCCGGCGCGCCTGACCATCGACCTCGAGCGCCCGGTGGGCCTGGTGCCCCTGACGGTGCACTCGTCGGTGGTGCGTGCCGGCAAGAAGGTGCGCGTCGCGGAGGCTGCGCTGTTCGACGACGCGGGCACCCGCCTGGCGCGCGCTTCATTGCTGGGCATCCGCACGGTCGCCGAGCCGATCGACATCAGCGAGGCCGTACTGGGCCAGGCGGTGGCACCACCGCCGCTGCCTTCAGGGCCGGTTCCGATCGGCCCCTCGCCGTTCACCGACTCCGACGGCCCGCTGTTCCATTCGCACGCGGTCGAGCACCGGTTCGTGCGCGGCGCGATGGGCGTCGCCGGCCCGGCCACCGACTGGATCAGCCTGCTGCGGCCGGTGATCGAGGGCGAGGCGATCACCCCGCTGCAGCGCGTGGCCGCCGCAGCCGACTTCGGCAACGGTGTCGGCGCGGCCGTTGCCACGCCGTGGTCGTTCATCAACCCCGACCTCACCATCACCTTGCAGCGCCTGCCGATCGGCGAGTGGGTGTGCCTGGACTCGGCCACGTACTTCAGCATCCACGGTGTGGGAACCGCCGAGTCGGAGCTGTGGGACACCCACGGCCGGCTGGGCCGCAGCCTGCAGAACCTCCTCGTCGAGCCGCCCGCCTGATCGAGAAGGATGCTCATGCTCATGTAAGGGGTATCGACGCGAGCAGGCGTGGGTTCAGCCGCACCGCGGTGGCCGACAGCCCGCTGCCGGCGGCGTGGTGGTGCACCCACTCGTTGGCGGCATCGGAGGCCAGCACGGCCAGCACCCGCTGCGGCTGGGCGGTGGTGCACGTCAGCACGGGAACGCTGGGCAGCCAGGCTCCCTCGGCGTCGAGCACGGCCTCGATGCGGCGGGTCTGGTTGGCGATCAGGATCTTCGGCACCAGCCGGGTGGCCGCCCACCGTTGCAGCGCCGGCGACAGCCGCTCGACGGCCACCCGCGGCGCCTGGAACTGCTGCTTGGCGAAGCGCACCGGCCGCTCGCCCCACAGGCAGCGGCCCGGTTCGATCAGGCCGCTGGTGATCAGCGGCGGGCCATGCACGTCGTCGCCCACCGCGCCGATCAGCCCGTAGTACTGGTCGCGGAAGTCGGCCGTGAACGCGGCGATGTCGCCCAGCACCGGCCCGCCGTGCGCAGCCGGCGCCGGCGCCTGCCCGCCCAACAGGCCCGACCAGGCGGTGGGCATCGGCACTGCGGGCAACTCGGCGAAGTCCGGGCCGTGCGCCCGCCGAACCAAACCCTGCTCGCCGCCCACCTCCCACACGCCGGCCCACACCCGCACGCTGGCGTCGAACATCCGCGTCGGCGTCCACCACATCCAGCGCAGCGCGGCCCGCGATTGCACGTCGGCGCGGATTGCAGCAGCATCGCGGGTGGACAGCAGCGACTGGGGCAGCACCAACCCCACGCGGCCGCCAGGCCGCGCCAACCGGACGGCGAGCGCGAGGAACTCGGCCGCCGCATCGGCGTACGGCCCGCCGCCGAAACGGCTGCTGCCACCCCGGCTGGTCAGGCTGGACAGCTGGTTCAGGAACGGCGGGTTGCCCACCACCACGTCGAACTGCGCGTCGCCCCAGTCGCGGCGCAGCGAGTCGTCGCACACGTAGCCGGTGTCGGGGTCGATGTCGACGCCTGTCTGGTGGGGCAGGCCGGTGGCCCGCAGGAACCGCCCGTCGCCACAGGCGGGGTCGAGCGCCGAGCGGGCACCGGCGAAGACCGCCTCGCGGACGACGGCCGCCACCAGCTCGGGCGGTGTGTACCACGCGCCCAGTTCCTTGCGTGTCGGCCGGCCGGCCACCTCGCGTGACGTGGCCAGTGGTTCGCCGGGCGACACGTCACGTTGGGGATCGATCACACCCGCAGCGTAGGGTTTGCCCCCGTGACGGCCTCGAACCTCGGCGGCACCGCCGACCGCTACCTCAGCTTCAGCCGCGACCAGTGGGCCGCGCTGCGCGCGGCCACGCCGCTGACGTTGGGTGAAGCCGAACTGGAGTCGCTGCGCGGCATCAACGTGCGCATCGACCTGGAGGAGGTGGCGGCGATCTACCTGCCGCTCACCCGCCTGCTGAACCTCTACGTCGCCGCCACCCAGAACCTGCACAAGGCGTCGGCCGCGTTCCTCGGCACGCTGGCGCCGAAGGTGCCGTACGTGATCGGCGTGGCCGGCAGCGTGGCCGTGGGCAAGAGCACGTTCTCCCGCACCCTGCAGGCACTGCTGGCCCGGTGGCCCGACCATCCGAAGGTCGATCTCGTCACCACCGACGGCTTCCTGCACCCCAACCGGGTGTTGGAGGAGCGCGGCCTGATGAACCGCAAGGGCTTCCCCGAGAGCTACGACACGCGCCGGCTGCTGCAGTTCCTGCGCGACCTGAAGAG
>JAUSLQ010000116.1 GCA_030645675.1 Actinomycetota bacterium | reverse complement strand
GTGGCGAAGTACTCCCAGATGCGCTCGTCGGCTTGAGCGGACAGCAGCACGGCGTCGGCCCGCGCCACGGCACGGCCGGCGCGACCGATCTGCTGGTAGTACGCGACCGGTGTGGCGGGCGAGCCCACGTGCAGGCAGAAGCCCAGGTCGGGCTTGTCGTAGCCCATGCCCAGCGCCGAGGTGGCCACCACCGCCTTCACCTGGTTGGCGCGCAGCAGCTCTTCCACCTGCACCCGGGCCTCGGCTTCCATCTGACCCGTGTACGCGGCCACCTGGTGGCCGCACGTGTTGAGGAACCCGGCGAGGCGCTCGGCCTCGGCCACTGTCAGCACGTAGACGATGCCCGAGCCGGGCAGGCTGTCGAGTGCGTCGGCCACCCATGCGTAGCGCTCGAGCGGCGACAGGCCCGACACCACCGACAGGGTGAGCGATGTACGGGCCAGCGTGCCGCGGAAGGTGACCGTGCCGGAGCCCAGCTGGGCCTCGACATCGGCGGTGACCCGCTGGTTGGCGGTGGCGGTGGTGGCCAGCACCGAGGCGGTGGGGGTGGACAGCAGCGCTCGCGCCAGCCGCTGGTAGTCGGGCCGGAAGTCGAACCCCCAGTCGCTGATGCAGTGCGCCTCGTCGATCACCACCAGACCCACACGTGCCATCAGCTCGTCGAGCCGCGCGGCGAAACGCGGGTTGCCCAGCCGCTCGGGCGACACCAGCAGCACATCGAGCCGATCGTCGTCGAGCGCCTGGAAGATGGGGTCCCACTCATCGAGGTTGGTGCTGTTCACGGTGGCAGCCCGCAGGCCGGCCCGCGTCGCCGCCGTCACTTGATCGCGCATCAGCGCCAGCAGCGGCGACACGACCAGCGTGGGGCCGGCACCGCCTGCACGCAGGGCCGATGTGGCAGCCCAGTAGACGGCCGACTTGCCCCACCCCGTCGCCTGCACCACCAGCACGCGCGCCGCCGGCTGGATGATGGCGTGCACCGCCTGCGCCTGATCGTCGCGCGGAACGGCGCCTTCACCGGCGAGGCGCTGCAGCACCTGCCCGAGGTGCTGCGTCGCAGCCGTGTGGGTGGGTTCGGTGTTCACGCGGTCAGCCTGACAGGTGGGTGCGACGCGGAAGGCGGTCAGGACGAGCGTTCGACGCGGATGTCGCCCGAGACGGTCTTCAGGCGCAGCCGCACGGGCCGGCGGTCGGTGGCCAGCGGCTGGCCGGTGGGGGCCGGTGGGGGCAGGGTCGCCTTGCCGCTGAGCGTGGAGATGTCGGCGTCGACACGGATGCCGCTGGGCAGGCCCACCCGCACGTCGCCCGACAACGAGCGCAGCGAGACCTCCGCACCACCGCAGTGGCCGATGCGGGCCGAGCCGCTGGTGGACACCACCGCCAGGTCGCCCGCGCAGTGATCCACCCGCAGGTCGCCGGAGGTGAGCGTGGCCTCCATCCGGCCGCCGACACCCCGCACCGAGCAATCGCCGGAGATCGACGTGATGGTGGCATCGCCGTCGACGGTGCCGCAGGAGATGTCGCCCGAGGCGGTGGTCACCTCGCACCGCCGGGACGCATCGATCTCGATGTCGCCCGACGCGGTGCGCACGCGCACGCTACCCAGGCTGCCGGCCAGCCGCACCTCGGCGGAGGCGGAGTCGATGGTGACGTCGGTGCCGCTGGGAACGGTGACCACCAGCCGGCAGCTACGACCGCGCAACGACCAACGCGACGGGTGGCGGACGGTGATGTGATCGCCGACGGCCGACAGCTCGAAGTCGTCGGCGACGGCGGACTCCAGCGACAGGTGCACCGCACCTGCGTCGCCCGTGCGCACCTCCACGGTGCCGACGGGCACGCCCACATCGAGGCTGGGGTGCTCGCCCACGGACCAGTGCTCGTGACGGATCATGTGTCTTCCTACAGGTCGAAGCTGTGAGTGGTGGTGAAGCCGTGGGTGCCGGCGGACTTGCGTGCGCGCTTGGACAGCGCATCGAGCACCCAGCCGTTGACCGAGGCGCCGGCAGTTTCGGCGGCGTCCTCGATCAGCGACTTCAGCGACGGCGGCACGCGCAGGGTGATGCGCGCGTCGAGGTCTTCGGTCGAGGCGGGCTCGGCCGCCGGTGGCGCCTCGGTGATGCGCAGCGACGGGTCGCCGTCGGCCAGCACCAGGTCGACCAGGCGGTCGGGCAGCTGGGCGCGTACCTCGCAGGCGGCCTGCTCGGCAAGGTCCATCGCGGCCTGACGGATGGCAGGGGCGAGCGCCCGAGCCAGGTGGTCGAGCGCTTCCTCGACGGCCAGGTCGCCGCCGGCGAGCGGGCCCTGGGCGGCCAGCGCCGCCTGGACCGCATTGATGACGGGCTGCAACTGCATCGTCAGCTCCGGCGCTCGTCGTACGGGACGGACCGGTCGCGGCGCAGGCGGCTGACCTGACGCAAGCGCCGGGCACGATCGGCCTGCATGACGTGCATCAGATCGAGGTTGGTCTGGAACGGTGACATCATCGGCTCCTTTCGGTGACATCATTATGATGTCACAGTGATGTCACTTTGTCAACCCTGCTCGGGCGGCTGGCGGCGGGGGCACCCGGGGTCCTCCTTCCAGCAGGGCGACAACTGCGGTTGCGGGGTATGACAACCAGCGTTACCGCCTTCGCGGAGACAACAGGTGGCGTGCCCGTCGACCCGCCGGCACGGCACCAGAAACCTGCCCTCACCCCTTGACTTCGGCCCTGAGGGTGGGAACCTTGCGGCAATGGCGAGCGACCCTCCCGAGCACTCCGGCCCGGCCCCGGCCCCGGCCCCGGCCCCGACCGCAACCGCCCCCACCCCCGCCGAGGCGTTGCGGCTGCGCATCCCCGAGCCGGTGCGCAGCACCAGCCCGGCCGGCCGCATCCTGCGCCACCTCAGCCCGGCCGGCGAGATGCGCAAGCCCGAGCTGGACGAGAAGGTGGAACGCATCGCCCTGATGCGCAAGCAGCTGGTGCGCGTGATCGACGACGACGGCCAGGCCGTGGGCCCGTGGGTGCCCGAGCTGTCCGCGGAGCAGATGCGCGCCGGGCTGCGCGACATGCTGCTGGTGCGCAGCTTCGATGCCCGCCTGTTGCGCGCGCACCGTCAGGGGAAGATCTCGTTCTACATGCAGTGCCTGGGCGAGGAAGCCATCGCCTGCGCACAGCAAAGGGCGCTGCAGCCGGGCGACATGCACTTCCCCACGTACCGCCAGCAGGGCTTGCTGATCGCCGCCGGCTACCCACTGATCGACATGATGAACCAGGTGCTGTCCAACGAGCACGATCCGTTGCACGGCCGGCAGCTGCCCGTGATGTACTCGTCGAAGTCGCACGGGTTCTTCTCCATCTCCGGCAACCTGGCCACCCAGTACGTGCAGGCGGTCGGCTGGGCGATGGCCTCGGCGTTGCGTGGCGGCACGGCCATCGCGTCGGCATGGATCGGCGAGGGCGCGTCGGCCGAGAGCGACTTCCACGCCGCCCTCGTGTTCGCGTCCACGTACCAGGCGCCGGTGATCCTCAACATCGTCAACAACCACTGGGCCATCTCCACCCCGGAGGAGTTCGCCCGCGGCGCGTCGGCCACGTTCGCCGATCGCGGCTTCGGCTTCAGCATCCCTGCGCTGCGCGTCGACGGCAACGACTACCTCGCGGTGTACGCCGCGTCGCAGTGGGCGGTGCAGCGGGCGCGGGCCAACATGGGACCGACGCTGATCGAGTGGGTCACGTTGCGGGTGGGCGCGCACTCCACGTCCGACGACCCGTCGGCGTACCGGCCGGCCGACGACGTGGCCGGGTTTCCGCTGGGCGACCCCATCGAGCGGCTGGCCCGCCACCTCACCGTGATCGGCGAGTGGGACGACGAACGACACACAGCGCTGATGGCCGAGGTGGCGGCACTGGTCGACACCACGTTCGAGGAGGCCGACTCGCAGGGCTCGATGAAGAGCGGCAACGTCAGCAGCCCGCGCACGATGTTCGACGACGTGTACGCCACGATGCCACGGCACCTGCGCGAGCAGCGCGAACAGGTGGAGCCCTGACATGCCGGCGATGACGATGATCGAAGCCATCCGCGATGCACACGCGGTGGCGATGGAACGCGACGACCGGGTGGTGGTGTTCGGCGAAGACGTGGGCTACTTCGGCGGCGTGTTCCGCTGCACGCAGGGGCTGCAGCAGCGCTTCGGTCCGCAACGCTGCTTCGACACACCGATCAGCGAGGCCGGCATCGTCGGGGTCGCGGTTGGCATGGCGGCGTACGGGTTGCGGCCGTGCGTGGAGATCCAGTTCGCCGACTACATGTATCCCGCGTACGACCAGATCGTGTCGGAGGCGGCACGACTGCGGCACCGGTCGGCCGGCGACTTCACGGCACCGCTCGTCGTGCGCATGCCCACCGGCGGTGGCATCTACGGCGGGCAGACCCACTCGCAGAGCCCGGAGGCGCTGTTCACGCACGTGGCCGGCTTGAAGACCGTCGTGGTGTCGAACCCGTACGACGCGAAAGGCCTGCTGCTGGCGGCGATCGCCGACGACGACCCTGTGATCTTCCTGGAGCCCAAGCGGGTGTACAACGGCCCGTTCGACGGCCACCACGAGCGGCCGATCGTGCCGTGGTCGAAGCACCCGTTGGGCGAGGTGCCCGAGGGCTACTACACGATCGAGCTGGGCACGGCGCGGGTGCATCGCGAGGGCAATGAGCTGACGGTGCTGGCCTACGGCACGGCGGTGCACGTGGCTCAGGCTGCGGCAGAGGAGCAGGGCGTCGACGCGGAGATCATCGACCTGCGCACGTTGGTGCCGCTCGACGTCGACACGATCGTCGCCTCGGTGCTGAAGACCGGCCGCTGCCTGATCGTGCACGAGGCGACGCTCACCTCTGGCTTCGGAGCCGAGCTCAGTGCCACGGTGCAAGAGCGCTGCTTCCACCACCTCGAGGCGCCGATCACCCGCGTGTGCGGGTTCGACACTCCGTACCCGCACGCGCACGAGTGGTCGTACTTCCCTGGGCCGGGCCGCGTGGGCCGGGCGATGAGGGAGGTGCTGTCGGCATGAGCGTGTTCGGGGTGAAGCTGCCTGACGTGGGCGAGGGCGTGGCCGAGGCCGAGCTGATCTCGTGGCACGTCGGCGTCGGCGACACGGTGACCACCCAGTCGGTGCTGGCAGAGGTGATGACCGACAAGGCGACCGTGGAGATCTCCGCGCCGGTGGCCGGCGTGATCGCGTTCCTGCACGGCGAGCCCGGCGACACTTTGGCCGTGGGCGGCGAGTTCGTCGGCATCGAGACCGGCGGCGACGCCCCGGCCCCGCCGACCGTCGCCACCGCCCCACCGCCGGTGCCGGCACCCGGGGGGCCGCGCCCCACTGCCGCCCCGGCCGTGCGGGCGCGGGCGAAGGCGTTGGGCATCGACCTGGCAGGCATCGCCGGCAGCGGCCCCGACGGCCGTGTGGTGCACGCCGACCTCGACCGACTGCTGACCGGCGGCCACAGCCGGCCGGCGGCCACACGGACTGCGGGTGCCGAGGCCCCGCACACCGAGCCCGTGCGCGGCCTGCGCCGGCGAATCGCCGAACACCTGACCAGCGCGTGGACCGAGATCCCGCACATCACGTACGTCGACGCGGTGGACGCCACAGAGCTCGAGCGGCTGCGGGCGCAGCTGAACGAGCGCGGCCACACCAGCGGCGTGCGGCTGACGATGCTGCCGTTCGTGATGCGCGCGATCGTGATCGCGTGTGGCGAGCAACCGCGCTTGAACGCGCACTTCGACGCCACCACCCGCACCGTGTCGCTGTTCGACGGGGTGCACGTGGGCATCGCCACCCAGACGCCCGACGGGCTGATGGTCCCGGTGGTGCACCATGCCGAGGCGCGCGGCCTGTGGGGCCTGGCCGAGGAGATCAACCGCGTCGCCACCGCCGCCCGCGAGGGCACGGCCACGCTGCAGGAGCTGGGCGGCTCCACGATCACCATCACGTCCCTGGGTGCGCTGGGCGGGCTGGTCACGACGCCGATCATCAACCAGCCCGAGGTCGCGATCGTTGGTGTCAACAAGCTGGAGACCAGGCCCGTGTGGGCGGATGGTGCGTTCCAGCCGCGCCTGATGTGCAACCTGTCGTCCAGCTTCGATCACCGCATCGTCGACGGGTGGGACGCGGCGGTGTTCGTGCAGCGGATCAAGGCGCTGCTGGAAACCCCGGCGCTGCTGTTCATCGACGAGTGAACCGGCCGAGCGAACCTGCCGAGTGAACCGGCCGATGACGGCCAGGTGAACAGCAGTCGACGATCGGGTGCGCAGGCCCGAATCGCTCACATGGGGCCGCCCCCGCTTCGTACAGTTGCCGTGTCTCGACATCTCGCGACGAAGGAGGAAGTTGTGCTCAAGCGCTCCCTACCCAACACTGGCTCGACCGTGAAGGTCACTTTCGCCCTGCCGCTCGACGAGGCTGTGGTGGCCACGTCGGTGGTCGGTGACTTCAACGACTGGGACCCGTTGGCCCATCCCCTGAAGAAGCGCAGCAACGGCACGCGCAGCGTGACGTTGGAGCTGCCCGCCGGCAGCTACCGCTTCAAGTACCTGGCCGAGGACGGCGTGTGGTTCTGCGACCCCGCCGCCGACGAACTGGAGATCGACGAGCACTCCGTGGAGAACTCGGTCGTCCACGTCTGACGGTGGCCCGCCCGGGCTTCGGGCGCGGCGTGTCACCCGGCCGGGCTCGGCGGGCGTCTGTCAGGAGGACGCACCTCGCCACCTCCGGATCGGAGCCCCGTGATGACCGACCTCGCGATAGCACCCACCGAGATGCTTGCTCGTTCATGGTGGCGCGCGCTTGCGACGTTGGCGCTCGGCGCGGTGGCGGGATGCGCGCTCGGCATCATCGCCCGGCTGTGGATGCGGCTGATCTCGGACGACCCCGAATTCACGTGGTCGGGCACGATCTTCATCGTCGGCGGGTTCACGGTCTTCGGTCTCGGGCAGTCGATCGTCGCTGTCGCGCGCCGCCGGCCTCGGCGGCGGTGGAAGCTGACGATCGTGCGCACCCTCGGGGTGATCACGATGCTGCCGCTCTTCGTGGCGGCGGGCGGGCAGATGATGCCAACCGTTGTCGGTGGCGGGCTGGCGCTCTCGCGCACGGAGTGGCACCGCATCACTCGCCTCGTGTGGTCGCTGGTGGCGGCCGCGCCGGTGCTGCTCGTGGGCAGCACGCTCGTCGACTCGTTCGGGTGGTCGCTCCAGGCCGCCGCCGGGTTCGCGCTGATGCTCGCGGTCTACGCCACGATCATCGCGGCCACACGCTTCACATTTGCCGCCCAGCGCGACAGCGCTCGCATGTCGCGTCGGTCGAAGTACGCGCTGATCGCCCTCGTGGTGGTGCTGGCCGCGATCGTGGTGGTGGCGTCGACCGGCCTGGGCTGACTCACGACGCGTCGGGCGCTTCGGGGCCGGGCGAACCTGCGCCGGCCGAGCAGCACCGAGGACCTGGGGTACTCGTTCCAGCGGCACGACAACCACGGTTGCGGGGGTGGGCAACCGGAGTTGTCACCGCGTGGTGGGTAACGGCTGTTGAGGCAGCTGCACGCCCACCGTGTTGCGGGCATCCGTTGCGGAGGCGATGAGCAACGACGGCCCCCTCGCTACCTGACGATGACTGCGAGCCAGCCGGCGGCGGTGGAGGCGACCGGCACGAGCACGGCGAGCGGTATGCGCTTGACCATCTCCACCGACGGCAGGCCGATCGACTGCTGCACGACGTGACTGCGCAGGTCGAGCAGCGCTCGCAGGCGGCGGTACTCGGCCTCGGTGAAGTCGGCCGACCGACCGGCAGCACGCGATGCCAGCTCGTCGATCTCCGCGGCAAGGTCGCCCAGGTACGTGTCGCGTTCGTCGCTGTGATGGCGAGCGAGGAAGAAGGCGGGCACGGCCAGCAAACCCGCGGTGCAGCCGACGATGAGCACCACGGCGATGACGAGCACGACACGGGCGATGCCGACGGTGCCCGACGTGGCGGCGGTGAGCCCGGGCAGCAGCACGGACCCGCCAAGCCCGTAGATGAAGGCACTGGAGAAGCTGAAGTCGGCCAGCGAGCGAGCCATCTGCGAAGGAACTCCGGCGTATGGGAAGAAGCGGCCCCGCTCGCGGGCCAGGGCGCGGGCGAAGACGATCGTTCGCACAGCGGCGGAGACCCCGTACCCAGCTGCGAGGCCGCCCGTCGCCAAGACGCCGCAAGCAAGCCAGTGTTCGATGCCGGACGGCGCCAACCCCACCTCGTCGGTCAGGAACGGCCCGCCTGCGAGGAACGCAGCCGTGACCAGGGCGACGGGGATCGTCACGAGCACCCACGAGACCGGCAGGAATCGGCGGGTCTCGGTCTGGACCCTGAGAACCACGTCGCGGTCGAACTCTCCACTGTTCACCAGCGATTGCTGGAGCCGCTGGAGCCTGGCCTCCCACACGACCACCAACGACGGGCCGGCGATCAGCCAGGCCGAGCTCAGCGCCAACGCCAGCCGCGTTCCCGACCGCCAGTCCGTGTCGGCGGCGCGTAGCACGAGCCACCCTGCGGTGAGCAGGAACAGGCCGAGGTGCACCGCCAACGAGATCCGTGAGTGGCGAACCGGGGTCGTCGGTTTCGAGGACCGATAGAGCGAGGGGCACCCGCTCCAGTCCCAGCAAGATCTGTCCACCCGAAGCCGCTTGATGCGCCCGAGACTAGTCATGAGGCTGAGGATCCAGTCCTATGCAGCTCAGCTGAGCGAGGTGGCCGTCTCCAAGCACTGATGTGTCGCGGGGAACTTGTCGGGAACTCTTGGCTCGACACAGCAGCCCTCGGGTCGTCATGTCAGATTGGGCGAGGGCGTCGGCAACCGGCGCATCGGCAATGGAGGGCACAGCGTGCAGGACATCAAGGTCGAGGCCCACCAGCCCATCGACGACCGCGACCGGCGATCGCTGCGGCGCCTGAACGCGACGATGGCAGTCGTGCACGCGGTGCAGGCGGCGCTGATGATCGCACTGTCGAACTCGCTGTCGCTGCCGGTGACGGGAGTGTTCGCCAATGGGCCGCCCGGGCAGCCCGAGGGGCCGGCCACGATCGACCTGCTGTTCTCGTATCGGCTCGGCTGGGCCATTGCTGCGTTCGAGATCATCTCGGCGGCAGCGCACGCGTTCGTCGCCTCACCGTGGGGCCATGCCCGCCACATGCGCGAGCTCGAGCACCACCGCAACCGGTTCCGCTGGACCGAGTACTCGCTCTCGGCGTCGCTGATGATCGTGATCATCGCCGGGGTGACCGGCATCACGGACATCGCCGCGCTGATCGCGCTGTTCGGCATCAACGCCTCGATGATCCTGTTCGGCTGGCTGATGGAGACCACCAACGAACCAGGCCGGAAGGTGTCGTGGACACCGTTCGGCTTCGGCTGCGTCGCCGGCGTGGTGCCGTGGGCCGCGATCGTCGTCTACCTGATCGGCGCCGGCTCCGACGTGCCCACGTTCGTGTACGGCATCTTCGTGTCGCTGTTCGTCTTCTTCAACTGCTTCGCGATCACCCAGCTGCTGCAGTACCGGGCCAGCGGCCGCTGGGCGAACTACCTCTTCGGCGAACGGGTGTACACCTACCTCAGCCTGATCGCGAAGTCCCTGCTCGCCTGGCAGGTCTTCGCCAACGTCCTGATCTGAGGGAAGCGACGTGCGGGTCAACCCAGGTCGACCTGCGTTGGGCGCCCACGGTGGCCCTTCCGACCCGAGCGATGCTCAGGCAGCAACACATCGAGCCGCAACAGAAGTGGGAGAGGTCGTCGTCCGCAGACAGCCGCGGCACCAGCTCCATCAGGCGCACCCGCGGCGGGCACACCGCGTGCTCGGCTTCAGAAGACGCGACGCGCGCCTCAGCCCGCCTGCGGCAGCACCGCTCGCAGCAGTTCGGCACCCCGCCTGGTTTCCATGTCGGGTTCGCCCATGTGGACGATGCCTCCGTCTTCGTCGAACCGGCAGCTTCCGCGTCATCTCCACCCCCGCCGGTGGCCGTCAGGGGCGGCGGGCTCGCACGAAGGCGTTCATCACCGCGCCGGCCACGTCGTCGAGCAGCGCTTCGGGGTCGGTGAGGCCCGACGTGTCGAAGCTGGCAGCGATGGCCGCCACAGCGGCACGGTCGTGCACCAGAGTGGGCACGATCTCGATGTCGGTGAAGCCAGCCTCGGTCAGCATCGCCTGGTACTCGTCGGTGGTCAGCGCACCGGCGACACATCCCGCCCACAACCCCAGCAGCTCGTGGGCAACCGGCGGCAGCGGCCGCGACAGCACCACATCGGACACTGCGAACAGCCCGCCGGGCCGCAGCACGCGGAACGCCTCGGCCAGCGCCTGGCCCTTGTCGGGCGACAGGTTGATGACGCAGTTGGAGATGACGACATCGACCGAACCATCGGGCAGCGGGACGTCTTCCAACGTGCCCTCCAGGATCTCCGTGTTCTCCACTCCTGCTTCGGCGATGTTGCGACGGGCGAGGGCGACCATCTCGGGCGTCATGTCCAGCCCGTACACGAACCCGGTGGGGCCGACTCGCTTGGCCGACAGCAGCACGTCGATCCCGCCACCCGACCCGAGGTCGAGCACGCGCTGCCCGGCCTCCATGTTCGCCAGCATCGTCGGGTTGCCACAGCCCAGCGACGCCGCCGCGGCGAAGGCCGGCAAGTCGGCCAACTGGTGCTCGGCGTACTGGCCCACTCCGAAGGAATCCGTCGTGTCGAGCGGGTTGGGGCCGGGCGTGCAGCAGTTGCACGAACCCTCTGCCACCTGCCGGGCGGCCGCCCCGTAGTGATCGCGGACCTGCGAGCGGATCTGTTCGGCTTTGGTGGTCATCGGGCGCCCCTTTCGTCGTCAACGCTTCGACAACCATCAATCTAGTCATTCATCGACGAATGTCAATGTGGACCAAAGACCCACATCAACCCGCGGCCGGTACCACCTTCACGATCTCGTCGCCGGTCGTGACGGTGCCTGCCACCACCACCTTGGCGCAGATGCCGCGCAGGCGGTACTGCTTGCCCACTTTGCCGTTGATCCAGCGGTGTGCGGCCAGCCCGAACCGGCGGGTGAACTTCGCACACCCGGTGTGCGGCGACGCCGTCACCTCGATCACGGCGGTGCCGATCTGCAACCGGGTTCCGGCGGGCAGGTTCTCCGGCGACAGGTCGAGGTCGACGAACAGCTGGTCGCCGGCCAGCGGCATCCGCTCGTCGCCGCCGGCCACCGCGTGGGCGCACCGCGCGTTCATGATGTTCAGCTGCGCCTCGGGGTCGGCCCGGCCGTCGGCCGTGCCGCGGCTGCCACGGGCCAGCCAGTTGTCGCCCACCAGGCCCACCTCCAGGTGCAGCTCGCCCGACGGCACCACCTCGCGTTCGTCAACGGCCGGACGGCGCACGATCAGCGCCAGCCGGCCGTGGTCGGCGGGCGAGCGCAGCACCTCGGCCAGCGAGCGGTCGGGGTCGAAGGCAGTCACCGACTCGTCGGCCTGCAGCGTCCAGTAGCCGGCCATCAGCTCGTGGCTCCACGCCGGCTGGATGACATCTCCGCGGGGCCCGAACTCGGCCATGTACGGCTTGATGTCCAGTACGGGCGTGCCGTCGATGGCGTCGAGCCCGCGCACCTCCACCACGCCGCCCGGCCGCACGGCCATCAGTTCGCACACGGTGGTGCCCAGCCGGTTCGGGCGGTTCTTCGCCCGCTGGGCGAGGATGCCGACTTCCGGCCACGCCGGGTTGCCACGGGGCACACGGCTGCCGCGCACCACCCCCTCGGGCGCCACCCGATCGAACACGTACACGACCTCGATGTGCGAGAACGCCCGCAGGCCGGCCGTGGCATCATCGCCGAGCACGGCCGGGTCCAGCCGGATCACGCTGTT
Source organism: Actinomycetota bacterium (assembly GCA_030645675.1). GTDB lineage: Bacteria > Actinomycetota > Acidimicrobiia > Acidimicrobiales > Ilumatobacteraceae > UBA668. The sequence goes on along the minus strand of JAUSLQ010000116.1, from coordinate 32,577 downwards.
CACGCGATCCCAGTCGTCGTCGGTGGCGTCCGTGCGTTCGTTGTGCACGGTGCCGATGGGGACCATCTCGAAGCTCACCGGCAAAGTCTCGCGCGCGCTCGGCGTCAGCCGTCCTGAATAAGCAGCCCGTGCACCTCGACCCGCTCGTCTGCGCTCAACGCCCACCCGGCGGCGGCCACGTTGGCCCGCACCTGCTCGGGCGAGGTCGCTCCCGCGATCACCGACGCCACCAACGGGTTCGACGTCTGCCAGCTGAGCGCCAGGTCGAGCAGCGAGTGCCCCCGCAGTGCACACCACGCGATGAGGCGCTCGACCACGGCCAGCTTCGCGTCGTCGATGAACGCCGTGGCCCGGCTGCCCCAGGCCTCCAGCCGCGACCCCGAGGGCAGGCCGGCGCCGGCCCTGTACTTGCCGGTCAGCAGGCCGGCCTCCAGCGGGAAGTACGGCACGAACGCCACGCCCAGCCGCTCGCAGGCGGCGAACACCCCATCGGTCTCCGGCGCCCGGGTCAGCAGGCTGTAATGGTTCTGGATCGACGCGTACGGGTGCACACCCTTGGCCACCGCCGCGTCGTGCGAGCCGACCAGCTCGTCGGCGGTGAAGTGGGTGCAGCCGATCTCGCGGATCTTGCCCTCCGCCCGCAACTCCTCCAGGCAACCCAACGTCTCCTCCGGCGGGGTCAGCGGGTCGGGCCGGTGCAGCTGGAAGTGGTCGATGTAGCCGGTGCCCAGGCGAGCAAGGCTGGCCTCCAGCCGGCGGCGAACCTGCGCCGGCTCGCCACCACGTTCGCCGTCGGCCAGGCTGATCGTGTGCCCCCACTTGGTGGCGATGAGCACCTGCTCGCGCCGGCCACGCAGCGCGCTGCCCAGCATCTCTTCCGACCGGCCCTGCCCGTAGCTCTCCGCCGTGTCGAAGTAGTTGATGCCTGCCTCGATGGCCGCGTCGACCACCATCGCGGTCTGCTCGACGTCGATGCGCATGCCGAAGTTGTTGCACCCCAGCCCGACCGCCGACACCTGCAGCGCCCCCAGCGCGCGGAGTTCCATGGCCCGACACTAGGCCCACGGATCAGCGGCTGTGCACGACGCGAAGTTCGCGCTTGACACGCGGCGGTCGTATCGCGATACTTAGGCATATACCTAACCAATTGGTCCAGACCGAACTTGCAGCGATCTTCAAGGCACTCGCCGACCCCACCCGCCTCGCCGTCGTCGAACGGCTCAGCATCGGGCCGGCCAGCGCCACGGAGCTCGCCCGGCCGTTCGAGATGGCACTGCCGTCGTTCATGCAGCACCTTGCCGTGCTGGAGGCCGCCGGCATCGTCACCTCGCACAAGGCCGGCCGCACCCGCACCTTCCAGCTCGCTCCAGGCGCGCTGGGCACGGCGACCACGTGGCTCGGCACCCACCGCAACCACTGGCATCGGCGGCTCGACCAGCTGGACCAACTGCTCACCGAGCCGCCACCCGAACCATCACCCGAACCATCACCCGAACCACAACCCGACCCCGAACAGGAACCCCGATGACCTACACCCCGAACCCTCAGCTCGACCTCGTGCTGGAGCGCACCGTGCCCGTCGCCCCCGAGAAGGTGTGGGCCGCATGGACCCAGCCCGAGCTGATCGTGCAGTGGTTCACGCCGGCACCGTGGAAGACCGCCAAGGCCGAGATCGACCTGCGCCCCGGTGGCGGCAACTGCATCACCATGGAGTCGCCGGAGGGCGAGCAGTATCCGAACAGAGGCTGCTACCTGCAGGTGGAACCCAACCGGCTGCTGGTGTTCACCAGCGTGATGGGCGCCGACTTCCGCCCGACCACGCCCAGCAACGGCGCCGAAGACCTGCCGTTCACCGGGCGCATCGAGATCGCCGCGGCGCCGGATGGCGGCACCCACTACCGCGCCATCGCCATGCACGCCGACGAAGGCGCCGCACAGCGCCACAAGGACATGGGCTTCCACGATGGTTGGGGCGCCGCCCTCGACCAGCTGGTCGCGCTGATGTCGTAGCCGGCCTCAGCCGGCCGTGTCGGTCCTGGTGTGGTCGTCGCTGGTGTGGTCGTCGCTGGCGTGGTCGGTGCGCGCCGGGTCGTGTTCGGGCAGCACCTCGCGCAGCACGGGCAGGCGCTTCCAGTCGGGCACCGGGGTGTCGTGCCCGGGCTGTGGCACGAACGCCGACAGCTCGCCGTCGCGGTGGATGTAACGGCCGCAGTTGGGGAACACGCGGGCGACGTTCACCTGCAACACCGCCTCCGCCTCGTGGAACTCGGCCACCGACGCCTGGTCGGTCAGCACGGTGCCGAGGCCGTGCACCCGCATGCGCCACGGCCGCGCCTGGTCGACGAACAGCAGCGCCACCCGGCCGTTGTCGCGAATGTTGCCCAGCGTGCGCCACATGCCGTTGCCGTTGTAGACCGGCATCCGCAGCTCGGTGCGACTGGCCACCTGCACGAACCCAGGCCCACCGCCCTTGTACGACACGTCCGGCCATCCGTCGGCATCCACCGTCGCCACCCACACCGCCGCCTGGTCGCGCACCAACTCGATGTCGCCGTCGTCCAGCTCGTTGTGCAGCGTCAGCTCCACCAATCGATCCGCGAGCCGGCGCGAGTCGAACTCGTCCTGCAGCGACCGCGCGCCATCGCCGTACATCGCCCCGAGCTCATCCCCAGATCGGCTCATTGCCAGAAGCGTAGACCCGCTGCGCCTCAGACGGTGCGGCCGAGGAAGTTCAGCATCTTGGTCTGCGCGTCGGCGCCGGCGGCCGGCTTCACCGCAGGAGCCATCATCCCCGGCATGCGCAGCACTTCGTCGGGCAGGCTCTTCCACGTGACCAGCGAGTGCTTCACCAACGCCGCGTCCAGCCGCTCGTCCACCTTGGCGGTGCGCGCCATGTCCCACACGTGCGGCACCAGGTCGGCAGCCATGAAGCCGACCAGCGCGTCCATCGGCATCGAGCCGAAGCCGGGACCGAACGGGTCGGTGGCGATCGCGTCCAGCACGTGCGGGTGGTCCAGCACCTCCAGCGTCTGGTCGCGCAGCTTCACCCACGCACCCACCGGGTCGGCGCCCAGCTTGGGTGTGGTCTTCGGGCCCTTGCCCGTGGCGGCGAAGCTCTTGATCATCGCCAGGTTCCCCACGGCGTGCTCGTAGACGTCTTTGCCCGTCCAACCAGCGCACGGCGCCTTGCGCGTGAACGCTGTCGGCTTCGCCGTCTTCAACACGTGCTCGAAGGAGTAGACGGCGGACGTGTACAGACGAAGGTTGGCGCTCATGCGCCGCAGGTTAGTGCGGCTGGGGGCACCCCTCGACACGGGCGCCTCACGGCCGTGCCAGAAACGCGTCACTCGTGGAGGTGGGCTCGTTCGTCGCGGCTGCCGAAGACGGCGATCAGCTCCACGGGGCCGTCGATGGCGCCGAACCAGTGCGGTGTCCAGTTGCTGAACTCGACGGCCTCACCGGCTTCGATCACCAGGTCTTGCTCGCCCAGCAGCAACCGCATGCGGCCCTCCAGCACGTACATCCAGTCGTGGCCGTCGTGCACGCGCAGGGTGGTGGGCGGCTTGCGCCGGCTGGCGCTCATGCGGATCTTGAACGCGCGCAGCCCGCTCGGCGTGGCACGGTTCGTCAGCGGCCACATCGTGAGGCCGTTGCGGGTGACCGGCTCGCTGCGCACACGCGGGTCCACCTGCGGTGGCGTGCCCAGCAGGTCGTCGGCGCTGACGCCCAGGGCCGCGGCCAGCCCGGCGATGTGGTCCAGCGCCAGCCGCCGCTTGCCCGACTCCAGCCGGCTCAGCATCGACACATCGATGTGGGTGCGCTCGCTGAGCTGTTGCAGTGTCAGCCCCTGCTGGGTACGCAGCTCGCGCAGCCGGCGCCGCACCCGCGCGTCGACCGATTCCTCGACTGACGTGATGGCCGAGTGTGTTGCCTGCATGGCAAACGACGTTGCCAGACACCACCGAAGTTGTCAAACTTCTCCGCATGAACGATCAACAGGCGACGAGCGCCTCACGCCGATTCGCGGCGTTCGACAGCCGGAACTTCCGGCTCTACTTCATCGGCCAGACCATCTCCAGCGTCGGTTCGTGGATGCAATCGCTGGCCGTCACGTGGCTGATCATCGAGATCACCAACCGCAGCGATCAGCTGGGTGTGGCCATGGCCCTCCAGTTCCTCCCGATGCTGCTGCTGGGCGCGCCGGCCGGCCTGCTGGCCGACAAGGTCGACAACCGCCGCCTGCTGCTCGCCACCTCCGCCGTCTCCGGCGTGCTGGCCGCCGCGTTCGGGCTGGTCGTGGCCACCGGCACCGTCACCATCTGGTGGATCTACGCCCTCACCTTCCTGCTCGGCCTGGTCATCGCCGTCGAACGCCCGGCCATGCAAGCCGTCCTGTTCCAGCTGGTCGGCCCGAAGCTGCTGCCCAGCGCGGTCGCCACCAACAGCACCATCAACTCCGTCTCGCGCCTGATCGGCCCGGCCCTGGCCGGCCTGCTGATCGCCACCGTCGGCGTCGACATCTGCTTCGCCATCAACGCCGTGTCGTACGTGGTGGTGTTCGGTGCGCTGCTGGCGCTGCGCACCAGCGAGCTGGTCGCCCGCCCGCTGCTGGGCCGCACCAAGGGCCGCCTGCGCGAAGGGTTCGCCTACGTGCGCACCCACCCCGAAGTCGGCCGCCCGCTGCTGGTGATGGTGGTCGTCGGCACCATCGCTTACAACTTCCAGACCACGTTCCCCTCGATGGTGCACTTCGGCTTCCACCGGGGCGCCGCCGCCGTGGGCACGGTGATGAGCGTCAGCGCGATCGGCTCGATCCTCGGCGGCATCTACATCGCCGGCGTGCGGCCGCACCCACGGCGCACGCTGGCCATCGTGCTGGCCGGTTTCGCCGGCACCTTCCTGGCGATGTCCGTGGCCCCCAACTACTGGTCGTTCGTGGCCATCAGCATCCTGCTGGGCTTCGCCTCCGCCTCGTTCCAGTCGGTGAACACGGTCGTGCTGCAGCAGGCCACCGAGCCGGGCATGCAGGGCCGCGTGATGGGCCTGCACCAGATGGCCTGGTTCGGCAGCACCCCGATCGGCGCCCTGCTGATGGGCTGGGTCATCCAGGTGTCGTCGCCACGGGTACCGTTCGCACTGGGCGGCTTGGCCGCACTGGTGTGCGCTGTCGCCGTGCTCGGCCGTCGCTCGCAATCTGCGCCGGCGCCGGCAGTGGAGCCCGCACCGGCCACAGCAGCAGCAGTGCAGTCGGCGTAGCCCGCCGGACCCGTGACCGTGGCACCGCGGTCACGGGTCAGGGGTCAGCGCTCACGGGTCACGGCTCACGGGTCAGGGCTCACGGTCAGGGGTTCGAGCGCAGGTGCGCCAGTACGGCAATGGCCGTCCGGCCGCCGCTGAACATCGCTCCCTGGATGGACGCCGTGTCGCGGTGGTCGCCGCACACGAACCTCCCGTCGCCCAGCGCCACCGGCTGCTTCGGATTCATCGGCGGCGCCTGGGCCGGCTGGCCGTGCGGGATGACGTCGGTGCGCAGGTGCTGCCAGTCGCCGGTGGCCGATCCGAACCAACGGGCCAGCTGCTCGCGCACACGTGCCGTCACCGTCGGGTGCAGCGCGTCGGGACCGGGGATCGCCGCAGCGATCAGCGCACGGCCCGCAGGCGCGTACGAGGGCGCCACCTCGGTCATCACTGCCAGGTTCTTCGCCGGCCCGCTGGCCTCGCCGTCCAGTATCAGCACCGGCCCAGGCAGCGGCGCGCTGGGTGCCGCGAACCAGCAGCAGGCTGCGGCACGCGAGCCAGGGTCGGCCACGCTGCGGCCCAGCAGGCGGTGCGCGGCCGGCCCCTCGGTGGCCACCACCACGGTGCGGGCGGAGATGCGCTCGCCGTCGTGCAGGACCACTCCGCTGCCGTCGACCGCGGCCACGGCCGCTCCCAGCCGCACCGTGCCCGCCGGCAGCGCCGCAGCGAGCTGCGCGGGGATGGCGCCCATGCCGTTGCGCGGCACGCCGGTGCCACCCACGGCCAGCATGCGCAGGATGGTGTCGAACCGCCGGCTGGACACCTCCAGCTCCGGGTCCAGCTGGATGCCGCTGAACAGCGGCCGCCAGAACGACTCGATCATCTGCTTGGAGAACCCGGCCCGGGTGAGGCGTTCGGCGGTCGACACGTCGGGCCGCTGCAGCAGGCTGCGCACGGAGTGCAGGCGCACGTCCAGCACCAGGCGCGCCAGCCGGGCCTTGTCGGCGAACGAACCGATCGGAGCAGCCACCGTCGTGCGCAGCAGCCGCGGGCGACGCAGCGGGTCGGCCACCCGGTGGAACCCACCGCCGGCGCGGATCACCGCTCCCGGCTCGAACAGGCCGAGCTGCAGCGCATCGACGTCCAGCCGGCGCTGCACCTCGGGATACGCCGTCAGCAGGATCTGAAAGCCGCGGTCCAGCAGGAAGCCGTCGACCGCGTCCGTGCGCACCCGGCCGCCCACGCCGTCCGATGCTTCCAGCACCAGGCACTCCACGCCGGCCGCCGCCAGGTCGAGCGCGCACGTCAGCCCGGCCAGGCCGGCCCCGACGACGACGACGTCCACGGGGTCAGGCATGCGACGCCGCTTCGTCGAACGGATTGCAGCCGGCTTGCTCACTGACCCACTCCCACAGCCGGCGTCGGCGCTCGGGCGTGTCGGCTGTGCGCGTGCCGGGCAAACGGTGGATCGGACGGATGCGGCGGTCCAGCCAGAAGCCACCCGTGGTGGCCAGCGGCTCGCCGTCGTCGGCGGCCAGCCACACCATCGTGTCGGCACCGCCAGCGGCGTCGCGCAGCAGCGGGCCGACCACCTTGCGGAACGTGGGCAACGCCTCCTGCACACCGGGCGTGTCGGCCCAGCCGGGGTGCAGCGAATGGAACACCACCGAGCTGCGATCGACGTGGCCGGCCCACATCTCGTTCAACGTCACCTGCGCCCGCTTCGCCAGCGCGTACTGCTTCGCTCCCTTGTACGAGGCTTCGTCCATCTGTATGCCGCGCACGGTCGGCGCCGCCGAGTACATGCCGCCCGACGACATCGTGATCACCCGCGCGGGAGCCGATGCGACCAAGCGATCCAGCAGCAGGCAGGTCAGCAGGAACGGGCCCACCACCTGGCTGGCGACGGTGGCCTCGGTGCCATCGGGAGCGGTGACGCGCTGGTTGCTCAGCGCGCCGGCGTTGTGCACCAGCACGTCCAGCCGCGGGTGGTCCTGCAGGATCTGGTCTGCCGCTGCGCGCACCGAGGCGTAATCGCCCATGTCGGCCACCACGAACGCCACCCCGTCGTTACCGGTGGCAGCCCGCAGCTCCGCAGCCACCGCGGCGGTCTTCTGCGGGTTGCGGCCCACGATCACGACGGTGGCGCCATCGGCGGCCAGCTGCTGGGCAGCGGCGCGACCCAGGCCGGAAGTAGCGCCCGTCACCACCATCACTCGCCCGTCGAGGCGATAGGAAGCCACGTCGCGCCAATGGAACAGTCGCCGGCGCAACGCCGGCCCGAGGCGGGTGAAGCTGGGGGCGACGGGCGCCTCGAGCATCGCGTCGACGACACCGGCTACCTGCATCTGGGAACAACTCCGGTCTGAAGTGCTGGCGCCGGCTGCTGACCGGCCGGCGCACTCGAGGGTCGCCGCTCAGTCTGGTGCCCCTCGACGGGGCGTGCGTTGTCCAGGTCGCGATCTATCGATCTGCACCGCGCCACAGCGGCTCGATCGGCACGTCACCCTCTGCCGACACACCGGCGAGCAACCGTTCCATCGCCGCGGCCATCTTTCGACCGCGCCCCTTGGCCACCTCGGCGTTCGGCCCGGCGAACAACCCATCGACCGTGTCGCAGAACAGCTCCACCCATCGTGCGTAGTGGGCGTGCGTCAGCGGAGTGCGCGCATGCACGGGCTCGTGGGCGCGCAGTGGCTGCCCGCCGTAGCCCGGGCGGCCGAGCAGCTGCCACTCCCAGAAGGCCACCAGCGTGTCGATGTGTGCATTCCAGTTCATCTCGGCGGCGGCGAACACCGGGCCCAGCAGATCGTCCATCGCCGCCTGCCGGTAGAAGTCGCGCACCAGCCGTTCGATGTCGTCGCGGTTCACCAGGTCGCGGTTCACCAGGTCGCGGCAGAAGTGCCCGCCGTGCTCGGTCGTCAACCCGGCACCGTCGCCGCCCGCTGGGCTTCCAGACGCTCCACCAGTGGGAACAGCACGTTGTTCTCCTTGTGGATGTGCAGGTGGGTGTCGGCCTCCAGCTCGGCCATCGCCGCGAAGCACGCTGTGTACGTGGCACACCCGTCGGCCGGTGGTGTGTACCCGTCGGTCAGGCGATGCAACCTGGCCAGCAGCTCGCCGACCGCGTCGTGCTCGGCCAGCATCACCGAGATCGGGTTGCGCAGCGTGCCGCAGTGGAACGACGGCAACCCTTCCGTGGCCACCAGCTCGCGCACCATCGGGAACAGCACGCGCTCTTCCTTCATCAGGTGCGGCTCCAGGTCGGCACGCACCTCCGCGTAGCACGCAGCGATCCCAGCCAGCTCCGGGTGGTGCTCGCCGTGCACCGACACGATCTTGTCCGCCAGCGCCGTGATGCGCGGCAGCTCGGCCCACAGGTAGCGGTGGTGGGTGTGTTCCAGGTGGTCCACCAGCACGTCGGCGGTCATCGTCGTCCACTCCGCCGGTGTCGCCGGAACGATCGCCGCCGCCAGCTCGGCAGCCACCTGCGCGGCGTTCAGCCCGGCCCGCTCGCACGCCTCGCCGAGCGTGCGCTTGCCGCCGCAGCAGTAGTCCAGGCCGCGACCTTCCAACTCACGCGTCAGCGCCGGGTACGCGTCCACCACTTCCGCCAACGTCATCGACACCTGGATCTCGGCCATCACATCTCCTCGGTCTGCGTCGCACCGGTCGGTGCGAAGCCCTTCACGTCTGCCATCAACCGGCCGCGCACGTCTCCGACACAGCCGTCGAACCCAGCACGGCCACCAGCTCGGCTCGGGCTCGTGCCCACGCGACGTGCAGCACGCACGGCTCGGCAGCACTGCACGGCCGATCGGCCACCACACAGCGCCCGGAGTCGGTGATGCCGTCGACCGCCTCGATCACCTGCAGCACGTTCACGACGCCGAGCGCCACGGTCACCGTGTACCCGCCACTGGGGCCGGGCTCGGAACGCACCCAGCCGGCCTTCACCAGCGGGCTGACGATCTGCGGCACGAACGCCACGGTCGTGCCCAACTCGCGTGCCAGCTCGGATGCCTTCACGCGGCGCGGAGCGGTACCCAAGAACGCCAACGCGCGGATGGCCAGCTCCGCACGCCGCGTGATCTCCAATCGCATAGTGACACACTTCACGATTCTGCCGGCTCTGGCAAGGGACCAAAGGCCCACGCTCACGACTCGTCAGGGTGTGCCGAGCCAACCCGCAGGCACGTAGTCGCAGGCAGGATCGTCGCCCAACGGGTCGCCGGTGGTGGCGAACGCACGTGAGCGCGAGCCGCCGCACACGCGACGGAACTCGCAGACCGCGCACTTGCCGGTGAAGTGGTCCGGGTCGCGGAGCGCGTTCATCAACGGCGAGTCGCGGTACCAGGCCGACAACGGCCGTTCCCTGACGGACCCGACGGCCAGCGGCAGGAACCCGCTGGGGTAGATCGTGCCGCAATGGTCGATGAACGCCACACCCCGGCCGGCGTTGACGCTGAGCGGGCGGCGACGGTGGCGCAGCGCGTGCGACGCGGGTACGAGCTCACTGGTGCGTTGGCGCAGTTGCCCGCGCAAAGGCCCTGGCGGGAACAGCGCATCGATGTCGGCGACCCCTGCACGCTGCATCGCCACGCGGCGGAACTGAGGCGCTTCGGTGGTCTTCACCGGCACCAGCTCGCCGATGTCGTGCAGCCAGTGCAACACGTCTTCCACCTGGTCGCTCGTCAGCCCTGCCAGCTCCGCACCGCGGCCCGTGGGCACCAGCAGGAACACGCTCCACAGCGACACATCGGCGTCGATCAGCCACGCCAGCAGATCGGGCAGCTCGTGCACGTTGTCGGCGTGGACCGTGGTGTTCACCTGCAGGCGGTACCCGAGCTCGCGCACCATCGCCGCGGCCACCAGCGTGGCGCGGTGAACGCCTTCGATGCGGCGGATGCCGTCGTGGGTTTCCGGGCGGGCCCCATCCAGCGACAGCGAGATCGCGCCGGCACCCGCCTGGTGCAGCGCGGCCAGGCGCTCGCGGGTGAGGTTCGGGGTCACCGACGGCGAGAGCGCGACGGGCAGACCCTGCGAGTCGGCGTGGCGGACGAGATCGATGAGGTCGGCCCGCTCGAACGGGTCGCCGCCGGTCAGCACCAGGATGGGCCGCGGCGACCCGAGGGCCGCCAGGTCGTCGATGACGCGCATGCCCTCTTCGGTGGTCAGCTCCAGCGGGTGCCGCTGCGGCACCGCGCTGGCCCGGCAGTGCCGGCAGGCGAGACCGCACGCCTTGGTGATCTCCCAGAACACGATGAAGGGGCGTTCAGCCGTGTCCTGATGGAGCATTCGAACGCCGACGGGCACCTGCTCGGGCGCGTGCTCGGGCGCCGATGTATCACTGCTCACAACCTGCAACGCTTCGCTTCTGTCGCCCGGATCACCAGGGTCCGAGGTCCTGCACCCTGCTCGGCGGCGGGACGCTCCTGGAGACTGGCCGTTGCCCCGCCGTCCGTGCGGGTGTACGACTGCTGCACCGGTTCCGGCCGGTCGACGATGACGATGACGATGACGATGACGATGACGATGACGATGACCAGGAGGACGCGATGAACGACCCGCTGAAGGACATGCTGCTCGACCTGTTCGGCCGCGTGGACGAGCACGTGCGCGATGCGGTCGACGGCATCGATCCGGAGCTGCTGCTGGTGACGCCCGAGCCGGGCTGCAACCCGATCGGCTGGCTGGTGTGGCACCTCACTCGCGTGCAGGACTCGCACATCGCCGAGCTGACAGGCGACCTGCAGGTGTGGGCCGCCGACGGCTGGGCGGCCCGCTTCGGGCTCGAACCCGACCCTGAGAACCACGGCTACGGCCACGGTCCGGCGGAGGTAGCCGCCGTGCGGCCGGACGGGCCCGACGCCCTGCTCGGCTATCACGAGGCGGTCGCCGCACGCACGCGCACGTTCCTGCAGGGCCTGACCGCGACCGATCTGGCGAAGATCGTCGACAAGCGGTGGGACCCGCCGGTGACGATGGCAGTGCGACTGGTCAGCATCGTCGACGACGACATCCAGCACGGCGGCCAGGCGGCGTACGTCAGGGGTCTGCTCGAGCGGCGCTAGCGCCCTCGACCTCGACTCTCACCGGCCGACACCTCGCGACCTACGTGGCGTAGCGCTCAACTTCTCGGGAAGTTGTTTGGACTGTGTCCAAATGTTGATAGCATCCAGTCCATGACGACGCCGCCTCATGTCGCCGCTCTTCGCGAGCGGGGCATCCATGTCACTGCGCAGCGCCTCTCGGTGCTGCGCAGTGTCGACGAGCAACCGCATGCCACCGCCGACGAAGTGCTGCAGGCGGTGCGCGGCGAGATCGGCGCCATCTCGCGGCAGTCGGTGTACGACGCGCTCAACACGCTCACCGACGTCGGCATGCTGCGCCGCATCCAGCCGATGGGCTCGCCGGCCCGCTACGAGAGCCGCACCGACGACAACCACCATCACCTCATCTGCCGGGCGTGCGGCCGCGTCGCAGATGTCGATTGCGCCGTCGGTGAGCGGCCGTGCCTCACCGCCGCCGACGCACAGGGCTTCGAGATCGACGAAGCCGAAGTCATCTACTGGGGGCTCTGCCCCACCTGTCGTACATCCCACCAACAGCCCACTCCCCACCAACAGCCCACCCCCAGAAGGAGCCCATCATGAGCGATTCGAACACCACCGCCCCCGGAGGTTGCCCCGTGATGCACGGGGCCGCTGTGCAGTCCCCCAGGTCACGTACCCAGTGGTGGCCCACCACGCTCGATCTCGACATCCTGCACCAGCACGACTCGAAGACGAATCCGATGGATCCCGACTTCGACTACCGAGAAGCCGTGCAGCACCTCGACCTGGCCGCCGTGAAGAAGGACCTGGAAGCGCTGATGACCAGCAGCCAGGCCTGGTGGCCCGCCGACTGGGGCCACTATGGCGGCCTGATGATCCGCATGGCGTGGCATGTGGCCGGCACGTACCGCACGGCCGACGGGCGCGGCGGTGCCGGCACCGGCAACCAGCGGTTCGCCCCGCTCAACTCGTGGCCCGACAACGCCAACCTCGACAAGGCACGCCGCCTGCTGTGGCCGATCAAGAAGAAGTACGGCAACGCACTGAGCTGGGCCGACCTGATGGTGCTCGCCGGCAACGTGGCGTACGAGTCGATGGGCCTGACCACCTTCGGGTTCGGCCTCGGCCGGCCCGACATCTGGCACCCGGAGAAGGACATCTACTGGGGTTCGGAGAAGGAGTGGCTGGCCTCCACCCGCTACGACGCCGAATCCGGCGATCGCGAGTCGTTGGAGAACCCGCTCGCCGCCGTGCAGATGGGCCTCATCTACGTCAACCCGGAGGGTGTGGGCGGCCAGCCCGACCCGCTGAAGACCGCGCACGACGTGCGCGTCACATTCGCTCGCATGGCGATGAACGACGAGGAGACCGTCGCGCTCACCGCCGGCGGCCACACCGTGGGGAAGTCTCACGGTAACGGCAGTGCCGCCGTGCTCGGGCCCGAGCCCGAGGGCGCCGACATCCACGAGCAGGGTTTCGGATGGATGAACCACACCGCCCGCGGCATCGGCCGCGACACGGTCACCTCCGGCCTCGAAGGCGCCTGGACCACCCACCCCACACGCTGGGACAACGGGTACTTCGACCTGCTGTTCAAGTACGACTGGGAGCTGCGCAAGAGCCCGGCCGGTGCCTGGCAGTGGGAGCCCATCGGCCTCACTCCCGAGGACACACCCGGCGACGTGGAAGGTGGGGAAGGCACGACCCGCATCATCATGACCGACGCCGACATGGCGATGATCAAAGACCCGATCTACCGCGAGATCTCCCAGCGCTTCCGCGACGACCAGGCGTACTTCTCCGAAGTCTTCGCCCGCGCCTGGTTCAAGCTCACCCACCGCGACCTGGGCCCGAAGAGCCGCTACATCGGCCCCGAGGTGCCGGCCGAAGACCTCATCTGGCAGGACCCCGTACCCACCGGTCCCACCGGCTACGACGTCGATGCGGTGAAGGCACGCATCGCGGCCGGCGGCCTCACCATCGCCGAGATGGTCTCCACTGCGTGGGACAGCGCCCGCACCTTCCGCGGCTCCGACTTCCGCGGTGGTGCCAACGGTGCTCGCATCCGCCTCGCCCCGCAGATCGGCTGGGCAGGCAACGAGCCCACCCGCCTCGCCAGGGTGCTGGGGGTGCTCGAGAGCATCGCCGCCGACACCGGCGCCAGCGTGGCCGACGTCATCGTGCTCGCCGGCAACGTGGGTGTCGAGCAGGCTGCTCGGGCCGCGGGCGTCGACGTGACAGTGCCGTTCGCCCCGGGTCGTGGCGACGCCACCCAGGAGCAGACCGACGTCGAGTCGTTCTCTTTTCTGGAGCCCTTGGCCGACGGCTTCCGCAACTGGGAGAAGGAGACCTACGCCGTGACCGCGGAAGAGATGCTGCTCGACCGGGCTCAGCTGATGGGCCTCACCGCACCGGAGATGACCGTGCTGCTCGGCGGCATGCGGGTGCTCGGCACCAACCATGGCGGTACGGCGCACGGCGTGTTCACCGACCGGGTGGGTGCCCTCACCAACGACTTCTTCGTCACCCTCACCGACATGGCCTACTCGTGGCACCCCACGGCCGACGGCAGCTACGAAGTCCGCGACCGCGCGACCGGGGCCGTGCGCTTCACCGCCACCCGGGTCGACCTCGTGTTCGGATCCAACTCGGTGCTGCGCTCGTACGCCGAGGTGTACGCGCAGGACGACAACAAGGAGAAGTTCGTCCGCGACTTCGTCGCCGCCTGGGCAAAGGTGATGAACGCCGACCGCTTCGACCTGCGCTGACCAGCCGCGGACCAACCCGCGGACCAACCGCAACCACCATCATCGAGCGAGCCGACGACGGCGAGGCGCACTCCGGCGCCTCGCCGTCGCACGTTCGCATCAGCTCGGCTCGGGCTCGACCTGGCCTTCGCCACGCACGTCGGCCCCGAGCTCGGTCATGTGCTCGTACTCTGCGGCGACGCCCTCTTCGTCCACACCCCGGCGGGCACGCTCGGCGGCTGCCTCCTCCTCGGGCGTGGGCTCGCGATCGGGCACGGGATCCTTGAACTCTTCGTGTTCCGTTTGGTTGGTCATGATCCGTCGGTACCCGAACTGGCGATCGACGAAACCGCCACACGCTGCCGTCCGCGACAACCGACCGTGGGGACCGTTTGAGAAGCGTCTCCACCGGGCATCAATGTGCTGATGACGACCTTCACGTTCTCCCCGCAGCCACACGAGCACGACACGTTCCTGAGGCGGTCGTCATGATCCCGACGTTCGTCAGCCGCCGCCTCCGCTGGGTGTGGCTCGCCGGCATCGGCACCACGCTGTGGGTGAACCGTCGCGACGTCGCCCGTTGGCTGAGGTTCGCTCGGCGATCGGTCGCCCAGCGCGACAAGTTCGATCTTCAGACGTGGTTGACCGAGGCCCGAGTGCGCGCTGCCATCACGGTCGACCCTGTGCTGCGTTGCGACCCCGACCTCGACGATGTCGTGGTGGAGGACGGCAACGTCACGATCCGCACCGCGTCGATGTCGTGGCCGGACTCGGTCACCCATCTCAACGGGGTGCGCAAGGTCAAGGGCGTCGCGGACGTGCGCTGCGAGCCCGGCGAACTGGTCGGCGGCACGCGCGTGACCAGCTACGGCGTCCCTGTCATCTGACCGGCGCCGGGCCGACGACTTCGCAGCGTCAGCCGCCAGCGCCGTTGGGTAGGCGTCGCGCCGCGATCACCAGCACGTCATCGCTCAACCGCGACTGTGCGTGCTCGATCGCCGCATCCACGCACGCTCCGGCGATCGTCGCTGCCGGCTCGGCCTGACGCGCCGTGATCAGGCGCTGGATGAACTCGTCACCGAGCTGCCGGCCGCCGGGGCCGCGGGCCTCCGTGACGCCGTCGGTGTAGAACACGATCAGGTCGTCGGGGAGGATGTCGAACACGTTGATGCCGTGGGCGGCGCCGGGGAGGCCCAGCAACGGGCCCGTCCTCGTCCACTCTGTCTGCTGCCTGGCTCGCAGGTGGACCGGCGCCGGGTGCCCGGCGTTCACCACCTCCACCGATGTCGCGTCGGGTTCGATGACGATCAGCACCGCCGTCGCGATCGTGTGCCGCCGGACCAGCTTGGCGTTGGCACTGCGCACCACCGTCGCCAGATCGGCGCCGTTCTCCCACAACGCACCGATGTGCGCACGCAGCCCGTAGGCGACGACTGCGGAGAACACATCGTGGCCGGCCACGTCGACGATCGCGATCAGAGTGGCCGGGCGGGGTTCGTCGCGAGTGTGCACCTGCACCGAGTCGCCCGCAAGGTGGCCGGTGGCGGGTTGGTAGCGCATGCCGATCTCCCAGCCGGGCAGGTCGGGAGCCGTGATGGTCATCTCGGCAGTGACCGCCTCGACCAGCGTGTCCACATCGCCGCGATGCTCTTCTCTGCGCCGTGCCGCGTCGAGCCGTTCGCGCAACTGCCGCTCGGTGCGGCCGATGACGGCGGTGGGGATCAGCACGGCGGCACTGAGCACGGCGACCTGCAGCACCGAGAAGACCGACTGCGACAGCTCCTCGGTGGGTAACGCGTGGGCGAGCACCACGCCGGCCACCAGCAGCAGTGCCGGTGCGACCGCAACCATCAGCGTGACCCGCCTGGAGACACCACCGGCGATCCCGCCGTCGAGCAGTTGCGCCATCACACCCACGTTCGGGCGGGCGCACGCCGCGGCTGCACCCAGCAGGGCGATGGCGACACCGGTGTGCAGGGCCATGCCCACGTACACCAGGTGGCCGCCGAGGTTCGAGCGATCGACGCCGATCATGTACCCGAACACCGCCGAGAGGCCCACCGCGGCGCCGGCGATGCCGAAGGCCTGGCCGACCACCGCTCCACGGCGCAGCACGAGCGTCCCGAGCGCCACCGCCAGCAGCACGAACGCCAAGCATGTCTCCGGTACCGGCCGCCCGCCGACAACCGTGGTGGGAGCGACGAAGTCGTCGGGGAACAGGCCTTCGAACCAGGTGCGCTCGCTGCGCGTGATGTTCAGGCCGAGACTGACGATCCCGATGCTTCCGAGGCCGAGCACGGCGACCGCGGCCACGGCCCTGACCGCCCCGCTCCGGCGAGCGCCGATCACGGCCACGGCTCCACAGATCAGGCCGAGTGCTGCGTTTGGGTACATCGGGGGAAGCCGATCCGACAGCTTCACGACCCACGCGATTCGTGTCAGGTAGCCCACGAGAACGGTGGCCCCGATGGCTCCGGCCGCGGCCGCCATCCAGCTCGCCAGGCGTTCCACACGCAGCGCGCTGCGCTCGCGAACCTGTGGTCGGTCGACGAACCTAGACGTGGAGCCAGCTCCGATCACCACGCAACCTCTCCCTGGCCGGCGGAGTCGTGCAGGTCGTGGAACCACCGGCGTGCGACGCACCGTAGACCAGAATCGACAGCCTGGGCGCGGGCCCGCCGGGCTCAATCCATGGCTTCCTCATATGGCAGTTGCCATTTGCTTCCTCCCGGACGACGTCGTATCTCTGCGGGGTTGCCGGACTCTTTCTTGTTCAGAACCGGCTGCACGACCTCATTGGCCGGGCCACCCCAAGGAGGCAGAACAATGGATTCCGACATTCGTCTCGACGGCAACCTCACCACCATCGAGGGAGACTTCCTGAAGACGACCGCAGTGGACGTCGTGATCGACGCGCCGTCGCGGCGACGAGCGACGGGCGGCAACCGGCGAGCGTTCGTGCACAACTTCAACGACGGGCTGACGCTCAACTGGGCCTCGGACTACCCGGACGGGGTGACCATCGAAGGCTTCCGCCTGACGTGCAAGCAGGCCGATCTCGTCCTCGACTTCGCCGGCCGCCGCCGGAACAACTCGCCGTGGCGCCGTGCCCTGGTGCACGACTTCACCGACGGGCTGACGCTCAACTGGGCCAACGACTATCCGGGTGGCGTGACGATCAACGGCAACGTCTCGGTCCCCGGCCAGCTGCTGGTCCCGAACCGGGCCGGCGCCGGAACCGTCGACGTGGCCAGCGAGCTGGTGACGTTGAAGAACCGGATCGCGGCGCTCGAGACGCGCCTCACGGCGCTCGGAGGCTGAGCGTCATGGTTGCCGTACGTCAGCGCGCATCGTGCATCGGCGTCGCACCGTCAGCGATGTCGGTCCGGCACGACCTGCTCGGGCAGCTCACCCGTCGGGTGGCGGTGTCGCTGCGCACCGAGCTCAACCGGCTGGGGGCCAAGCACACCCACGTCAACTGCATTCGCGTGGGAAGCGACCAGTTCACGTTCGACGATCTCGTCGAGATCGACTCCGCCATTGCCACGACTCGCCGGCTGTACGCCGGAGCAGGCGTGGCGATGGGCATCGGCCGCGTCATGCACTGGGTCGTCTCGACCGCCGACGCGAACGGACGCGACGTCATCAACTCCGACGGCGAGGCAGAGACCCTCACCGACGAGTGGACGGTTCCCAACGACGCGCTCGACGTGTTCTTCGTCCGGATGTACATCGGGGGTACCGCCGGCCTGTCTCGAGTGGACGGACCGTGCGACAAGAACGCGAAGGGCATGGACGGCAGCGTGGTGGAGATGAACGCGGGCGGTGGTGCCTCCGACTTCGCCGCGGCCCACGAGATGGGCCACTACCTCGGTCTCAGCCACATCACCAACGGGACTCGGCTGATGAACCCGACGATTCCCAACGGCGGCCAGATCAGCAGCGCAGAGGCCAACAACATGCGCGACCACTGCCGGATGAAGAACGCGTGCTGAGCGCACGACACGACACGACAGACGACACGACAGACGACACGACACGACAGACGAGGAGTACGAACATGTCCGTGATCATCGGAGACCCGAAGGACCGCACCGTCGACGGAGCGCTGCGCGCACTGGCCGGCGAACCCACCAGCCTGACGCCGGGCGCCGCACTGGGATTGCTGGCGGACTACGCGGCGGGTGCGCGCGAGCCCACCGACCGGGCGAAGGCCACTTCCGGCCTCGTCAAGGCCCTGGCCGGCCATGCCGACAACCAGGTCCGGGCCGGGGCGGCGGCCGCTCTGGCGGCGGCGCCCACCCCCGCAGCGCTCCGCGCGCTGCGGGCGGCAGTCGACAGCAGCGACGACGGAGAGGTGCTCGGCGCGGCCAGCATGGCGCTGGCCCGAACCGGAACCAAGAACGACGTCAAACGCCTGCTCGACGGGTCCCGTCGAGCACAGTGGGAACCCGGTCAGCGGCGGGCAGCCGCGGCTGCGCGGCTCCTCGCCCATCGCACTGGGACCGCGTTCAAGGCCGACGGTACCGCCGCCCGCCTGGGCGCTGACGGCGAAGTGCTGGGCCGCCCCGTACGCGGGACCGCGATCCGGGCGATCGATGTCGCCGACGTCGCCGGCCGGGTGAAGGTGAAGGCGGCCGAGGCGAACCTGGTGCCACCCGCCGCCAAGGCAGTCGGAGCGTTCTCGTGTGGCGCGCGTCAGCACATCGTGATGGCACCGACCACGAGAAAGCATCTCGCTGAACTGGCCACGACCCCGGCGATCGCCGCAACCCTGATGGGTGTCAACGAGTCGACCGGGGCCGCGTTCGTGCGGTGGATCGTGCTCACCCGGCCGGCGACGGCCGACGACGGTGCGGGCCGCGGGGCCGACGGCGATCTGGTGGTGACGGTGACACGCTCCACCGGTGAGGTCGGCTTCGTCGGGCGCGGCCGGGTGGAGGGCGACTCGCTCACCGTCGAGCTGGCGGCGATCGCCGCCCCTGGGGCCAGCGCCGTGGACCTGACGGGCACGCTGGCCGGTGGCAAGGTCACCATCACCGGTGTCAGCGACGACAAGGTCACCGTCGACCGCATGGTGCCGGCGGCAGCGCCCATCACCAACCCGACCCGCTGACCGCACCCCGCCGGCCAGTCGCGCCTCGCCCTCAGAGGAGGTTCATCGAGCGGGCTGCTTGCACCGCCGCCTTGCGGTCGGTGACGCCGAGCTTGCGGTAGATGGCGCTGCAATGCGTCTTCACCGTGTTCAGCGACACGAACAGCTCCGCAGCGATCTCGCGGAGCGACAGCTGGCTGGGCAGGTAGCGCAGCACCCCGAGCTCTCGATCGGTCAGCTGCTCGACAAGCGCTGTCCGGGGTGCCGGCGGCGTGGCGGCGAGGCGATGGCGCGACTCGGCCCGTGCCAGCGCTCGCCCGGCCACGCCCGGGTCGACGCAACGATCGATGATCGAGCGGGCCTCGCCCAGCAGCACTGCGCCGGCATCATCACCGAGACCCAGCAGCGTGTCACCGGCCGTGGTCAGCACGAACGCCCGACCCAGGTCGGTGGTTGCCCGGCGCGCAAGGTCCACCGCGTCCGCAGCGTCGGCGCCGGCCTGCGCGGCATCGGCCGCGGTGCGGGCACGGACCGCCAGTGCCGGCGCCACGCCGTGGTAGCCGGCGAGGCCGAAGGAGTGGGCGGTCGAGAGAGCCGCCTCGGCCGCGGCGTGCGCAGCGGACACGTCGCCGGCCTCCAACTCGTTGACGGCCAACGACACCAACGCCATGGTGTGAGCCGTGAAGCGCCGTTCGATCGTCGCCCTGGCCACCGCCACACCCAGGGCTTCGCGCGCATCGGTTGCCAGACCCGCCCAGGCGTAGGCCGCGCCGACGGCCGTCGCCAGCTCGGCAGGGCGTGTGGCCAGCTCGCCGGCCGCCGTGACCATCCGCGCCGCATCCAGCGCAGTCGCCACGTCGCCTCGACCGAGCGCCACGTTGATGCGCAACGGCGTGGCGACGATCGGGTCGATCTCCGGTGGCAGGAGGGACAGCGACCTGTCGAGCCAGTGCTGCGCCGCCACGTAGCGACCACGGAGATACTCACACCAGCCCCACAGCAGCGCGCAGACCGCGTCGTCGGAGGCCGCAGTACCGATCTGATCGAGCAGCCGTTGCAGCGTGCGGACCTGGCCGTTGCCCAGCAGGTCGGGGCCGACGAAGAGCATCAGAGCCATCGCGCCGGCGATGTCGCCGGCAGCCAGCCGGTGCCCCACTGCAGAGCCATGATCGCCCTGCGCCGAGAACCATCCGGCAGCGCGCCCGTGCAGCACCGCCAGCTCATCGGGGAAGGTGCGCAGGGCCTCCAACGCCAGCAGGTCGCGCAGCAGGTGGTGATAGCGGAACCACTCGCCGGCGCTGTCCAGCCGCACGATCAGCTGGTTGCGGGCCGCCGCTTCGAGCAGCCACTGCGACCCGCCCGACGAGGCGGTGACTGCATCGACCAGAGGGCCGTTGAACCGGTCGAGCACCGACGTCTCCAACATTCGCCTGCGCTCCTCGGGCTCCATCGTGGCCAGCAGCTCGTCGCCCAAGTAGCTGACCACCAGCTGGTCGTCGCCTCTGAACGCATGCACGAACTGGTCGGGCTCGGCTGCCCGTTGCAGCGAGAGGCCGGCCAGCACCAGGCCCGCGGCCCATCCTTCCGTGCGCGCGCAGAGGTCGTCGAACGAGCCGGCCGTGATCGTCTCGCCGGCGGGGCCGAGGAGCACCGCTGCCTCGCCGGCGGCAAAACGCAGATCGTGTGCACGCACCTCGCTGACCCTGTTCCGCACGCGCATCCGGCCCAGCCGGAAGGGCGGATCGACACGAGTGGAGACGACGATCGTCAGTTGCGGAGGACACAGGTCGATCAGCCGCTCGACACCGCGATGGACGGTGGCATCGTTGATCAGGTGGTAGTCGTCGATCACCACGACCAGGCGCTGGTCGTCGTCGACCAGCTCGTTCACCAACGCCGGCACGATCACGCGATCGTCGCCCGCCGAGCCGACGACCAGCGGCGCCAGGTGGTCGCCGGCCCGCGGGCGATGGCGCGCGATCGCGGCGACGAGCGACGACCAGAAGCGGGCGGGGTCGGAGTCGATGTCCTCCACCTGCAGCCAGGCCACCTGCCCCGGCCGCCGCGCCGCCCACGCGGCCAGCATCGTCGACTTCCCCGACCCCGCGGGGGCGCTGGCCAACACCAACGGCACGTGCCGCACGACGGCGTCGTCGAGCGTCTGGTCGAGCCGGTTGCGCTCCACCAGCCGGGTGGGCAACGCCGGTGGCCGCAGCTTCGTCGCCGCCATCCCGATCTCTGCGTCGCTGGTCACGACGGGACCATACGCCACCCCGCCCACCCTGGTGGTGGGATCACCCGGGTGAGATGAGGGCAGGGGTGAGGCGCAGTCGTACCACCCGATGAGACGGTGGGGCCATGTCCGAACCGACCACCTTCGAGATCGTCATCAGGGGCAGGGCCAGCGCCCGGCTGCTGCGGCCGCTGCTCGACGACTTCACCTTCGACCACTCCGACGGCAACACCCGCCTCGTCGGCGTGGTGCGCGACTCAGCCCACCTCCATGGTGTGGTGTCGCACCTCACGTCGGTGAACGTCGAGCTGATCTCGATCGTCTCGGTCGACCGACCTGCCGTGGGGCTCTCGCTTCCCGGCCACATCCACACCCTGCACGAACGGAGCACCCAACCATGATCACCGTGTCCGCCCTCACCAAGCGTTACGGCAGCCGCGTCGCCGTCAACGACATGACCTTCGACGTCGCCCCTGGCCGCGTCACCGGATTCGTCGGCCCGAACGGCGCCGGCAAGTCCACCACCATGCGAATGATGGTCGGGCTGACCCGGCCCGACCACGGCGACGTGCGCTACCACGGCGTCAGCTACACCCGGTTGCAGCACCCCACACGGGTGGTCGGCTCGGTGCTCGACGCCGGCGCGATGCACCCTGGGCGCACCGCCCGCGACCACCTGCAGGCGATGGCCGCGCTCAGCCGCATCCCCGCCCGCCGGGTGGAAGAGGTGCTGCACGAGGTCGGCCTCGACACCGCCGCCGATCAGCGCGCCGGCGGCTTCTCGCTGGGCATGCGCCAGCGCCTGGCCCTGGCAGGCGCCCTGCTGGGCGAGCCCGACGTGCTGCTGCTGGACGAGCCCTCGAACGGGCTGGACCCCGACGGCATCCGCTGGCTGCGCAACTCGCTCAGCGAGTTCGCTGCCGCTGGTGGCACGGTGTTCGTGTCCAGCCGCCTGATCGGCGAGCTGGAGATGTTCGCCGACGACCTGGTCGTGGTCGGCGGCGGCAGGTTGCTGGCCGCCGAGCCGGTGGCCGCCACGCTCGCCCGCGGCGAGAGCAGGGTGGTGGTGCGCACTCCCGACAGCACGGAGCTCGCCCGGCTGCTGACCCGCCACGACGTGACCATCACCGTCGAAGGCGAGCGCCTGACGGCCACGGGAACCACCCTCGCCACCGTCTCGCAGCTGGCCTTCGACCATCGCATCCAGGTGATCGAGATCACCGAGGTGTCGCGCTCGCTGGAGGAGATCCTGCTCGACATGACCGGTGCCACCGCCGAGTTCGCCGCCGCCTGACAGCCTCACCGCCGCCTCACCGCCTCACCTCACCGTCTGACCGCCTCACCGCCTCACCACCAGTACTTCGTACGACTCACCACTCACCCAAAGGACCCGCCATGACCACCACCCTGTACCCGCCCACCGCTGTTCGCCCCGCCGCCCGCATCGTCTCCCGCACCCGTCAGCACGACTTCTCGGCGGTCCCGGCCGCCATCCGCAGCGAGTGGATCAAGCTGCGCTCCCTGCGCTCGAACCGCGCCATCTTCGGCTTCACGATCCTTGCCGGCCTGGTGATGTCGTGGGTGCTGGCGACCTTCGTCAAGACCGACCCGTACGAACACCTGCCGTTCACGGTTTCCAACAGCTTCATGACCTCCACGTGGTTGACCACCGTGATGGCTGTCATCGCCGGGATCCTGATGTACACGTCGGAGGTGCAGCACGGCACCATCGCCAACGCCATCGCCGCCCAGCCCGCCCGCTGGGTCAGCGTGGCCGCCAAGGCCACCGTCGCCTCCGGCTTCGGCCTGGCGATGGGCGTCGTCGGCATCGTCGCCGGGTTCGGCAGCGCCGTCGCCAGCGGCATGCCGATGGGTGAGACCAACGGCATGGTCACAGCTGCGGCCTGGGGCCTGGTGCTGACCTCGCTGGCCGCCGTCATGGGAGTGGGCGTCGGCATGATCATCCGCCACAGCTCGGCCGCCGTGTCGACCGCGCTGGTGTGGGCGTTCGTGGTCGAGAACCTGGTGCGCAGCATGGCGCCGGCAAACCTCTCCCGCTTCCTGCCCTTCAGCGCCGCCAACGGCATGCTGTCCATCCGCTCCGCCGGCGACACCACCGAGACCCTGGCCGCAGCCCTCAGCCGCACCCAGGATGCGTTCTTGTTCGCCGGTTTCACAGGCGTCGCAGTGCTGGCCGGCACTGTGCTGCTGTACCGCCGCGACGCCGACTGAGCTCCCTACCCCGCCTGCGAATGGGCCCGGCCGTTGACGGCCGGGCCCATTCCGCGCGTTGGCGGGAGCCGCACATGGCGGGTCGCCGGTGAGACCGATGTCGAGCGACGACGCCCACGATCGACCTACGCTGTGGCCATGCCGTCACCCAAGCGCGCCGACCTCGACGACTACTACGCCCAGCTCCCCGCAGCCGCTACAGCACACATGACGACGCTGCGCGAACTGTGCCGCAAAGGGCTGCCGAAGGCAATGGAAGCCCTGCACTGGAACAACCCGGCGTTCGTGCAGGACGGTGTGCGGCTGCTGATGCTGCAGTCGTACAAGGCGCACTGCTCGCTGCGGTTCCCCACTCGCCAGTTCGCCGCACAGCGGGATGCGGTCGAGGGGGCCGGCTACGAGGCGGGTGAGGGCTTCATCAAGCTGCCGTACGACAGGGAACTGCCGACGGCGCTGCTACAGCAACTGATCGCCGCACGCCTTGCCGAGTACCAGGCCACCGGCGCCGGCTGGTGAACCTGAGGCGTCTGCGGCCTGAGGTCCGGGTGAGGCCGGCTCAGAGGTTCGCCAGGCGCGCCGCCAGCGCTGGGTCGGCTGCGGCTCGGGCCGACCACTCGGCGTCGATCTGCGGCCAACGGCCGGCCGGGATCTTGTACGCGGCGAGGGTGCGGTCGAGCACTGCCGGCGGGATGCGCCCCGCGGCCAGCACACGCCGGGCCTGCAGCCACTGATCGGCGGTGACCCCCTCGACAGTGGCCGACGGCTCCGGAACGGTTGCCGGCTGACGAAGATCGTTGAGCCCCTCACGAAGCGCTGTCGCGACGACACCGAGCCCGACGGACCGCCGGGCGGCCTCCTCTGCACGAGCCTCGGCGAACAGCGGCCGCAGCTCCTCCACCAGCGCCTTGCGATCGATGCCCTCGAGGGCACCGGTGGCGGGGTCGCGGGTGATCGGCACCTCGAGCCCGGCGCCGATCACCAAACCCGCGTCGCGGGGCAACAGGACCCGCTTTGCCACGCACGGCCCGAAGCCACCGTCGAGCTCTCGCACTCGAACGCCCATCTGCACGGTGCAGTACCCATCGGCGTTCCCCTCCTCGACCGCGGAGACACCTTCGGTCCACTGGACCGTGGCGCGGCCGAGGCGCCCGTTCGACGTGGCCGCCAGCAACTGCAGATCGGCGAGCGACGAGGCATCGGTACGGATCGCGACAGGTGGCTTGTCGGCCCGCGCATCGGTGCCGTAGGAGTCGCCGTCGGCGAGTTCGACCGCACCTTCGATGGCCTTGCCGAGCTTGCGGAAGAACCCCATCGCTCGACAGTACCAGCCGCTCAAATGGGCCCGTTCCCGTCGGCGATCGCACCGGCACTTCGAGGGTGGATCGGCAGCGACATCCAGCGTCCGGGTCCCGAC
This sequence comes from Actinomycetota bacterium, assembly GCA_030645675.1. Lineage (GTDB taxonomy): Bacteria > Actinomycetota > Acidimicrobiia > Acidimicrobiales > Ilumatobacteraceae > UBA668. Next base: position 7,562 of record JAUSLQ010000116.1, on the reverse strand, counting down.
GTCATGTGGGTTCTGCGTCGCATAAGGTCGGTGCATGACACGGACGAAGTGGTGCTGGCTCCTGCTGGGCGTCGCGGTCGCCGCCACCAACGGCTGCAGCGCCGACGACACGGTCGCCCCGACGACAGTCGCTCCGCTGCCCATCACCCCGACGACGATCACCCCGACGACGAGGCCTGCAGACGACGCCGGCACCACCACCATCGACCCGAGTACGAACCGCGGCTATCCGCGGGTGTGCCTCATGATCCCCGTCGACGCCGTCACCGCAGCGACCGGAGCCGAGGCCGCGACATCGGAGGAGGCCGTGTTCCGCGGCACCACCCACTGCTTCGTCAGGGACGGCGCTGGCGAGAAGATCGTCTCCCTCGCGGCGGGGCCCTCCGAAGGTTTCGGCGAGTCAGCGGCCGCGGCCGATGCGGCCCCTGTCGACGGGTTCGGCGACGGTGCAGTCCGCACCGACGGCACGCTCCACGTGCTGATCGGCGACGAGGAGCTCGTGTTCGAGCTGTACCCCGCGGCGGGGGTCGACCCTGCAGCCACCGACGCAGTGATCGAAGCGATCGCCACCGACGTCCTCAGCCGCTACGAGCCGCCCTTGCCCGACGACGGCTGACGATCGCTCGCCGGCGCCTCCGCAGTGCTGATCGCCCGCAGGCCGCGACCGACCTGACCGACGGTGCCCGCAGGCCCGCCTGATGGACACGCCGCGCCGAACGGGCGGGGCGCGGGCGGGGCGCCCGCCGGCGGGCCCGGCGCGCTAGCTTCCGCTGGATGCCCGCCGCCAAGAAGATCGCGTTCATCGGGTCGCACTCGGTCCGCAAGACCAACGCGGTGCACTCGTTCGCCGGTGCCGTCGGGCGCAGCGGCCGCAGCGTCGAGGTGGGGCGCGAGGTGGTCCGGTTCAGCCCGCTGGGGATGAACGAGCGGGCGACGCCGGAGGCGCAGCTGTGGGTGATCATGGCCCAGATACGTGAGGAGCTCGAGCTGCGCACCCGCGGCGAGGTGCTGGTGCTGGACCGAGCCGTGATCGACAACTTCGCCTACTTCCTGCGGGTCACCAAGGGCCAGGACCCCTTCGCCGTCACACCGCTCGTGGCCCACTGGACCACGACCTACGACCTGTACGTGCGGCTCCGGCCCGACACCCCACTTCTGGCCGACGGGGTGCGCAGCACCAACGAGCGGTTCCGCAACGAGATCGAGAAGATCCTCGACGCGATCATCCCCAAGTACGTGCCGGCGGACCGGCTGGTCGAGCTGTGTGCATCGGAGGTGACCGACTCGTTCGACTGGCCGAGTCTGGTCGAGCGCCTCTGCGGTCCGCCACCGGCCGGCCCTGTCGTACCCCAGCCGGTGACATACGCGCCCACCCTCTGGGACTGACACCGGCGCGCAGGGCAGATCACGGGTGGTCTGCCCTGCGCTGGGGTCACTCGGTCACCTGGCCGCCAACGGGTTGTCGTCGGGTGCAGGGAACGGTGTCCAGACGGCTGCAGCGAAAGGATGTCCTGGCGGCCCTCCGCTACGATCCGACGGACGGGGAAGGAACGGGGGCGGAGAGCGATGGCACGCAACGACCACGACGGGGAGCCAACGCTGGCGCAGGCGTGGGCGATGTTGGGTTCGCGGCTGGGGTTGGCGGAGGAAGTGCGCGGTGAACGTTCGATCAGAGCGCACGGCGTCGTTCGCGGCCGCCCTGTCGCCGTCGAGATCGAAGGCGACACCGGTGGCACGGGGTTCGCGCGATTCCTCTTCGGCCTCAACACCATCTCCAGTCGCAACCGTCGCGAGAAGTGGCACACCACGCTCACCGTTGGCTGCGTCAACCCCAGCGGTGCAACCGGCATCATCGAGTCGGCGGTCGACGTGCGCGACCCGGCGTGGACTCCGGGAGCGTACGACCCGCGCAACGGCCGCAGCGTGCGTTCGGACCCACCGACGCTGGCCGCTCGGGTGCTCACCGCCGACACCCACGAACGCCTGATGAGCATCATGGCCGACGTGCGGATCGACGTGCAGCCCACCTCGATCCGCATCGACCACCACGGCACGGCGCTGCCCGGGCCCGGTGCCAACTACGTGGCCGGAAGTCTCATCCACCACTTCCAGGGCCCACCGCCACCGTGGCCCGAGCGGGCGCTCGCCGGCCCGCCGTGGTGGATCGACCTCCTCTGCGAGCTGGCCGACACGCTCGACCGCTGATCACCGGCCCAACGCTTCCGGTCGGGGTTCAGCACGCTCGGGCGGCAGACGTGCTCAGCGAGCCTCGTGGGCTGGTTGGCGAAGCGACAGCACGTCTGGGCGGGCGTAGTGACCTGTCGGGTCGAACATGCGGCGGCCCGCGGCGATGCGTGACAGATCGAACTCGGCGGACACCACGCCCGCTTCGCCGATCAGCGGCCCGGCCAGCAGTTCGCCGCCGGGGGCGACGATCGCGGTGTTGCCGCGCGACAGGAAGTCGTCGTCGCCTCCGTACAGCGCATCGGCATCCGCCAGATCGCGAGGTACGTCGCTGCCGCGCAGGAAGGCGGTCACACCGACGACGAAGATCTGTCCTTCTTTGGCGATGTGGCGAAGGGTGGGCACCCACTCGTCGCTGTTGTCCCACGTCGGCGCCAGCAGCACGTCGACTCCGCGCTCGTACATCGCCATCCGAGCGAGCGGCATGTAGTTCTCCCAGCAGATCAGCGAACCGACCTTCACGCCGCCGATGTCGACGACGGTCAGCAGATGGTCGTTGCCGTTGGCCCACACCAGCCGTTCGGCGCCGGTGGGCACCAGCTTGCGGTGACGGCCGGCGATCTCGCCCTTGGCCCCGATGTACACCACCGTGTTGTAGAGCGAGTCCGATCGAGATCGTTCGGTGACACCGAGCGCAACCCACGCCCCCGCATCGCGCGCCGCATCACGCACCGGATCGAGGTCGCCGCCCTCTACACGCACCGAGTTGGCGACCAACCTCGCGTACCAGTCGCCATCGCTCATCGGGGGCCGCCGCCACACCCAGTCCGGATAGCACGGCACGAACGACTCCGGGAACACGACCAGCTCGGCACCCGCCGAAGCGACGTGACGCGCCGCCACCTCGACCGTTGCGGCGCGATCGAGGAACACCGGCGTGGCCTGCACCGCCGCCACCGTCAACGTTGCCCGGACACCATCGAAGCTCACCTCCGAACGGTACTCGCCCGGCGACACCGCCTCGTCCGTCTGGCAGCCGGCTGGCAGCCGGCTGGCGGTCGACCGGCATTCAGCACCGAGCCAGGTGTGGCAACATTCCGCTGCACATATATATGCGTGTGTGTATGATGACGCCATGCCAGCAGCCAGCTCGGTCCTCGAAGCGATCGCCGAGCCCACGCGACGTCGCATCCTCGATGCGGTCCGAGCCGGCGAGCGGTCGGTCGGCGAGCTGGTGGAGCAGGTCGGGATGCACCAGCCGGGGGTGTCTCGCCATCTCAAGGTGCTGCGCGACGCAGGGCTGGTGGATGTTCGCCGAGACGCCCAACGGCGCCTGTACCGACTCCGCCCGGAACCGCTGATGGAACTCGACGCGTGGCTCGAGCCGTATCGAGCCGAATGGACGGCCCGGCTCGACTCGCTCGAACAGCACCTGCACTACGCCACCATCGGCCTCGCGCCGCCCGCAGACACTCCGTGACGGCCGCCAGGGTTCGTCGCACCCACCCAGGAAGGACCACAGAATGACCCAGTTGCTCCGTGTGCAGAACTTCTGCGTTTCGATGGACGGGTTCGGCTCCGGCGCCGGCCAGAGCCTGGAAGCGCCCTTCGGCCACGCCAACCCGGCCGACCTCGCCTCGTGGGCATTCGCCACCGCGAGCTGGCCGAACCGCGCCGAGCCCGGCGGGTCTCGCGGGCTCGACGACTACTTCACCCGCGACTTCGCGCGGAACATCGGCGCCGAGATCATGGGCCGCAACAAGTTCGGGCCTCAACGCGGCCCCTGGGAGAACCTCGACTGGCAGGGTTGGTGGGGCGACACCCCGCCCTTCCACACGCCCGTGTTCGTGCTCACCCACCACCCTCGGCCCAGCTTCACGCTGGCCGACACCACCTTCCACTTCCTCGATGCAACACCTGCCGAGGCACTGGAGCGGGCCAAGGACGCCGCCGACGGGAAAGACGTCCGGCTCGGAGGTGGCGTCGCCACCATCCGTCAGTTCCTGGAGGCCGACCTCGTCGACACCATGCACGTGGCCGTTGCGCCGATCCAGCTCCACCGAGGGGAACGCCTTTGGAGCTCACACGAGGAGCTGCTCGATCGTTTCCACCTCGAGTCCGTGCCCAGCCCCAGCGGTGTGACCCACCTGCTGTTCTGGCGGCGGTGACGCCAGCTGGGTACCGCCTCACCGGCGGCAGGAGACGACGACAGATCCGTCGAAGACGGCTTCCACCTGGTCGCCCACCTCGAGCGGCACTGCCGCAGTCAGGCCGCCGGTGAGAACGATCTCTCCGGCCCGCAGCCGTCGACCACTGACCGCCAGCTGCTGCACGAGCCACGAGACACCGACGAGCGGGTCACCCGACGCCGCGGCGCCGGAGGCCGACGCCACGTCGTCACCGTTGCGCCGCAGCCTGACGGTGACGCCCGCCAGGTCGGCCGGATCGGAGATGTCGAGCCTGCCACCGAGCACGAGGTGTGCCGCCGAGGATCCGTCGGCAGTGTTGTGCTCGATCCTGAACCGGTAGCCGGACCACACCGAATCGACCACCTCGAGGCAGGCGAACGCCGAGTCGACCGACGCCGCGATCGCTGCGGCCGATGCCGATGCATCGACGTCGGCTCCGAGCCGGATGGCGATCTCGGGTTCCACCCGCGGTGGGATCGCCGTCGCGGGCACGACACCGCCGTCGGCCACCAGCATCGCGTCGGTGAGCGGGCCGAAGTTGGGCTCGCCGATGCCCATCTGCTGGCGCATCGCCACCGACGTGTACCCGAGCTTCCAGCCGATGGGCCGCTCGCCACGATCGCTGCGCCGTTGCACGAGCATCGCCTGCACGCGGTACGCGTCGGCCATCGACCACTCGCTTCCGCGTCGCTCGCTCAGCTCGTCGATGTCGATCGGTCGCCGATCGCTTCGTGCCCTCCACAGCTCGTCGGCCAAGGCCTCGAGTGCTGCATCCTGTGCGAGGTGGCGCCCGTCGTTCACGCCCGCACGCTAATCGGCGGGCGATGTGGGTCGGCTCCACACGCGAAGCCGCATTTTCGATCAGGCCGCGCCCGCCGCTGTCGCCAGCTCGGCGCCGCGGGCGAAGGCGTGCTCGTTGAGCTCCACCAGGGCTCGCTTGCCGCCGAGCGAGGAGCGGATCGCCGAGAGGAACGTCTCCTTCGGGAACAGCTGGGTGGCACCTTGGAGTGCGCCAAGGGCGACCACGTTCTTCACCTGCACCGAGCCGAGCTCCTTGGCCACTTCCGTGAACGGCACGGCGATCACGCGCACACCCTCGGCCAGGCCGTCGGGAACCGCACCGACCACAGAGCTGTCGTAGATGACGATGCCACCGGGGCGCACGGTGGGGCCGAACTTGGTGAGGCTGGGTGCGTTGAACGCCACCAGCACATGCGGCAGCGGGGCAGCAGGGGCCAGCACCTCCCGCGCCGCCACGTGCACGTCCGCGTACGACGTGCCGCCGCGGCTCTCCGGGCCGTAGCTGGGGATGTCGGTGGAGTCGAAGCCTTCGTTGATGGCGGCCTTGGTGATGAGCAGGGCCGCGGTCTGCGCACCGTCGCCGCCGGCGCCCGCCAGCTTGAGGCTGACGTCGTCGGGGTCGAGGTGGGCCGGGAAGGCAGCGGCATAACGGTCGGCGCGTTGGGTGGTCGTGCCCAACGCCCACAGCACGCGCTCGGGTTCGAACGAGGGCGTGGGGAAGGCCGGGAAGCGGGCTGTGTCGCTGATGTCCTTCTTCACGCCCAGCGGGAAGACGGGCTCCATCGAGTCCCGAACCCAGGCCTCGGCTGCCTCCGGTTCGAGCTTGAGATGGGTCGGGCACTCGGCGAGCACTTCGATGAACGCGAAGCCGACGCCTTCCACCTGCAGCTCCAGCGCCTTCTTGATGGCGCGCTTGGCGTGGGTGCGGTGGCGGTTGTCGTACAGCGCCACCCGCTCGACGAACACCGGGCCATCGAGGCCGGCGATCAGCTCGGCCACCTTCAGCGGCTGGCCGGAGAACGGGGTGCGGCCGTCGGGTGAGGTGGTGGTCGGCTGGCCCATCAGGGTGGTTGGCGCCATCTGGCCACCGGTCATCCCGTAGATGGCGTTGTTGACGAAGATGATGGTCATCGGCATGCCCAGCTGGGCGGCGCTGATGATCTCGGCGAGGCCGATCGAGGCCAGGTCGCCGTCGCCCTGGTAGCAGATCACGATCGAGTCGGGGTTGGAGGTCTTGTGGCCGATGGCCACCGCCGGCGCCCGGCCGTGTGCGGCCTGCGTGTTGCCGACGTCGAAGTAGTAGTAGGAGAACACCGAGCAGCCGACGGGCGACACGAGCACAGTGCGGTCCTGCACGCCCAGCTCGTCGATGGCCTCGGCGAGGAACTTCTGCGCGACCCCGTGCCCGCAACCGGGGCAGTAGGTGGTGGAGTGCGCCTTGATGCCAGTGGCGTGGTCGTGCCGTTCGAACTGGCGGTAGAACACTGACATCGGCATCACAGACCCCCTTCGTCGGCGGCTTCCAGGCCGAGCACGTGGGCAACGATCTCCTCTTGCGATGGAAGTACCCCGCCCTGGCGTCGCACGTGTGAGATCGGCGGGCCGTGCAGGTCGGCGTGGCTGAGGGCCAGGCGCATCTCGTCCTCCAGTTGGCCTTCGCTGGCCTCGACCACCACGAGGTGGCGTGCCTCACCGAGCACGCCGCGCAGGGCGTCGATGGGGAACGGCCAGAGAGTGATCGGGCGGAACAGGCCCACCCGCAGGCCCTGCTCGCGCAGCTCCTTCACCGCACCCTTGGCCAGCTGGGCCGGGGTGTTGCAGGCCACGAGCACGATGTCGGCGTCGGCGCAGTGGTGCAGATCGGCACGCTGCTCGGCGGCGGTCATGCGGGCGTACTTGGCGTCGAGGTCCTGGTTGTGGCACTCGAGGCCGGCCTCGGACAGCTCGATCGAGCAGATCAGGTTGCCGCGGTGCGAGCGGTCGCCGTAGACGGCCCACTCGGGGATGCCCGGCACCACCATGTGGTCGGGCAGGTGCACCTTGCCGGTCATCTGGCCGAGGTAGCCGTCGCCGAGGACGACCACCGGGTTGCGGTACTGGAAGGCCAGCTCGAACGACAGCATCGTGCAGTCGAGCATCTCCTGCGGTGTGGCCGGGGCGAGCACGATGGCGTGGGTGTTGCCATGGCCGAGGCCGCGGCAGGCGAGCTTGACGTCGGCCTGCGCGGGGGCGATGTTCCCCAGCCCGGGCCCGCCACGCATGATGTTGACGAAGACGGCCGGCACCTCGGCGCCGATCAGGTACGACATGCCCTCCAGCATCAGGCTGAAGCCGGGCGAGCTGGTGAACGTCATGCATCGCTTCCCGGCCCCGCCCGCGCCGTACATC
>JAUSLQ010000115.1 GCA_030645675.1 Actinomycetota bacterium | reverse complement strand
CACCGAACTGCTCCGGCGGCACCTGACCCGACGCCTGCACGGTGTCGAGGACAGCGATCGCCGTGCACAGCGCGTAGGCGATCTCCTGGACCGGCGTCGCGCCGGCTTCCTGCAGGTGGTAGCTGCACACGTTCATCGGGTTCCACTTCGGCGCATGCTGCGCGCACCAGGCCACCATGTCGACGATCAGCCGGCGCGACGGCGCGGGCGGGAAGATGTACGTGCCGCGCGACAGGTACTCCTTGACGATGTCGTTCTGCGTGGTGCCGCGCAGCGCCTCTGATGGCGTGCCCTGCTCCTCCGCGTTGGCGACGTACAGCGCCAGCAGCCAGGCGGCCGGGGCGTTGATCGTCATCGACGTGTTCATCTGGCCCGGCGGGATGTCATGCAGCAGGGTGCGCATGTGGCCGAGGTGCACCACCGGCACGCCCACCTTACCGACCTCGCCGCGGGCCAGCACGTGGTCGGGGTCGTAGCCGGTCTGCGTGGGAAGGTCGAACGCGATCGACAGACCCGTCTGCCCCTTGGCCAGGTTGGTGCGGTACAGCTCGTTCGACGCCGCCGCCGACGAATGGCCCGAGTACGTGCGCATCAGCCATGGTTCGTCACGGCGCGGCTCGACACGGCGCGGCTCGTCAGGACGCGGCGGGGCGGGAGAGTCGTCGCTCATGGCCCCATTGTTACCCACGGGTAGCAACGCATGCCACCCGGCGGGTACTTGCTGTCGCCCCTGCGGCTCGGCGACCTCGGTGCGCAGCGCCGGGGCTCTCACCCCGGCGCCGGCGTCCCGTCCGTGATCTCGTTGCTCCCGCTCGAACCTGAGATCAAGTCTGGCTTTCGCCCGCTGGGAACCCGCTCGTTCCCCCGCACCTTGCGGAGGAGGTATCGGAGCAGTGAGTGGTCGACTTGAGCACCTCTTGACGAGAACCGCCGCGCACGCACCCAGCCCGCCCTGCGGCGGCAGGTGCTCCCGAGCGCGAGGCGTCAGTGCGTGGCCACCGCCAGGCGGCGCAGGTACTCGACGCGGGGCGTGTCGACCACGCCCAGCGAGGCCAGGTGGGGGGTGCTCCACTGCACATCGAACAGCAGCCCGCCGGCGTCGCGATGGCGTTCGACCAGCGCGTGCAGCGCCACCTTCGATGCATCGGTGGCGGTGTGGAACATGCTCTCACCCGCGAAGAACCGGCCGATGCGCACGCCGTATAGGCCACCGACCAGTTCACCATCGCGCCACACCTCCGCGCTGTGCGCCCAGCCCAGTTCGTGCAGCTGCGTGTACGCGTGCACGAATTCGTCGTTGATCCAGCCGTGCGGGCGACGCGGGTCGCCACAGCGCCGCATCACCTCCGTGAACGCCGTGTCGAACGTGACGTCGAAGCGGGCGCGGCTGCGGCGCAACGAACGTGACACGATCATCCCGTCCAGCGGCAGCACGCCACGCGGGTCGGGCGACCACCAGCCGATCAGCTTCCGCCGGAACGGCATGGGGAACAGACCCCCGCGGTAGGCAGACAGCAAGGTGCCCGGCTGCAGGTCGGCCCCCACGCCCACCAGCCCGTCGGCGTCGGCGACGGTGGGCGACGGCAGCCGCCAAGTGGTGCGCGGCGGCTCGACAGGGTCGATCGACCAGGGACCGGTCATGCGCTCGATTCAACCACGAGTGGCTGCTGCCGGCCAGGTGCGCCGACTGCGCCGCGCGCCCACTCGCGCACGACACCGCCACTAGCCTGACGGATGTCATGGGTTTGCAGTCGTTCGAGCACGGTTTGGAGCGTATGGTCGAGGGCGTGTTTTCCCGCGGTTCACGTTCCAGCATCCGGCCCGTCGAGTTGGGGCGCCGCCTCCTGCGCGAGATGGACGACCATCGCAGCGTCGACGTGAAGGGCCGGCGCATCGTGCCCAACGTCTTCTCCCTCAAGCTCAGCGCACGCGACCACGCCGCGTTCGCCGACATCGACGAGGCGCTCGTCGCCGAGCTCTGCGAGACGGCACGCGAGTACGCCCGCGCCGAGGGCTACCACTTCATGGGCCCGGTCGTGGTGGAGATGCTGGTCGACAACGGCCTGAAGCCCGGCCGCTTCACCACCAGCAGTCGCATGAAGGAGTCCGGCGGTGGCGTCGGCGCCGGCTCGCTGGTGATGGCCAGCGGCGAACGCATCACGCTGGGCCACCAGGCCGTCACCGTCGGCCGTTTGCCCGACTGCACCATCCCGGTCAACGATGCGAACGTCAGCCGCCGCCACTGCGAGGTGCGGGCCGCCGGATCCACGTTCCTGGTGGTCGATCTCGGCAGCACCAACGGCACGAAGGTGAACGGTGTCCGCATCCAGGGCGAGCGCACGCTCACCGACGGCGACATCGTCAGCGTGGGCAGCACGCACCTTCGGTTCGAGGCGTCGTGAGCGACGCGCAACTCAACATCCTCAACTACGCGCTCCTCGCGCTGCTCTACCTGTTCTTCGCGCGAGTGCTGTGGGCGGTCTGGAGCGAGGTGCGCGGCCCGCGCCTGGGCGTGCACCAGCCCCAGCAGGCCCAGCACGCACGCAGCGCGGCACCCATGCCAGACCCCACTGCGCCGGCCGGGCGGCCCGCTGCACCGGTGCCCGCCCGCGCCGCCAAACCATCGAAGGGCGGCCGTGGTCGCCGCGGCACACCCACGCGCCTGATCGTGCTGGAGCCCAAGGTGCGCAAGGGCAGCGCTTACCCCATCGCCGGCGAGCTGTCCTTCGGGCGTGCGCCCACCTGCTCCATCGGCCTCCCCGACGACACCTTCGCGTCGCAGCTCCACGCCCGCATGTACCACCGCGACGGTGGGGTGTGGCTGGAGGATCTGGGCAGTACGAACGGCACTCACGTGAACGGCGGCCGCATCGCGGTGCCCACACAGCTCGTCGCCGGCGACCGTGTGCAGATCGGCAGCACGATCTTCGAGACGCAGTGAGCCACCCATGACCGACACCCCCCACACTCCCGCGCTCGCATGGGGCGCAGCCACCGACACCGGCCGCGTGCGCACCGAGAACGAAGACGCCTTCGTCGCCGACAAGATGGTGTTCGGCGTGGCCGACGGCATGGGCGGCCACCAGGCCGGCGAGGTTGCCAGCGCCATCGCTGCCAGCACCCTGCGCGAGCGGTTGGGCAACGGCGCCCCGTCGGTCGACGTGGCCGTGGCAACTGTGGTGGAGGCCAACGCGGCCATCTTCCAGGGCGCCCACAGCAACGCCGAGCAGCGCGGCATGGTCACCACGCTGACCGCGATGGAGGTGCTCTCCGACGGCATCGGCGCGCAGCGGCTGGCGGTGCTGAACGTCGGCGACAGCCGCACCTACGTCACCCGCGGCGGCCGGCTGCGCCGCGTCACGGTCGACCACAGCTACGTGCAAGAGCTGGTGTCCACCGGCCACATCACCGAAGCCGAGGCGCGCACCCACCCGCGGCGCAACATCGTCACGCGCGCGCTGGGCATCGAGCCCAACGTGCGTGTCGACACACTGGTGCTCAGCATGGTGCGCGGCGACCGCTACGTGCTGTGCAGCGACGGCCTGGTCGACGAGGTCGACGACGACGAGATCATGGCCGTGCTGGCCACCAACCCGGGCCCGCAGAGCGCGGCCGAAGCACTGGTGGCCGCCGCCAACGCCAACGGTGGCCGCGACAACGTCACCGTCGTCGTCGTCGATGTTCTGGAAGGCGCCGAGCCGCCCGCCGACCACGACGACCTCGACGTGGAGCCGGCCTGGGACGACGACGAACAGCCCGACCGCCTGATCGACGCCGAGGCCGGCTTGCCGCAGCTGGCCGCGCGCACCGCCGGTGCCGCCCCGGCCCTCGGGGGTGCGGCGATACCCCCCGGCCAGACCACCCAGGAGCTGCCGATCATCGGCGGCAAGGTGCGGCCTGCCGGCGCCCGCACGCGCGGCTTCGGGTTGGGCAGCCTGCTGTTCCTGCTCGGGCTGGGCGTCATCGTCACCCTCGCCGTCACCCTGGTTCTGGTGGTGCGACACAACAGCGACGACACCCCGCCCCCCACCACCGTGCCCGTCACGACCGTTGCCACCAGCACCACCGTGCGCACCACCACCACCGTGCGCAGCACCACTTCCGTCGGCACCGCGCCCACCACCTCCGCCGCTGGTACGGGTTGAGCATGGGTCAGTCGTCGCCCATCGCCACCGCCCGTCGCAACAGCGAACTGGGTCTGGTGGTCATGGCGGCGGGAATCACCGCAGTGGCCTACGTGCTGGCCTCGCTGGGCAAGAACTCGCAGATGCCGGCCACGATCGTGCCGTTCCTGATCGCCCTGCTGGGCATGCTGGTGGCAACCCACATCGCCACCCGTTTCCTCGCCCGCGGCGCCGACAGCACCCTGCTGCCGATGGCCGTGCTGCTGAACGGAATCGGCTACGTGATGATCGCGCGGCTCAACGACGAGCGCGCCGCCAAGCAGACCACGTGGACGTTCGTCGCGGTCATCGCCTTCGTGCTCACCCTGCTCATCGTGCAGCGGCCACCCGACCTCGCCCGCTACAAGTGGACGTTCCTGTTCGTGGGCGCGGGAGCGCTGATGCTGCCGCTGGTCCCGGGCCTGGGCAGCAGCGTGGGCGGCGCGCGCATCTGGGTCAGCCTGGGCCCGATCAACCTGCAGCCGGGCGAGTTCGCCAAGATCGCCCTGGCCCTGTTCTTCGCCGCCTACCTGGCCGACAACCGCGAGCTGATCGCCGCGGGCACGCGGCGCATCGGGCCGCTGCGCATCCCCGAGCTGCGCTACGTGCTGCCCATCACCCTCGCCTGGGCGTTCGCCGTCGCGGTGATGGTGGCCGAGAAGGACCTCGGCTCCGCGCTGCTGTTCTTCACCCTGTTCACCGTGATGATGTGGGTTGCCACGGAGCGCGCCATCTACCTCGTGCTCGGCGTGGTCATCTTCTCCGTCGCGGCGTACATCGCCTGGCGGCTGTTCCCCGTGGTGCGCCTACGCGTCGACGTCTGGCTCGACCCGTGGGCGCAGTACCAGGGCAAGGGCTACCAGCCCGCGCAGGCCGCGTTCGCGTTCGCCAACGGCGGCTTCGGCGGTACCGGCCTCGGCCTCGGCAGCCCCAACAAGATCCCCGCGGCCAGCACCGACTACGTGTACGCGGCCATCGGCGAGGAGCTGGGCATGGTCGGTGCGACAGCCGTCATCATCGCCTTCCTGCTGCTGATGGGCGCCGGGCTGCGCATCGCCATCCGGGCCGACCGCCCGTTCGAGAAGCTGCTCGCCACCGGCCTCACCACCATCGTGTGCATGCAGGCCTTCATCATCATCGGCGGCGTGCTGCGGCTGGTGCCCCTCACCGGCATCACCCTGCCGTTCGTCAGCTACGGCGGCAGCAGCCTGCTGGCCAACTACGTGCTGCTGGCGCTGCTGCTGCGCGTCAGCGACTCCGGCGCCCGCCGCCGCGGCGAAGTACCCGATCTGCTGACCATCGGCGAACGCATGGAAGCACGCCGCCTGCGCCGCGGCGAACGACAGGCAGGCCACGCATGAACAAGCAGATCCGCAAGCTCGTGGCTGGCCTGCTGGTGCTCTACATCGGCCTCTTCGCGATGCTCAACGTCGCGCAGCTGGTGCGCAAGGACGCACTGAACGCCAACCCGCTGAACAACCGGCAGACCATCCGCGACTTCAACCGCATGCGTGGCCCCATCGTCACCGCCGACGGTGTGGTGGTGGCGCGCAGCGTGCCCACCATCGGCGACGACCAGTTCAAGTACCAGCGCGAGTACCCCACCGGCGACCTGTTCAGCAACGTCAGCGGCTACTACACCTACAGCTTCGGCAGCACCCAGCTGGAGAAGACGCAGGGTCAAGTGCTGATGGGCGACACCACTCGCCAGAAGTTCGACAGCGTGCTGGGCGGTGCCGACAACACGGGCAGCGTGCTGCTGACGCTGCGCGACGACCTGCAGCGCGTCGCCGCCGATGCACTCGGCGAGCGCGAGGGCTCGGTGGTCGTGATGGACCCTGCCAGCGGCGCGATCCTCGCGATGGTCAGCTTCCCCCGGTTCGATCCCAACGCCGTCGCCGACCACGACACCCAGTACGCGGAAGACGTGCTCACCTACCTGAACGCCTTCCCGGGCAAGCCGCTGCTGGCCAACGCCTACCAGGAGAACTACATGCCTGGTTCCAGCTTCAAGGTGATCACCACCGGCATCGCGTTCGAGAACGGCGTCACCAACCTGGATCGCAGCTGGCCCAGCGAATCCGAATGGGTTCCGCCGCAGACCACGGACCCCATCCAGAACTACGGCGGGCGCGCGTGCGGTGGCTCGATGGTGGAGGTCTTCTACCGCAGCTGCAACATCCCGTTCGCCCAGCTGGCCAGCGAGCTCGGCCCGCAGCGGATGACCGACGGCGTGCGCGCCTGGGGCATCGGCGAGCCGCTGCCGATCGACCTCCCCGGCGCCGTCGCCAGCAGCTTCTGCGGCAACGTGACGCCCTGCGATGCCAGCTACTTCAACGACCAGCTGCCGTTGCTGGCCATCGGTGGCTTCGGTCAGGGCAACGACGTGATGGTGCCGCTGCACATGTGCATGGTGGCCGCGACGGTCGCCAATGGCGGGCGGATGATGCAGCCGTACGTGACGGACGCGACGCTCAAGCACGACGGCACCGTGCTGGATCGCACGGATCCCACCGTGTGGAAGACCCCCATCTCGCCGGGCACCGCCGCCACGCTGAACACGCTGATGGTGGGCGTGGTCAACCGGGGCACCGGCACCGCGATGCAGCTGGCCGGCGGCATCCAGGCCGCCGCCAAGACCGGTACCGCCCAGCTGAACTTCGTGCCCGGCCAGCCGCAACGGTCGCATGCCTGGATCATCGGCTTCGCCCCGGCCGAAGCGCCGCGCTACGCCGTCGCCGTCATCCTGAAGGGCACCACCGACGAGGTCAGCGCCAGCACCGGTGGCAAACTGGCCGGCCCCATCGCCAAGACGGTGCTCGATTTCCTGTTCGCGAGCGAGAAGTGACAGACCCGGCTCGCAGGGCGATCACAGACGGTGAACGACCAACGCCCACCGGCGTCGGTAACCTCGGGTGGCGATTTCGCCAGGAAGGGCAGCAGTGAGCGGAAACAACGAGCGGACCGTGTTGAACGACCGCTACGAGATCCAACAACGCATCGGGCGCGGCGGCATGGCCGACGTGTTCCTTGCGCGCGACCTGTTGCTCGATCGTCCTGTCGCCATCAAGGTGCTCTTCCCCGAGTTCGCGGTCGATCCCAACTTCGTCGAGCGCTTCCGGCGTGAAGCACAGAGCGCGGCAAACCTGAACCACCCCAACATCGTCGGCGTGTACGACTGGGGCCAGTACGCGAACACGTACTTCATGGCCATGGAGTACGTGCAGGGCCGCACCCTGGCCGACATCCTGCGCGCGAACGGGCACGTCAACAGCCAGCAGGCCGCGGAGATCGCCAGCGAGGTCGCGGCCGCCCTCGGCTTCGCCCACCGCAACGGCGTGGTGCACCGCGACATCAAGCCCGCCAACATCCTCATCGGCGCCAACGGCCAGGTGAAGGTAGCCGACTTCGGCATCGCCCGGGCGATGAACGCACCCACCGAGAGCAACCTCACGCAGGCCGGCTCCGTGATGGGCACGGCCACCTACATCTCGCCCGAGCAAGCCCAGGGCGCCCAGCCCGACCCGCGCAGCGACCTGTACTCGCTGGGCATCGTGCTCTACGAGATGGTGGCCGGTCGGCCGCCGTTCAGCGGCGAGAACCCGGTGAGCATCGCCTACAAGCAGGTGCACGAGATGCCCCAGCCGCTGAACCAGCTGGTGGCCGACGTGCCCAAGCCGTTCGAGGCGATCGTCGCCAAGCTGCTCTCGAAGAAGCCGGAGATCCGCTACCCCACCGCCGAGGCGCTGCGCGACGATCTGCGCCGTTACCGCGCCGGCGAGCCCGTGCAGGCGCTCGCGTCGGTGATGGGCCCGGCGCCGGCCACCACTGCCGTGCCCCGCCCCGCCGCCCCCGCACCTGCCACGATGGGCCTGCCGCGCACCGGTGCCATGGCCGGCACGATGGGCACGGGCGCGATGCCGCGCACCACCGCCATGGGCCAGCAGCCGCAGCAGATGCAGCCGCAGCAGTACGACGACCGCGGTGGCCGCGGCGGCATGTACGCGGTCATCGGCTTCCTCGCCCTCATCGCCCTGGTGGCCGGCGGCATCGTGCTGTTCAACACATTGTCCAAGGACAAGCAGCCGGCCACCTTCCCGATGCCGGTCGTAGTGGGCAAGCAGCTCGACGAAGGCGTGCAGATCCTGAAAGACGCGTCGCTGCAGCCCAACCTGATCGAGGCCAACGACCCCGCGTTCGGCGAGGGCATCATCGTCAACACCACACCGCTGTCGGGTGTGATCGTGCAGCGCAACCAGGTCGTCGACGTCTACTACAACCCGCTGCTGGCCGCGTTCGCGCTGGAAGATCTGTCGGGCAAGACCCAGCAGGAAGCCATCGATTACCTCACGCTGAACGGGCTGACCGCAAACCCGGTCGTCATCACCGAGAACAACCCCGACTTCGCCGCCGGCACGATCATCCGTACCGATCCGCCGGCAGGTACCCCGGTGAACCAGGGCGACGTGATCCAGTTGGTCATCTCCGCCGGCCCCAACCAGGTGTCCGTGCCGTCGGTGGCCGGCCTGCCGCAGGCCGACGCCAAGGCCAACCTGGAGTCCGCCGCCTACGCGTTCGTCGTCACCGTGGTGCCAGAAGCCAGCGAGACGGTGGCGGCCGGCATCGCCATCCGCACCGACCCGCCGGCCAACCAGCTGGTGGCCATCGGCAGCCCGGTCGCGCTGTACGTCAGCAGCGGCAAGGCGCCCGTGAAGCTCGGCCCGCTGGAGGGCCTGACCGAGGCCGCGGCACGGGCGTGGCTGGTCGACCACGGCCTGGTGCCTGACGTGGTGTACCAGGCGGTGCCCATCGGCGACGCCAACGACGGCAAGGTCATCACCCAGACGCCATCGGTGAACACGGAGGTACCGGCGGGCAGCACCGTGCGGCTGAAGGTGGGCAAGGCCCCCACCCCGTTGCCGACGCCCACCCCGACGCCCACCCCCACCACACCGCCGCCCACACCGACGCCCACCCCCATTCCCGGCACGCTGTACAGCGTCACCTCCGGGGCTGCCGACGCGGGATGGGTGCGCGTCCTCCGAACCGGCGACACGCTCACCGTGACCGAAGTCATCGCCAACGACGGCTGGACGTGGACGATAGAGCCTGGCACGGCTACCAGCGTTGAGGTGAAGTTCGACAACGCGGGCTCTGGTACGAAGCTGGACTTCCATGCCGAAATCGAAGATGGGGTGGTGAAGACGAAGGTGTACCAGGAGTGACGCCTGCGGCAGCAACGGCGCTGCCCTGGCCGTCCGTGCG
>JAUSLQ010000110.1 GCA_030645675.1 Actinomycetota bacterium | reverse complement strand
GCCAGCGAGGCCCCGATCAAGACCCAATCGCGCATCGACGTGCCGAACCGCAACGTGACGACCGGCAAACAGGTGATCGCGGGCGTCGCCTGGGCGCAGCACCGCGGCGTGGCAAGGGTGGAGGTCAAGATCGACGAGGGCGAGTGGCAGGAAGCGACCCTGGGCGCCGACGTCAGCGACGACGCCTGGCGGCAGTGGCTGCTGGAGTGGGACCCCACGCCCGGCCTGTACCTGCTGAAGGTGCGTGCCACCGACAAGACGGGCTACACCCAGACCGAGGTGCAGGCCCGCCCGGCGCCCGACGGCGCCACCGGCTACCACATGCGGCGGGTGAAGGTCACCTGAGCCGCCGCCTGGCTCACATCACCAGCAGGATCTTGCCCGCGTTGGCGTTGGTCTCCATCAGCCGGTGCGCGTCGGCCACCTCGGAAAGGGAGTAGCGGCGGTCGATCACCGGGCGCAGGCGGCCGGTATCGAACAGGGGAAGTATCTCAGCGGCGAACCGGCGGGTGACGGCGACCTTCTCCTCCAGCGGGCGGGTACGCAAGGTGGTGCCCACCCAGTGCGCCCGCTTCGTCAGCAGCAGCCCCACGTTCACCTTCGTGCTGCCGCCACCCATCAGGCCCACCTGCACGATCGTGCCGCGCTGCGCCACCGCCTGCAGGTTGCGGTCCACCTCGTCCCCGCCGATCACGTCCAGGATCGTGTCGAACCCCGCAGGCACGGCCACCCGGGCGTCGTCCAGCCACGCGTGTGGCGAGCGCAGCAGCACCACGTCGGCTCCCAGGGCGCGGCACAGATCGGCCTTGCCGGCCGAGCAGGTGACCGCCACCCGCGCACCGATGGCCTTCGCGATCTGGATGGCAGCGGTGCCCACGCCCGAGGCGCCGGCGTGCACCAACGCCCAGCGCCCGCTGGTGAGCCCGCCCTGCACCACCAGCGCATCCCATGCGGTGAGGAACACCTCCGGGATGGCCGCGGCGTCGACCACATCGATGCCGGCAGGTACGGCCAGCAACTGCCGCTCGTGCACTGCGATGCGCTCGGCGTACCCGCCACCGGCCTCGATGCCCATCACCCGATCGCCCGGCCGCCACATGGTCACCCGTGCGCCCACACCCGCGACCGTGCCGGCGAACTCCAGGCCGGGGATCTCCGGCTGGGCCTTGCGCGGGTCGGGGTACAACCCCATGCGCTGCAGCAGATCCGCCCGGTTCACGGCGGTTGCGGCCACCTGTACCAGCACCTCGTCGGGCCCGGGAACCGGGTCGGCGACCTCCTCGATGGTCAGCACTTCCGGGCCGCCATGGCTGTGGAGAACGACTGCGCGCATGCGCCCAGTCTCACACGCGGACGTTCAGGACAGCACACGCACCAGGCCCTCGGCGGGCACCACCTCCACGAGGGCGCCGTCGGGAATGGTGGTGAGTGCCGCGTGCGCGCCCACCACCGCCGGGATGCCCAGCTCGCGGGCCAGCACGGCTGCGTGGCACATCGGGCCGCCGGAGGCGGTGACCACCGCCCCGGCCAGCGACAGCACCAGGTTGTAGGCGGGGGTGGTGCAAGCGACCACGAGCACCTCGCCCGGCTGCAGCCGGTCGAGTGCGTCCTCCGGCGAGGCGGCCACACGCGCCACGGCCGTCAGCGGTGTGCTGCCCACACCCACTCCGTGCAGGCCGGAAGCGGTGGCGACACCGTCCATGCCGAGGTGCCGCACCACCGACTGCACCGAGCCGACCATCTGGGCCAGCGCCGGCGGCAGCACATCCAACGGTGGGACGGGCTCCGGCGGGCCGAGCAGCAGAGGTGGCACCGACTGGGCCTGTGCGGCCCGCTGGTCGGCGCGGGCTTGCAGCACCTCACCGGCAGGCAGTGCGGCCAGGTCGGTGGCCTGCAACTCGCCGGGCAGCAACTCGACCGCCGACTGCGGGTGCTGCGCACGCCCAGCTGTCACGAGCCGGCGGCCCACCTCCAGCAGTGCCCGGCGCACCAGGCCCACCGGCCACTCGGCCGTCACCGGGCCGTTGTCGTCGCGCAGGTCCATCGCCTGACGCGCCCCGGCCAGCAGGGTGTCGAACTCTGCTCTGTGCTGCTGCGGGATGCGGGCGCACACGGCGACCGTGCGCTCCGCCACCGAGTCGGACCGGTCGCGGTCCACGGCGGACAGGATCGATGCCAGCACGATGTCAGGGCGTTCACCCAACGTCAGCCCGTCGAAGTCGTAGCGGGAGAACAGCACCCACTCGCGCTCGCGGAGGTAGCGGCCGACCGCCACGTCGACCTCCGGCGACGCCGACCGCATCTGGGCCAGCGTGGCCGGCTGGGCGCCGCATTCGGCCAGCAGGCGGCAGATCTCGGCAGCCTCCCGTGCAGGCCCGCTGGTGGACGGCGAGGCTCCCTCCAGCAGCGACAGCAGCTCCTCCGCCGGCACGCCCCACCCCTCGGCCACGTGCAGGTAGCGGCCCAGCGGCCCCAGGTCGTAGCCGTGCAGCCAGAAGTGGTGCTGCCAGTTCGTCAGGCAGTTGTTCCAACAGTCGCGTACGTGTGCCATCAGGGCGGCGTCCGTCAGGCCCGGAAGGTGCACGTCCTGCAGGGCCAGGTTGGCGGCCACGATCGCCGCCCGCCCACCGTGGTGCCACTCGTGGATCACTTGCGTCCAGGGGGTGGTGGCCAGCACCTTCGACGCAGTCTTCTCTCTTCGGCGCATCTCCGGGTGCAGCCGCATCACCAGCTTCAGCAGCCACTGCGGTGGAAGCCGGCCGGCGGGGCGGTCGGGGGCGATCAGCGGCCGCAGGCGGGTGTAGAGGAACCCGTTGACGAACGCGGCCGAGATCGTGTCCACCGGGGCACCGAGTTCCGCGAACACTCGCCGCATGGCGGCGGGCTCGGTGGCCACCATCAGTTCCTGCACCAGCGCGGTGCAGCCCGGCGGCATGTGCGAGCGATCCAGCGCCCACTGGCCGGGGCCGGGCGCTTCCCATGTGACAGTCATGACGGCCACCCCCGCCCGCGGACCGTACTACGCCTCGGCGACGGTCGCGGCCGCCACGCGGTGCTCCCGCTAGAGGTGGTACACGAACGCCAAGCCGACGATGCCGTCCCACTCCTCGTCGTGCTCCGGATCGCGTACGAAGCCCATGCGGGTGTACAGCCGTTGCGCGCCAGGCATGGACTCCAGGGTGTGGATGCGGATGCGGAGCAGGCCGTCGAGGCGGGCACGGGCGATGCACCAGTTCACCATCGCTTCACCGACACCACGGCTCTGCACGCCGGGGGCGACACCGAAGTAGCGGAAGCTGGCGGCGTCGGCGTCGGCGAACTCGGCATGTGGGCTGTGATGGTCGGCCACGTAGGTGAGGCAACCCACCATCCGGCCGTCGAGCACCGCCACCAGCACCTCGGCCTCCGTCGAGCGGGTGGCCACGTCGCCCAGCATCGCGTCGTACTCGGCGTCGCGCGGGTAGCCGGGCAGCGCGAAGTAGGCCTGCTGCACGATTGCACCGGCGACCGCCGGATCGTCGCCTTGGGCGAACGGGCGCACGTCGAGCAGCGTCATGGCCATGCCGCGCGCAGCCTGGCGGCCGACTGCGACAGCGGCTCGGGAAGAGTGCGGGCCTCGGCCACGGCGGTCATGAAGTTTCCGTCGCCGCTCCACCGCGGCACCACGTGCACGTGCAGGTGCTCGCTGATGCTGCCACCCGCCGCGCGGCCCATGTTGATGCCCACGTTGACCCCACCGGGGTTGTACGCCGACTTCACTGCACGCACCGCGGCGGTGACCGCCGCCCACAGCTCGGTGGCCTCGGCATCGGTGAGGTCTTCCAGGTTGGCGACCTCGCGGTAGGGCAGCACCATCAGGTGACCCGACGTGTACGGGAACGCGTTGAGGATGGCGAAGGTCAGTGGCCCGCGGTGCACCACGTAGCAGTCCTCGTCGGACAGGCCCGACGCGAGGATCTGGGTGAACACGCTGCCTTCGGCGTCGGGCACCCTGCTGCCCGACTCGTTCACGTACTGCGAGCGCCAGCCGTTCCAGATTCGATCGAGTGCAGTCACGCAGCGAAATTATCTGGCGAGGCCACAGAACGCACTGTAGGTTGAAGATGTACGAAGTCGGCTGCGCCGTGTGCGCGTGAGGAAGGGAGACACGATGAACACCATCGCCTCCGTGCCCCGCGCCCTCGCCCTTTCCTAGGCACCCTCGCCCGGCCCGCTGCGGCCGCCGGC
The DNA here is from genome assembly GCA_030645675.1 of Actinomycetota bacterium. Classification (GTDB taxonomy): domain Bacteria; phylum Actinomycetota; class Acidimicrobiia; order Acidimicrobiales; family Ilumatobacteraceae; genus UBA668. The sequence goes on along the minus strand of JAUSLQ010000110.1, from coordinate 2,562 downwards.
TCGGTGCCGTTTCCGATCGCACCGACTCGCACAAGGAGCCCCTCAGTGGCCACGCGTTCACGCCGCCGTTTCGACGACGACGACTTCACACTCTCCCTGCCCCCCAACGACCTGCCCCCCAACGACCTGCCCCCCAACGACCTGTCCCCCAACCCGGAGCACGACCCCGAGCACGACCCCGACGAGCCGTCGTGGAGCAGCTACCCCGACGCCGCCCACGGCCCGCAGCCGTTGCCCGGCTGGGTGCTCACCTCCCCGGCGGCCATCGACACCGACCTGGGGGTGATGAAGACCGGCAAGGAGGCCGACGTCTCGCTGCTGCGCCGCGCCCACGACGGCCGTGAGGTGCTGATGGCGGTGAAGCGCTACCGCGACGCCCAGCACCGCATGTTCCACCGCGACGCCGGCTACCTGGAAGGTCGGCGCGTGCGACGCAGCCGCGAGAACCGGGCGATGGCCACCCGCACCGAGTTCGGCCGCGAGCTGATCGCAGGGCAGTGGGCCGCCGCCGAGTTCGCTGTGCTGTCGCGCCTGTGGCGCGCCGGGGCGGCCGTGCCGTACCCGGTGCAGTTGCAGGGCACCGAGCTGATGATGGAGTTCATCGGCACTCCGGAGGGCGTCGCCGCGCCACGCCTGGCCCAGCTGCGCCCCGACAGCCGCGAGGCGGCCCACCTGTACCACCAGATGCGGCAGGTGCTGGTGGCCCTGGCCGAGGCCGGCTACGCCCACGGCGACCTCTCCGCATACAACGTGCTGGTGCACCAGGGGCGGCTGGTGCTCATCGACCTGCCGCAGGCGATGGACGTGGTCGGTAACCCGCAGGGCTTCGAGTACCTGTTGCGCGACTGCGTGAACATCTGCACCTGGTTCGCCGCCCGCGGGGTACACGCCGACCCACACGAACTGCGCGACGAGCTCCTGGTGTCCGTGCCACGTGCGTGAAACCTGCCCGAAAACCGACAGCTCGCACGAGCGCGCTGCTCTTGGACGGCATGAGCCCACGTCACTTCACACGCAGCTGCACACGCCACTTCACACTCATCCTCACGCCGTTGGCCGTGGCGACGTTCGCGTCGTGCGCCTCCTCCGTGCAGCGATCGAGCGCCACCACCGGGGCCACGGCAGCAGCACCCACCACCGTCGCGCCCACCACCGTCGCACCCACCACCGTCGCACCCACCACCGCGCCCGCCACGACCGTGGGTCGGCCGCCCACCATCGCTTCGACGTTGGTGGCACCCACCGCTCCCCCGGCGGCGTGCTACCAGGCCACCATCGAGCACGAGCCGGTGGAGGTGCTGGTCACCGACGACGGTGTGCTGGTGGACGGGCTGCCCGCCCCGGAGTGCATTCAGGTGCCAGAGTCGTTCGCGATGACCTTCATCAACAACGCCGAGGGTGATGCCACCATCGGCTTCGGTGACGGTGGCGCGGTGCTGGCCGCAGGCGACAGCGAGACGTCGGATCCGCTCGGCGAGATGTTCTTCGTCGGCGACCACTTCCAGATCAGCGTCGCCGAGCTGGGCGCCGTGATCGACGTCGAGGTGATCGCCGCCTGAAAGGGCCTGAGCCGCCTGGCGAGGTCAGACGTTGGCGAGCTGTTCGGCGATCTCGCCGTGCATGCGGGCCACGAACTCGTCGAGGCCGACGCCACGCTCCACCTCACCACCGCGAGGGTTGACGCCCAGCGTCGTTCCGGCCACGTCGTCGTCGCCCACCACCAGCACGAAGGGGATCTTCTCCATCTTGGCGGTGCGGATGCGCTTGCCCAGCTGGTCGCCGGCGTCGACCAGGTCGACGCGGAAGCCCTCGGCCTGCAGTCTGGCCACCACGGCCTCGGCGTACTCCTGGTGGGCGCTGGCCACGGGCAGTACCCGCGCCTGCAGCGGGGCCATCCAGGTCGGGAACGCGCCGGCGTAGTGCTCGATCAGCACGCCGAAGAAGCGCTCGATGGAACCGAACAGGGCGCGGTGCAACATGATCGGCCGGTGACGGGCGCTGTCGGCGCCGACGTACTCCAGCTCGAACCGTTCGGGCAGGTTGAAGTCGTACTGGATGGTGCTCAGCTGCCACGTGCGGCCGATGGCGTCGCGCACGTCGATGTCGATCTTCGGGCCGTAGAAGGCGGCGTCGCCCTCCTTCAGCTTGTAGTCCAGCCCGTAACTCTCCAGCGCCGCGCGCAGCGCCTCGGTGGCCGCGTCCCACGCATCGTCGTCGCCGGCGTACTTGTTCGGGTCTTTCGTGCTGAGGTTGGCCGTGAACTCGGTGAACCCGAACGCCTTCAGGACGCTGATCACGAAATCGAGCAGCGACTTGATCTCGTCGGCTGCTTGCTCGCGCGTGCAGAAGATGTGGCTGTCGTCCTGGGTGAAGCCACGGATGCGCAGCAAGCCGTGCAACGTGCCCGCCCGCTCGTAGCGGTACACGTTGCCCAGCTCGAAGAACCGCACGGGGAGCTCCCGATACGAGCGCTGCCGGCTCTTGAACACGAGCAGGTGCATCGGGCAGTTCATCGGCTTCATGTAGTAGACGCCGTTGTCCATCTCCATCGGCGGATACATG
>JAUSLQ010000108.1 GCA_030645675.1 Actinomycetota bacterium | reverse complement strand
AGGCAGCAAGTCGGCCGCCAAGGCCGAGGCCGCCGGCCTGAAGGTGATGGACATCGCCGCCGCCGCGAAGTGGGCGAACGTGATCATGCTGACCATGCCCGACACCGAGCAGAAGGCGACGTACGAGGAGTTCATCAAGCCGCACATGCGCAAGGGCAAGGCCCTCGCGTTCGCGCACGGCTTCAACATCCGCTTCAAGCGCATCCGCCCGCCGAAGACGGTCGATGTGATCATGATCGCCCCCAAGGGCCCCGGCCACCTCGTGCGCCGCACGTACACCGAGGGCGGCGGCGTGCCGGCCCTCATCGCCGTGCACCAGGACGCGACGGGTGGCGCACACGCGCTGGCCCTGTCGTACGCCGACGCCATCGGCGGCGCTCGCGCCGGCGTGATCGAGACCACGTTCAGCGAAGAGACCGAGACCGACCTGTTCGGCGAGCAGGCCGTGCTGTGCGGCGGTGTCACGTCGCTGGTGCAGGCCGGTTTCGAGACGCTGGTCGAGGCCGGCTACCAGCCCGAGATGGCCTACTTCGAGTGCTTGCATGAGGTGAAGCTGATCGTCGACCTGATGTACGAGGAAGGCATCGCCGGCATGCGCTACAGCATCAGCGACACCGCCGAGTACGGCGACCTCACCCGCGGCCCGCGCGTGGTGAACCCGAAGACCAAGCTGGAGATGAAGAAGATCCTCAAGGAGATCCAGACAGGCAAGTTCGCCAAGGAGTGGATCGCCGAGAGCGAAGGCGGCCGGGCCAAGATGAAGGAGCTGCAGGCCGCGGGCCGCGGGCACCAGATCGAGGAAGTCGGCAGCCAGCTGCGCGCGATGATGCCCTTCCTCGGCGCCGGTAAGCAGAAGGTCGCCGACGTCTCTGGGGGCTGATCAGGTTTGGCTCGGCGACCTGCCGAGCGGAGCGAGGCCATCTGGCACGGTCGCCGACGTCAGCGGTGGCTGACGTGCCAGTGCTGCAGGCATGAATGGCGCCATCCTCCGTCGGAGGGTGGCGCCATTCCGCGTTCCGGTGTTGTGGGAGAGTCTCTCTCGTGAACTTCCACATCGAGCCGCAGCCGGCGAGCCTCAAGGGCGGGTTCGTGTGCGGCGACACGCGGATCGCGCTGATGGACGGGCACAGCATCTCGATTGCCGAGCTGGTCGAGCACCTCGGGCGGGGCGTGCACCACGCGGTCTACGCGATCCACGAGGACGGCAGCATGCACATGGCGCGGCTGCTGTCGGCCCGGCGCCTGTCGCACGACATGGAGGTGGTGGAGGTGCGGCTCGACGACGGAACCCTGGTGCATTGCACCCCGACCCAAGCGTTCCTCGGCCCCGACGGGCGGTGGTTGGAGGCACAGTCGCTGCGTTCGGGTGACGCCCTGCTGACGGTCGTCGATCCACACCTGTGGACGAACGCCCGCCTCGACACCGATCTGCACGCGCGCACCGACGGCCACCGGCACATCGTGTCCGTGCGCAAGTCGCCGGATCGGGCGACCTACACGTTCGACATCGACAGGGCCAACAACCTCGCGCACGCCTGCGGGATCATCCTGCACGACTGACCCGCCGTCGACCGGCCGCCGGAGCGCGAACTTAAGTCCGCGCGCAGAACTCGAGTTCTGTAGAACTTGAGTTCGCGGAATTCCGACTTGATAGGTCGGGAATCGGACGGCTATGGTCTCGCACCTATGAGCGACTCCTGGGGTTTCGAGACACGGCAGATCCACGTCGGCGGCGAGCCCGACCCGACCACTGGCGCCCGTGCGGTGCCGATCTATCAGACCACCAGCTACGAGTTCCGCGATGCGGCGCACGCGCAGAACCTGTTCGCACTGGCCGAGGTGGGCAACATCTACACCCGCATCATGAACCCCACGCAGGGGGCGCTGGAGGCGCGGATCAACTCGCTGGAGGGCGGCTGCATCACCGCCATCGGCTTGCCCGGTGCGCTGGCAGTCAGCAGCGGCCAGGCGGCCGAGACGCTGGCCATCCTGACGCTGGCCGAGGCCGGCGACCACATCGTCGCCAGCCCGTCGCTGTACGGCGGCACCTACAACCTGTTCCACTACACGCTGCCGAAGCTGGGGATCGAGGTCACGTTCGTCGACGATCCGCACGACCTCGAGCAGTGGCGTGCCGCCATCCGCCCCAACACCAAGGCGTTCTACGGCGAGGTGCTGGCCAACCCGCGCAACGACGTGTTCGACATCGACAGCATCAGCAAGATCGCCCACGACAACGGCATCCCGCTGATCGTCGACAACACCGTGCCCACGCCCTACCTGGTGCGGCCGATCGAGTGGGGCGCCGACATCGTGGTGCACAGCCTCACCAAGTTCGCCGGCGGCCATGGCACGTCGATCGGCGGGGCCATCATCGACAGCGGCAAGTTCGACTTCGGTGCCAGCGGGCGCTTCCCCAACTTCACCGAGCCCGACCCCAGCTACCACGGCCTGGCCTACTGGCCGGCGCTGGGCGCGGGCAGCTTCATCCTGAAGGCTCGCGTGCAGATGCTGCGCGACCTCGGCATGGCCATCTCGCCGTTCAACGCGTTCCTGATCCTGCAGGGCCTGGAGACGCTGAGCCTGCGCATGGAGCGCCACTTCGAGAACGCCGACAAGGTGGCCAAGTACCTGGTCGCCCACCCGCAGGTGGAAGCTGTCGCCTACGCCGGGCTGGAGACCAGCCCGTGGCACGACCGCCTGCGCGTGTACGGCCAGGGCAAGGGGTACGGCAGCATCCTTGCGTTCGACATCGTCGCCCCGGAAGGCAGCACGGCACGCGAGGCCGGCCAGAAGTTCGTCGAGGGCTTGCAGTTGCACAGCCACGTGGCCAACATCGGCGACGTGCGCAGTCTGGTGATCCACCCCGCCAGCACCACCCACAGCCAGCTCACCGCCGACGAGCAGGCCAGCACGGGCGTGCGGCCGGGCCTCGTGCGGCTCAGCGTCGGTCTGGAGACGATCGACGACATCATCGCCGACCTCGAGCTGGGCTTCGCCGCCGCCCGCGGCTGAGCACTCTCGCTCAGCCGCGGCTGAGCAACGACTGAACGGCGGTCGGGGGCCTCAGGCCTCCGACCGCGAGTCGTGCCGCAACATCGCGTTCAGGCGGCCCAGCGCCTGCGCGCTGCCCATCACCACCAGCATGTCGCCCGCGGCCAGCGGCTCGTCGGCCTCGTGCCAGCGGCGCAGCTGGTCGTCGCGCTGCAGCCCGAGGATGTGCACGTCGGTCACCAGCTCCATCAACGCCCGCAGTTCCAGGCCCTCGGCCTGCGAGCTATCGCCCACCTCCACTTCCTCGACGCGCATGTCGGTGCCGGCGATGGGCAGCACACCCCGCACCTCGGCGTCGAGGGCGGTGGCGGCCAGGCTGGTTCCCACGCTCTCGTACACCGGCACCACGTGCGAGACGCCGGCCCGCATCAGCCGGTTGCGCCACGAGACATCGGTGGCGCGGGCGACGATGCGCAAGTCGGGCGACAGGGAGCGCGCGGTCAGTGCGACCACGGCGTTCGACGGATCGTCGAGGCTGGTGATCAACGCTGCCGCGCGGCCGACGCCCGCGTGGCGCAGCACGGTGGCATCGCGCGCGTCGCCGCACAGGAAGACGGCTCCGGCGGCCGACACCGCTGGTTCGACCGCCTCGTGGGTGTCGATGACCACGCAGGCGCGACCGCTGCGCACGGTGGCCTCGGTGGCCGAACGGCCGACACGGCCGAAGCCGCAGATCACCACGTGGTCGTGCAGGTGTGCTCGCACCCTGGCCCTCGCTTTCTCTCGGATCGCCGACTTCACCTCGCCCGACAGGAACAGGGCGGTCAGCGAGGCGGCGGAGTACACGAACACGCCGAAGCCGGCGACGATGACGACGATCGTCCAGGCCCGGCCGGAGCCGGTCAGCGGGTGCACCTCGCCGTAACCCACCTGGCCGAGCGTGATGGTGGACATGTAGATCGCGTCGAACCAGTCCCAGCCTTCGATCAGCACGTAGCCGGTGGCAGCAACGGCGACCGCGACGGCTGCCGCGGCCAGCGGGCCGCTGAGGCGCTGCGCGACGAGGCGCCGTGCGCTTGTGCGAGTGCCGCTGTGCCCGTCGCCCTCCATGTCGCGAGTATGGCCCGCCCGAGCGCGTCGGAGCAGTTACGCGAGGCACATCTCAGGGGACATACGGCCCTGGAACCGCACTCGAAGGCCCCGTAAGGTCGAAGGCGAGTTGGACGTTGGAGGGGAACAGACATGACCCGCTGGTGGCGATCGATCGGTGAGTTGCTGAGCCGCAGGACTGCGGCGACGTTGGTGGCGGTACTGGTGGTGACCGCAGTGTTCGCGCTGGGCCTGAACCGGCTGGATTTCGCGACCGGCCAGGACAGCTACATGGACCCGGCCTCGCAAGTGGCCAAGGACAACAGCGAGTACCAGCAACTGTTCGGCGGCGAGAACATGGTGGTGCTGTTCACCGTGCCGGAGGGCTCGACGGTGGCGTCGCTGTTCACCAGCGCCAACATCCAGGCGCTGAATGCGGTGGAGGCCGAGCTCGGTCAGAGCGCGGCGGTCACCTCGGTGGTCTCGCCGGTGGCGCTGCTGCAGTGGAGCAACGACCTGATCGCGCAGGGGGTGGCGTTGCAGATCCTCGGCCGGGCTGTGGACCGCGAGCCCACCGAGGCCGGCAAGGTGGCCCGCGAGGCCGACCAGGCGCTGACGCTCGCTCGTGTGTCGGCCGCCGGCGAGATGTCGTTGGACAACCCGGCGTGGGTGGAGTTCCTGCTGTTCGACAACGCCGGCTTCACGGCGGCCGACGGCTCCGTGCTGGCCCCGCCCGACGGTGAGCTGGTGGTGCGCAGGCCGTTGCGGGCGTTCATCCCCGACTCGCGGCACGCTGTGTTCGCCGCCGTGCTGCAGGGCAACGCCGCGCTCGACGATCTGGCCGTGGGCTCCGATGCCGTGAAGCAGGCGTTCGGCCGCCAGCAGTTCGAGAACGCGGCGCTCACGATCACCGGTACGCCCACGTTCCTCACCGACATCAACGACTACTTGCAGGGCGGCATGCTGACGCTGGGCGCCATCGCCGTGCTGGTGATGATGGTCATCTTGGTCGTGGCGTTCAAGGTGCGCTGGCGCCTGCTGCCGCTGCTGGGCATGGTGGTGGGCGTGCTGTGGGGCTTCGGTGCCTTCGGCTTCACCGGCACCAAGCTGTCGCTGGTGACCATCGCCGGTCTGCCGATCCTCATCGGACTGGGCATCGAGTTCTCCATTCAGGTGCAGAACCGCGTCGAGGAGGAGCGCTCGCAGCACTCCGGCAACCCGTTCGGGGCGACGATGCACCACCTGGGGCCACCGCTGTTGGCCGCCACCGTTGCGGCCGTCATCGCCTTCTTGACGGTGAAGATCTCCAAGGTGCCGATGGTGCAGGACTTCGGTGTGCTGCTGTCGCTGGGCATCGTCGCCCTGCTGGCCGCCGGCATCGTCGTGCCGCTGGCCGTGATGGGCGCCCGCGAGCGCCGGTCGCCCACCGACCACGACCCGCAGCCGGGTTGGGTGGAGGCCACGGTGCGCGTGCTGGGCAGCCTGCCGAAGTGGGCGGTGCTGCCGCTCGTGCTGGTGGCCGTGGTGATCCCGGTCGTGGGCCTGTCGGTGGAGACCGGCTCGCGCATCGAGAGCGACCCGATCAACTGGGCCAACCAGGACAGCACCGCGATCAAGAACGCGCGCACGCTGGAGCACGAGGCCGGGTTCGCCTCCACGCTGGGTGTCTTCGTGCAGGCCGATCCCGACGTGGCCGCCAACGGAGTGTTCACCGACCAGATGGGCGCCTTCCAGATGGACCTGGTCAGCCAGGCGATGGCGGCCAACCCGCAGCTGGCCGAGGCGTCCAGCCTGGTCACCACCGTCGGCTGGTTGATGGAGGTGCCGGGTGCCGCCGCGTTGCCGCCCACCGGGCTCGACCTGCTGCAGGCGTACCAGGTGGCTCCGGCGTCGCTGAAGACGCTGATGGTGGCCGACGACGGCAACGCCGCCAACGTGCTGTTCCAGGTGGGCCCGTCGTCGCTGGAAGAGCGCGCGACCGTGCTCGCCCGGGTGCAATCGCTGATCACCGACCCTGGTGACGGCGCCGCGCTGCCGTTGCATGCCTCGGCCACGACCGGCGGTCTCGCCGTGGTCGGTGTCGGGCTGCTGGAGAACATCACCGCCAACCGGGCGGAGCTGACCATCGTGGCCCTGTTGCTGGTGGGCGCGTTCATCGTGCTGCGCTACCGCGACCTCGCTCGCGGCCTGCTGACGATGATCCCGGTGCTGCTCGCCGTGGGCGCCTCGGCCGCACTGGTGCGCGCGCTGGACATCACGCTCAGCCCGCTGACCACCGTCGGCGGCCCGCTCGTTGTGGCCACCTGTGCCGAGTTCGCGGTGCTGCTGGTGGACCGCTACGCCGAAGAACGCGCCCGCGGGCTGGACCCCGAGACCAGCACCCGAGTCGCCGCCCAGCGCACCGGTCGCGCCTTCTTCACCTCGGCCCTCACCACGCTGGGCGGCTTCGCGGTGCTGATGTTCTCGTCGCTGCCGCTGCTGGCCGACTTCGGCATGGTGGTCACGATCAACATCGCAGTCGCCCTGCTGGCCGCCCTGGTGGTGGTGCCGCCGCTGGTGAAGGCGGCCGACAACCTCGGCTTCCTGGCCATGGGTGAGGTGGCCCGCACCGAACGCTCGCGCCGTAGCCAGGCGATTGCCTGGGTAGCTGGCGCGGTGCTGCTGTCCGCCGGCCTGGTGATGGTGGTGAACGCCACCGACGACGACGCGACGGTGGCCGCAGCGCCGCGCATGACCGACATCGCCGAGGCCCCCGCCACCATTCCGCCCAGCACCACGATCGCTCCCACCACCTCGTTGGCTCCCGACGCGACGCTGCCCCCCGGGCCGGCCGAGAAGCCGGAGGGGCTGGTGGCCGGCACGTTCTTCGATGCACTGGTGGGCGCCGGGGTCGACCCGGGCGTGGCCAACTGTGCGGCGGTCGATCTGGTGACCACCACCCCCGAGGGCGATCTGATCGCAATGGGCATCGCCAGCACGCCGCGCCCGCCGGAAGTCGATGCACTGCTGGTGGCCTCGGCCACGCGTTGCGGTGTCACCGAGGAGCAACTCGCCGCCGCCAGCGGGTGACCGCCAACGGGGCGAGTCGCGCAGCGACTGCACGACACGGACTGGACTAAGCTGAGTCCATGTTGGTGAACGTGCACGATGCCAAGACGCATCTCTCGCGACTGCTCGATCGAGCGGCTGCGGGCGAGGAGATCGTGATCGGCCGCGCCGGCAAGCCGGTCGCGCGGTTGGTTCCGCTGGAGCAGCGGCCGCAACGGGTGTTCGGTGCGCTGGCCGGCCAGGTGTGGATCAGCGACGACTTCGATGTTGCCGACGACGATCTGATCGCGCTGTTCGAGGGCGCACTCGAGAAGGGCACGCTCGAGAACGGCGCGCTCGAGGGCGGCACTCAGTGACCGCACTGCTCCTCGACACTCACGTGGCGCTGTGGATGGTCGCCGAGCCGCAGCGGCTGGGCGTCACGACTCACTCGGCCATCGCTCGCCTGGACAACGACGTGATGGTCAGCGTGGCCAGTGTGTGGGAGGCATCGATCAAGGCAGCTCAGGGCCGGTTGCGTGCCCCCGCGACGTTGTGGGACGAACTGGAACGCAGCGGGGTGCGGGTGGTGCCCATCGAGCGGGCAGACGCGGTGGTTGCCGCGGCTCTGCCGATGCACCATTGCGATCCGTTCGATCGGATGCTGATCGCGCAGGCGCAGGAGCGCAGCGCCGTACTCGTCACGCTCGACGGGTGGGCCGGCGCGTACGACGTGCGTACCCTGTCGGCCGATCTCTGAACGAGTGCGGGTGCTCGCGTGCCCGCGCGTGCAGAACTTAAGTTCGCGTGCAGAACTTAAGTTCGGCTGTAGGGGTTGGGGTTGCGGGCGGGCTAGTGGGCGGGGTTGTCGGGGTCGTCGCGCTGGTCGCGGAGGAACTTCTCGAACTCCGCGGCAAGGTCGTCGCCGGTAGGCATGTTGGCTTCCATCCGCCGGTCGTAGTCGTGTTCCAGCATCGCCACGTAGCGAGCGGCCTGGTCGTCTTCGGCGACGGCTTCGTCGTGCAGGGTGCGCCACCGCATCGCGTCTTCGTTCAGCGCGGCGTGGCCGGTGGGCACTCCCAGCACGTGCTCCAGGTGGCGTAGCAGCGCGGCCGACGACTGCGGGTGCTTGGCGTTGCCCAGGTAGTGCGGCACGCCCACGCGCAGCGACACCGCGGGGATGCCGGCGCGGTCGAGCCGCTCCTGCAGCACGCCCACCAGACCGGTGACGCCCTGGTACTGCGGGCGGCCGAGGCCGAGGGCACGAACCAGCCCGTCGTTCGTGCTGCTGCCCACGACGTGGGCGGGGCGCGAGTGGGGCGTGGCCTCCGGTGCAGCGCCGAGGGTGACCACCACCTCGCAACCAAGTTCGGTGGCGACGCGAATGATGGCGTCGGCGAAGGTGGCGTAGCGCAGGTGCGGCTCGACACCGCAGAGCAGCACGAGGTCGTGCGCCTTGCCGGCGAAGCGCGCCAGGCGGAACTCGTTCTCGGGCCAGCGGATGCGGCGTTCCTCGTCGTCGGTGAACTCCACCTGCGGCCGCTCCTGGGTGAAGTCGAAGAAGGGGTCGGGGTCGATGGAGGCGATGACCGGCGCCACCCGGCCGGTGGCCAGCGTGTCGACCGCGTCGGTGGCCACCTCGGCGATGTCGAACAAGCCACGCAGCGCGAGCACCATGATCGGCTGGTGCAGCGGGTCCAGGCCAGAGACAGCCGTGGTGAGCCCCGCCTCGCTCCAGCGAGGGCATCCACCACATGGTCGATGCAGGCGGTGAGTGCGGCAACGTCGTCGGGTTCGATGGCGGGGAACATGCCGACTCGCAGCTGGTTGCGGCCCAGCTTGCGGTAGCTGTCGGTGTCGACGATGCCGTTGGCGCGCAGCGCGGCGTTCACGTCGTGGGCTTCCACGCCTGCGAGGTCGATGGTGCCGACGACGCTGGAGCGCTGCATCGGGTCGGCCACGAACGGGGTGGCGTACGACGACTTCTCGGCCCAGCCGTAGAGGTTGGCCGCGGAGGCGCGGGTGCGGCTGATGCACCAGTCGAGCCCGCCGTTGCCCAGCATCCACTTGATCTGCTCGTCGAGCAGCACGAGGGTGCCCAGCGCGGGCGTGTTGTAGGTCTGGTTGGCGACGGAGTTGTCCAGTGCCGTCATCAGGTTCAGCGACGCGGGCTGCCAGCGGTCGCTGTGACCGATCTCGCGGATGCGCTGCACGGCAGCGGGCGAGCACGCTGCCAGCCACAGCCCGCCATCGCCGGCGAAGCACTTCTGCGGGGCGAAGTAGTACACGTCGACCTCGTCCTGGATCCACGGCAGGCCGCCGGCGGCGGACGTGGCGTCGACCACCACCAGTGCGTCACCCTCGGGGCGGCGCAAGTGCATGGCCACGCCCGTGGACGTCTCGTTGTGCGTGAGCGCGACGACGTCGACTCCCTCGGGCGACGACTCCTCGATGGCCGGGTGGGTGCCCGGCTCGCTCTTGACGATGACCGGCTGGCCGAGGTGGGGCGCAGCGGCCGCAGCCTCGGCGAACTTCGAGGAGAACTCGCCGAACACGTAGTGCTGGCTCTGCTCGCGGATGAGGCCGAAGGTGGCGACGTCCCAGAACATGGTGGAGCCACCGTTGCCGAGCACGATCTCCCAGTCCTTGCGCAGGCCGAACAGCTGCTTCAGCCCTTCGCGCACGGAGCCGACGAGGTGCTTCACCGGCGGCTGGCGGTGCGAGGTGCCCAGCAGGTTGGTGTTGGCCTTGGCCAGCGCGAGCACTTGCTCGGCGCGCACCTTGGAGGGGCCGCAGCCGAAGCGCCCATCGACGGGGAGCAGGGCGCGGGGGATGGTGATGGTGCTGGGGTCGGCGGTCACGCTCACAGTCTCGTCACACCGAGGCCGTTCGACAAAGGCAATGAACGAAATCCTCAGGGGCGGCAGCTGCGCAGGCCCGTAGAATCGCATCGTTGCTGCACCGAAAGGCCCCTTTGTGAACCGCCCCGTTTCCCGAACGTCAGCTCGTCTCGCCGCCATCGCCGAGTCCGCCACCTTGGCTGTGGACGCCAAGGCCAAGGCCCTCCAGGCCCAGGCGTTGAAGGACGGGGCCGAGAACGTCATCGGCTTCGGTGCCGGCGAGCCCGACTTCCCCACACCGGAGAACATCGTCGAGGCCGCGGTGCGCGCCTGCCGCGACCCGAAGATGCACAAGTACTCGCCGGCCGCCGGCCTGCCCGCGCTGCGCGAGGCCATCGCCGCCAAGACGCTTCGCGACAGCGGGTTCAGCTGTCAGGCCAGCCAGGTGCTGGTCACCAACGGCGGCAAGCACGCCGTGTTCACCGCCTTCGCCGCCTTGTGCGATCCGGGCGACGAGGTCATCTGCCCGGCCCCGTACTGGACCACGTACCCCGAGGCCATCACGCTCGCCGGCGGTGTGCCGGTCATCGTGCAGACCGACGAGACCACCGGCTTCAAGGCCACCATCGAGCAGCTCGATGCCGCGCTGACGCCGCGCACCAAGGTGCTGCTGTTCGTCAGCCCCGACAACCCCAGCGGCGCGATCTACTCGCCCGCCGCGGTGGAGGCCATCGGCCGCTGGGCTGTCGAGAAGGGCGTGTGGGTGCTGACCGACGAGATCTACGAGCACCTGGTCTACGGCGACAACCGGTTCGTCTCCATGCCCACCGTCGTGCCCGAGCTGGCGAACCAGTGTGTCATCGTCAACGGTGTCGCCAAGACGTATGCGATGACGGGGTGGCGCGTCGGCTGGATGATCGGGCCGTCCGACATCATGAAGGCCGCCACCAACTTCCAGTCGCACAGCACCTCCAACGTGTCGAACGTGGCGCAGATCGCCGCGCTCGAGGCCGTGTCGGGCGACCTGTCGGCAGTGGCGATGATGCGCGAGGCGTTCAGTCGCCGCGCCACCACCATGCACCGCATGCTCAACGAGATCCCGGGTGTCAGCGCGATCGTGCCGCAGGGTGCGTTCTACTGCTACCCCAACTTCTCGTCGCTGCTCGGCCGCCCGCTCGGCCCCAACGGCACGGTCTCGGCCACCACGCTGGAGCTGGCCGACGCCATCCTCGGCGAGGCGAAGGTCGCGTTCGTGCCGGGCGAGGCGTTCGGCACGCCCGGCTATGCGCGGTTCAGCTTCGCGCTGGCCGACGCCGACATGGAGGAAGGCATCCGTCGCATCCAGGCCTGGGTCGCGGCGTAACGTCGGTGGGCGTGACCCCCACGCCCGCGCCCGCTGCCATTTCGTTCGACTTCGATTCGCTCTCGCTGGCTCGGTTGCAGGCCAAGCCGGGGGTGAAGTGGCACCGCAACCCCGACGTGGTCGCGGCGTGGGTGGCCGACATGGACTTCGCGCCGCCCCCGGCCGTCGTCGCCGCGATGCGGCGGGTGCTCGATGCCGGCGACCTGGGCTACCCCGACTGGAAGCACTACACCGGCGGCTCGCCGGCCAGCGGTGTGTTCGTCGATCGTTGCGCGGCGCGCTACGGCTGGCGCATCGCTGAAGGGGACACCCGCGAGCTGAACGACGTGGTGCAGGGCATCCAGATGGTGCTGCACCTGTGCACCCAGCCGGGCGACCGAGTGGTGGTGCACACGCCGTCGTACCCGCCGTTCCTGCACAGCGTGGAGGACAACGGCCGGCGGCTGGTGCGGGTGCCGGCCGCGCGTTCGGCTGCTTCGCCGAGCGGTTGGGCGTTCGACCACGAGGCGCTCGACCGCCAGCTGCAGGCCGACCCGGCGAAGGTGCTGTTGCTGTGCCACCCGCACAACCCCACCGGCCACGTGTTCTCCACCGCCGAACTGCAGTCGCTCGCCGCGCTGGCCGAGCGGCACGAGCTGTTGATCATCAGCGACGAGATCCACGCCGACCTCACGTACGCGCCGCACGTGCACCAGCCGATGGCGCTGTACGCCCCCGAGCGCACCGTCACCATCCATGCCGCGTCGAAGGCGTTCAACGTGGCGGCGCTGCGCTACGCGATCATGCACGTCGGGCCCGCGTGGGTCGACGAGCGCCTGCGTTCCGTGCCCGATCACCTGTTCGGCGCCACCAACCTGATGGGCGCGGCGGCGGCCGAGGCTGCGTGGCGCGACGGCGACCAGTGGCTGGCCGCGGCGCTGGCCCACCTCGACGGACAGCGCACCCTGCTGGCAGCGCTGCTGGCCGAGCAGTTGCCGGCGGTTGGCTACGTTCCGCCGCTGGCCACCTACCTGGCATGGCTGGACTGCCGCGCGCTGGGGCTGGGCGACGACCCGGCGGTTGCTTTCGCCAGGCGTGGGGTGCAGCTCAGCGAGGGCCCCAACTTCGGTGTCGAAGGCCACGGCTTCGCCCGCCTGAACTTCGCCACCTCGTCGGGCGTGCTGCGCGAGGCCGTGCGGCGGATGGCCGACGCGAGCTGAGCCCGCACCCGGCCGGGCGGCGGACTTCGGTGACCGGCAAATGCTAGAACCGCGGCATGAGTGATGCAGCGCAGCGGCAGGCGACGGTGGACGCCGGCGACGTGTACGAGGCAGTGCGTCAGCGGTTCATTGCGACGGTTCGTGGCGTGCCGGCCGACGCGCTGCTGACGATGGTGCCGGCCGCGCCCGAGTGGCGTGTGCGCGACGTGCTGGCGCACGCGGTGGGCCTGCCCGCCGACCTGAACGCGCAGCGCTTCCCCGCGGCCGGCGACGAGGGCGCCTCAGCCTGGACCGCGCGGCAGGTGGCTGCCCGTGCCGGCACAACGATCGACGAACTGGTGGCGGAGTGGGACCGCGAAGCGCCCGGGTTCGAGGACGGCCTGCGGCTGTTCGGGTACGGCGAGGGCTGCCACTTCGTGGCCGACCTGCACGCCCACCACCAGGATGTGCGCGGAGCGCTGCGCCTGCCGGCCGACGACCACGCGCTCACCGTGGCGGTGGCGCTGGACCACTACCTCGGGTTTCTCCACCAGATGCTCTGCGACGCGTCGTGGGGAGTGGTGGCGGTGCACGCCGGTGCAGAGGTCCGGGTGCTGGGTACGGAAGCCGGAGCGAACCGGGCGCAGGTGGCGGGCACGGCCTTCGAGGTGCTGCGTTCCTTCTCGGCTCGGCGTTCCCCCGCGCAGATCCGTGGCCTGCGCTGGCGCGGCGATGTCGAGCCGTTGCTGGCTGTGCTGCAATCCGGCTTCTCCGGCGGCTACGCCCTGCCGCCCGTCGATCTGGTGGAGTGAGCCCGGGCTGTCAACCCCGCGTCTTTGATCGCCGTCGCGCCGAATTCGGTCCGCTGCGAGAGCGGTGCCGGCGCCACCGGTCAGGCCCACCAGAGTTGGTGGTGCGTGGCCAGGCCGGACAGCACGACGAGGCACAGGCACTCGGCCACCTGCTCGGCGGCGCCCAGCACATCGCCGCTGATGCCGCCGATCTTGCGGCGGGCCAGCGCGCCGGTGGCCAGTGCGGTGGCCAGTGCGGCGGTGGCCAGCGGGCCCACCCACCAGCCGACGGCCAGGGCCGTGAGAGCAACACCCGCAGCGCCACCCACCGTCGCCCGCAGCGGGGTGGTGCCGCGCCCGTAGTCGGCGCCGAGGCCGGTGTGCGTTGCCAGCCGCATCGTGCCGGCCATGCCCACAGCGGCCACGCGTCCCATCGTGTGCGCGGCGATGGCGGCAGCGAACATCGTGGCCGGGCCGGGCAACGAGCCGAGCGCGACCATGCGCACCACGATCGACGCGCACATCGCGGCGACGCCGTAGGTGCCGTGGCGGCTGTCCTTCAGGATCTCCAGCCGCCGCTCCACGGTCCAGCCGCCGCCGAACGCGTCGGCAACGTCGCCCAGCCCGTCCTCATGGAATGCGCCCGTGATCAGCAGGCCGATCGTGATCGCGACGGTGGCGGCGACGAGCGGTGGAGCGAGCTGCCACATACCCGCGGCGACGCCACCGACGGCCGCGCCGATCAGTGCGCCGGCCAGCGGGAACCATGCGACAGTGGCCGGCAGTGACGGCTCACGGCGCAGCCGGATCGGCACCCGGGTGAGGAACTGCAGCGCAGCGAGGAGGCCCACCGGACCCATTGTGGACGATCGGCGTCCGTGGCGGGCAGTTGCGGGGCGACGGCGGGGCGGTTGTGGGCGCGAGTCCCTCGCCGATCGTTCCGGAGTTCGAGACGATCCAGCCCCAGATGCCGGTTTGGAACGATGCAGCCCCAGAAGCCGGGGTCGGCCGGGGTGGGGTTGGGTGGGTCGGGTGGGGTCAGCGGGGGACGGCCGGGTGGGGGCGGGCCGGGTGGGGGCTGGGCGGGTCAGGCGAAGAACTCGGCGAAGGTGGGTACGTCGGTGATGCCGGCGCAGGCCATGCGCACCAGCGGCACGGCGGCCATCGCACCCGAGCCCTCCCCGAGGCGCATGCCCAGATCCAGCAGCGGCTGCATGCCGAGGCGCTGCACCAGCCGCCGGTGGCCGGGCTCGGCGCTGCAGTGGCCCACCTGGCAGTGCGCGAGCGCGCCCGGCAGCGCCACTTCCAGCGGCAGCACGGCTGCCGTCACCACGTAGCCGTCGAGCAGCACTGGCAGGTTGCGCAGACGCGCGGCCATCACCGCGGCGGCCATCGCCACCAGCTCGGCACCGCCAACTTCCCGCAGCACCTCCAACGGGTCGGCCTGGCCGGCGATGCGCGCGACGGCCGCTTCCACGGCGGCCCGCTTGCGGGCCAGGCCGTCGTCGTCCACGCCGGTGCCGCGGCCCACCCAGTCGGCCGGCGCACCCTCGCCCAGTGCTGCCGCGACGGCGGCAGCGGCGGTGGTGTTGCCGATGCCCATCTCGCCGATCACCAGCAGGTCGGCATCCAGTGCGGCGACGGCGTCGCGGCCGGCGGCGACGCACTCGTCGAACCGCTCGGGTGACAGCGCCGGCTCCACCCGGATGTCGCCCGTCGGGCGGCCCACGCCCACGTCGACGGCCTGCACGGTGGCACCGGCGGCGGCGGCGAACGCCGTCACCGTGCTCTGGTTCGACCGGAACGCAGCCAGCATCGCGCCGGTCACCTCGATCGGGTACTTGCTGACACCGGCGGCCGCGACGCCGTGGTCGGCGGCGAAGATCAATGCGGCCGGCCGGCGCACCGCGGGCTGTGCCGTGCCCTGCCACTCGGCCATCCACGCGGCCAGTTCGTCCAGCCGTTGCAGTGCACCGGCGGGGCGCAGGATGTCGGCGGCCCGCGCCCGCACCGCGTCGCCAGCCGCCAGGTCGGGGGCGGGCATCGTCGCCAGCGCGACTCGCAGCCATCCTGCCATGTCGTTCGCCAGTGCGTCGTTCGCCGGTGCGTCGTTCGCCTGTGCGTCGTTCGCCGGTGCGTCGTTCGCCTGTGCGTCGTTCGCGAGTGCGTCGTTCGCCGGTGCGTCGTTCGCCTGTGCGTCGTTCGCCGGTGCGTCGTTCATCGCAGGTGATCCCATGGGTTGTCCAGGAGCAGGGCGCGGCCGGCCACCATCAGCAGGCTGCGATCGGCCAGCGATGCGACCAGCTGGTTCAGCCGGCCCAGTTCGTCGCGGTAGTCGCGGCCCATTTCGGAGTCGGGGTGGATGCCCATGCCGACCTCGTTGCTGACCACCACGGTCGGCGCCGTGCCCACCTGGCCACGCTCGCGCAACGCCCGGCCGACGTCATCGAACGCCTGAGCCCGCTGAGGTGGGGGCATGACATGAACGAGGAGGTTGGCGAGCCAGACGGTGAGGCAGTCGACGATGAGGAACGACTGCGCGGGCGTGGCCGCGATCGCGGTGGTGAGGTCGAGGGGGACCTCGGCGGTGGTCCAGCCCGCAGGGCGCTCGGCGCGGTGGCGTTCGATGCGGGCCCGCAGGTCGGCGTCGAACGGCTCGGCGGTGGCGATGAAGTGCACCGGGCCGCCGTGGTGCTCGCCCATCCGCACGGCCAGCGTGCTCTTGCCGCTGCGGGCGCCGCCGAGCAGGAACGTGAGGGTCATCGGCGGCCGGCCCTCAGAAGTCGATGCCGCGCTTGGCGGTGAATCCCGCCTGGAACGCGTGCTTCACCTCGCGCATCTCGGTGACCGTGTGCGCCACGTCGATGATCTCCTGCGGTGCGTCGCGGCCGGTGACGACGATGCTGACGTGCGGCGGGCGGTTGACGATGGCGGCGACGATCTCCTCGGTGGGCACCCAACCCCAGGTGCACAGGTAGGTGACCTCGTCGAGGATCACCAGCTCGTGCTGCCCGGCGGCGATGATGGCTGCGGCCTGCGCCCATGCCTCGCGGGCGAGCGCGATGTCGTGCTCGATGTTGCCCGAGTCCCAGGTGAACCCGCCGCCCAGCGCGTGCCAGTCGACGCCCAGCTGGCGGCCGATCTTCTCCTCGCCGACCTTCCAATCGCTGCCCTTGATGAACTGCACCACGGCCACCCGCCACTCGCGCGCCAGCGCCCGCAGCATCACGCCGAAGGCGGCGCTGCTCTTGCCCTTGCCGTTGCCGGTGTTCACCAGCACCAGTGATGCCGGCGAGCGCATGCCGTCGGGGCGCGGGTCGTCGGCGAGTGGTTGAGTCTGCTCGTCGAGCGCGTCGCGGGCGCCGTCGCCGGTGCCAGGCGCGTCGCCGAGCGCGTCGCCGAGCGCGTCGCCTGCTGGGGAGTGCGGGGTGTCGTCCATGGAGGGTTGGGAGCTTAGGCACGGACTGCTACGGTTGCGTCGTCCGGTCGCACCATGGCCGGATGCACGGTGTTCAGCGAAGTCCGGTGAGATTCCGGCACTGTCCCGCAACGGTGGTTCCCGACCTTCCTCTGGAGGATCGCGACGAGTCCGGTCGCCTGAAGCCGTGTGCGCAACCCACACCCTCGAGGCAAGGGCGGTTCGCGACGGCACCTCAAGCCGTCGGTTCCCAGCTTGTCCTCCCGAACCGGAGGACGATCTCCTCCGGAGAAACGGAGGATCGATCCATGAAACGGTTCACTTCCATCGCCGCCCTGACAGCCGCGCTGCTCACCACTGCGGCCTGCGGCGACGACACTGCCAACGGCGGCGCCGGTGCCACCACCACGGCTGGCGGCGCCGGCACCAGCGCACCCACCACCGACCCCGGCACCGACGGCACCGAGCCGATGGGAGACATGCCGATGGCCATCATCAGCCTCGCCCCCACGCACACCGAGACGCTGTTCGCCATCGGCGCCGGCGACCAGGTGATCGCAGTCGACGAGTTCTCCAACTACCCGGCCGAGGCGCTGGCGAAGCCGCACGAGCTGTCGGGCTACGAGCCCAACGTCGAAGCCATCGCGGCGCTGAACCCCGACCTGGTGGTGCTGTCCGACGCGGCCATCCAACCGCAGCTGGAATCGCTGGGCATCGCCGTCTGGGTGGGGCCGGCGGCCGCCACGTTCGACGACGTGTATGCCGAGATCGAACAGCTGGGCGCTGCCACCGGCCACGTCGCCGAGGCGGCCGAACTGGTGGCGCAGATGCAGGCCGACATCGCCGCCGCAGTCGCCGGCGCACCGGTACCCGCCGAGCCGCTCAGCCTGTACCACGAGCTCGACCCCACGTACTACAGCGTCACCAGCGCCACGTTCATCGGCCAGGTGTACGAGCTGTTCGGGCTGACCAACATCGCCGACGGCGCCGAGGCCGGCAACGACTACCCGCAGCTGAGTGCGGAGTACATCATCGATGCGGCGCCCGATCTGGTGTTCCTCGCCGACACGAAGTGCTGCGGCGAGTCGGCGGAGACGGTCAGCGGCCGGCCGGGTTGGAACGCGATCCCCGCCGTCGCCAACGGCCACGTGGTCGCCATGGACGACGACATCTCGTCGCGGTGGGGCCCGCGCATCGTCGAGTACATCGCGGCTGTCGCCGACGCGCTCGCCAAGGTGCCTGCCGGAGCATGACCTCCGACCCGACGGCCCGGCGTACTTGGGTGTGGCTGTGCGCAGCCTCGCTCGTGCTCGCCGCGGCCGTCGTGCTGGGTGTGATGATCGGGCCCGCGGGCACGATCTCGTCGTCCAACTGGAACATCATCTGGCACGTGCGGATGCCCCGCGTTGCGTTGGCCGCAGTGGTGGGGGCGATGCTGTCGCTCGCCGGCGCGTCGTACCAGGGCGTGTTCCGCAACCCACTGGTCGACCCGTACCTGCTGGGTGCGGCGGGTGGCGCAGGGCTGGGGGCCACCATCGTGATCTCGTTCGGTCGCACCGCCACCTCCGGTTGGCTGGTCGACCCGCTGCCGCTGGCCGCGTTCCTCGGCGCGATCGCGGCGGTCACGGTCACGTACCTCGCAGGTGCCGCGTTCGGTGGCATGCGTTCCTCCACCACGCTGGTGCTCGCGGGCGTGGCGGTGGCTTCGCTGACGGCCGCCATCCAGGCGTTCGTGCTGCAGCGCAGCAGCGACGGCGTGGTGCGCGCCGTCTACAACTGGCTGCTCGGCTCGCTGGTCAACGCGACATGGAACGAGGTCACGCTGGTGTTGCCCTACGTGGTGGTCAGCGCGGCCGTGCTGCTGGCACACCGCCGCCACCTCGACGTGCTGCGCGTCGGCGACGACGAAGCGCTGACGTTGGGCTTGAACGTGCGCCGCGTGCGCATCGTCATCGTGGCCGCAGCCACGGTGGGCACGGCCGCGGTGGTCAGCGTCAGCGGCCTGATCACGTTCGTGGGCATCGTCGTGCCGCACGCGGTGCGGATGGTCAGCGGTGGTTCGTACCGGCGGGTGCTGCCCTTGTCGCTGGCGGCCGGCGCGGCGTTCTTGATCCTGGCCGACATCCCCGGACGAATGCTGCAGAACCCGGCTGAGACGCCCATCGGCGTGGTCACGGCGTTCTGCGGCGCGCCGTTCTTCATCGTGCTGCTGCGCACCCGCCGGAGCACGGTGTGAGCGACCTGCCGTTCACCGATTTGGAGTTCACCGACCTCACCGTGCAGTACGGCGAGCGCACGGCGGTGCACCCGCTGTCGCTGGGTGTGCCCGCGGGTGGTTGGTTGTGCTTGATCGGCCCCAACGGCGCGGGCAAGTCCAGCCTGCTGCGCTCGCTGTGCGGTTTGGTGCCTCACGGCGGCACGGCCCGCATCGGTGGCACGGAGACGGCGGCGATGAGCAGCCGCCAGCGGGCGCGCAGCGTGGCCTACGTGCCGCAGGCGCCGGTGCTGCCGGCCGACATGACGGTGTTCGACTACGTGTTGCTCGGCCGCAGTCCGTTCATCGGCTACTTCGGCGCGGCCTCGGCCCACGACCGGATGATCGTGCGCGACATCCTCGCCCGCCTCGACCTGGCCGCCTTCAGCGATCGTCGGCTGGACTCGCTGAGCGGTGGCGAGAGTCAGCGGCTCGTGCTGTCGCGGGCGATCGCCCAGGGTGCGCCCGTGCTGCTGCTCGACGAGCCCACCAGCGCGCTCGACATCGGCCACCAGCAGCAGGCGCTGGAACTGGTCGACCGCATGCGCACCGAGTGCGGGCTCACCGTCGTGTCGGCGATGCACGACCTGACCCTGGCCGGCTTGTACGCAGATCGCCTGGCGTTGCTGCACGAGGGCCGGCTGGTGGCGGAGGGCTCGCCGGCGCAGGTGCTGCGCCCGGAGATACTCAGCGAGTTCTACGGCGTCAGTGTGCGCGTGCACTACGACGACGACGGCACGGTGGTGGTGGTACCGAACCGCCGAGCGCGCTGACATGGCCGCGGACGGACAGGGGTTCGGTCGCGCGTGCTGATGGCGCAGGGCTGCACATCCAGCCAGTCGATCTCACCCCGTCGGCCTCCACCCGAAGTCGACCACCCCACGCGAACTTAAGTTCGCGTGGGGTGGGGTCAGGTTGAGGGCGGGAACCAGGTGTCGCCGCAGATCACGCGGTCGGCCTCGGCCGGGCCCCAGGAGCCGCGGAAGTACGGGTGCACCCCGTCGGGGCTGTCGAGTGCGGGCTGCACCACTCGCCACGTCTGCTCCACCACGTCTTCGCGGGCGAAACGGCGGGGCAGGCCGGCCAGCGCGTCGTCGAGCAACCTCTCGTAGGCCTCGCGGCGCATGCCCAGCGCCGCCGCGAAATCGACCGCGACATCCACGTTCTGGCTGTCGAGGTGCGGCCCGGGGGTCTTGGCCTGCAGCGTGAATGTGACCCCGTCGTGCTTGCCGAGGCGGAAGCGCACCAGGTTGCGCTCGGGTGCCGGGCCGCCGGCCTCGTCGAACAGCAGGCTGGGCGGCTCGCGGAACTCGACCACCACCTCGGTCGCGTTCTCCTTCAGGGCCTTGCCGCAGCGCACGTACCACGGCACGCCCGCCCAACGCCACGAATCGATCTCCACGCGCGCGGCCACGAACGTCTCCACCGACGAGTCGGGTGCGACACCTGGCTCGTCGCGGTAGCCGACGTACTGGCCGCGAACCATCGCTGTCGGGTCGATGGGCCGCATGGCAGCGAACACCTTTGCCTTCTCGTCCTGTAGGTGGTTGCTCGCCGGGCCGGCGGGCGGCTCCATCGCCACCAACGCCAGCACCTGCAGCAGGTGGTTCTGCAGCACGTCGCGGATCGCGCCGACACCGTCGTAGAAGCTGCCCCTGCCCTCCACGCCGATCGTCTCGCTCATCGTGATCTGCACGCTGCGCACGTAGTTGCGGTTCCACACGGGCTCCAGCAACGTGTTGGAGAAGCGGAACACCAGCAGGTCTTCCACGCTCTCCTTGCCGAGGTAGTGGTCGATGCGAAAGATGCGTTCCTCCGGGAACACCGTGTGCAGCAGGGTGTTCAGGTCTTTCGCGCTGGCGAGGTCGCGGCCGAAGGGCTTCTCCACCACGATGCGGCCGCGGTCGTTGAGGCCCACGGAGGCCAACGACTGGGCGACCGTGGGAAACATGCTGGGCGGGATGGCCATGTAGAACACGGCATGCTCGCTCTTGTGCTTGCGCAGCGTGGAGGCCAACGACTTCCACGTCTTCGGGTCGGCGTAGTCGCCCTGGATGAGATCCAGCCGGGCCAGCAGCGAATCGATGACTGCCGCCTTCGCATCGGGGATGGCGGCAAGGATCGAATCGTGCGCGTGCTGGCAGAACGCGGCGTCGTTCCAGTCGCTGCGAGCGACGCCCACCACCGGCACGTTCAGCGAGCCGTGATCCTCCATGCGGTACAGCGCGGGGAACAGCTTGCGCTTGCTGAGGTCGCCGGTGGCGCCGAACAGGACCAGCGCGTCGGCCGGTGGCTGAGTGGCGGCCGTGGTCACTTCGGGGCCTTCACTTCGTGGTGGCCGCCGAAGCCGGCCCGCATCGCCGACAGCACCCTGTGGGCCACGTCGCCACGGTCGCGTGAGTAGAAGCGATCCCAGAGTGACGCAGCCAGGGTGGGTACGGGCACCCCTTCGTCGACCGCGGCATGGATCGTCCAGCGACCCTCACCGCTGTCGCTGACCCGGCCTTCGTAGGCGCTCAACGACGGGTCGGTGTGCAACGCCTCGGCGGTGAGGTCCAGCAGCCAGCTGGTGACCACGCTGCCGCGCCGCCACAGCTCGGTGACCGCCGCCAGGTCGATGTCGTACTGGTAGTAGTGCGGGTGGCTGAGCGGCGCGGTCTCAGCGTCGTTCGCCCGCGCCTCGGAGCCGATGTTGGCCTTGGCCAGCACGTTCAAGCCCTCGGCGTAGGCGGCCATCATCCCGTACTCGATGCCGTTGTGCACCATCTTCACGAAGTGGCCGGCGCCCACTGGGCCGCAGTGCAGCCAGCCGTGCTCCTCCGTGCCCGGCTGGCCCGTGCGCCCATCGGTGCGCGGCGCGGCGGCCACGCCGGGGGCCAGCGCATCGAACACCGTCGCTAGCTGCTGCACCGATTCGGTGGGCCCGCCGACCATCAGGCAGTAGCCGCGCTCCAGCCCGAACACGCCGCCGCTGGTGCCCACATCGACGTAGTGGATGCCCTTGGCCGCCAGCGGCGCGGCACGGTCGACGTCGTCGCGGTACCACGAGTTGCCGCCGTCGATGATGGTGTCGCCAGGGGCCAGCAACGGCTCGAACCGTTCGATGGTGCCGGCCACGTACGCGGCGGGCACCATCAACCAGATGTGGCGGGGCGTGGCGAGTGCGGCCACGACCTCCTCCGGCGAGCGGGCGCCGGCGACGCCCTCGGCCTCCATCGCCGCCACGGCGCCCTCGTTGACGTCGTAGGCGACGCACGTGTGCCCTGCGCGCTGCAAGCGGCGCACCATGTTGGCGCCCATGCGCCCCAGTCCGACCATCGCGATCTGCATGCGCACAAGGTAGCCAGCTGCGCAGGCGGTTACGGTGAGAGGTTGATGAACGCCGTGGAACGCGATGTCAGCGGGGCGACAGCAGCGCACGCGCAGCTGCTGCATGGCCTGGCCGGGCTGACCGACGCGCAGGTCGCCGCACCATCCCTGCTGCCCGGCTGGACGGTGGGGCACGTGCTGGCCCATCTGGCGCGCAACGCCGACAGCCACACCGGCATGCTGCTGGCCGCCAACCGTGGGGAGGTGGGCGCCCAGTACCCGGGCGGTGCGCAGCAGCGAGCGTCGGACATCGACGCCGGGGCCGGCCGCCCCGCCACCGAGCACCTCGCCGACCTGACCGACGCCAACTCCCGGCTGGAGGCCGCCTGGGCGGCGATGACACCGCCGGGCTGGCAGGGCACGGGCAGCACGTTCGCGGGCTCGGTGCCCGTCGGCGACCTTCCGTTTCGTCGCTGGCGCGAGACGCTGCTGCACCACGCCGACCTCGGCTTCGCCTACGACTGGTCCGACTGGCCGGCCGAGTACGTGCGCCTGGAGCTCGGGCGGATGACGATGCAGTGGGCCAGCCGCAAGCCGATGGGCCTCACCGCGCTGCCCGCAGCCGCGCTGGCCCTGCCAGAGCACGAGCGGCTGGCCTGGCTGGTGGGCAGGGCCGCGCCCGCAGGTCTGGAACCGGCGGGAATCTTCTGATGGTGCCCCGCCCGGTGTCCGTTCCGCGCG
This sequence comes from Actinomycetota bacterium, assembly GCA_030645675.1. GTDB lineage: Bacteria > Actinomycetota > Acidimicrobiia > Acidimicrobiales > Ilumatobacteraceae > UBA668. The sequence continues at coordinate 12,150 of JAUSLQ010000108.1, read as the reverse complement.
CGCGGTTTGCGACGGCCGCGCTGCTCGCCGTGCTGTCGGCCGTCTTCGCACTGCTGGCGGCACCGGGTACTGCGCTGGCGCACGCGTCGCTGGTGGCCAGCACGCCGGCGGCGAACAGCGTGCTGGAGGACCCGCCGGCGGAGATCGTGCTCGACTTCGACGAGGCGATCGAAGGCCAGCTGGCCAGCATCCGTGTGTTCGATGCGAGCGGCAGCGCGGTCGAGCTCGGTGCCCCGGCCGAGGGGGCCGACGACTCGATCGTGCGCGCCGCTGTGCCCAGCCTGGGCGACGGCATCTACGCGGTCGTGTGGCGGGTCACGTCGGCCGACGGGCACGTGGTGGACGGCGCGTTCAGCTTCCAGGTCGGCACGGCGGCCACGGGTGACGGGCAGGAGCTGATCGATCGGGTTCGCGGGGGCGCACGCGCCGATGCATCTGTGCGGTGGTGGCACGGGGTGGCCCGCTTCCTGTCGCTGATCGGCGCCATCGTGCTGCTGGGTGCCGGCGGGTGGGCACTGGTAGGGCCGGCGCCGTTGCTGGCCGGCGGGCGCGCCGGCGGTCTGGCCGAGGGGCATGCCGAGAGTCCGGCCGGCGGGCGCGCCGACGGGCAGGTGGCCGGCGGGCACGTGGGTCGCCGGGTGGGTCGCCTGTTGGTGGCCGCGGCGGCGGCGTTGCTGGTGGGGTCTGCGGCGACCTTCGGCCTGTTCGGCGCGGAGGCGGTTGCGGGTGGCCTGGGCGACGCGTTCACCCCGTCGCTGTGGGGCGATGTGGCCGGCACCGAGACCGGGCGGATGCTGCTGGTGCGCACCGGCCTGGCGCTGCTGCTGGCGGGGCTGTTGGCGCTGCGCGGCCACCGCCGTGAGGGTTGGTGGCGTTCGTCGGCGTTCACCGCCGCGCTGTTCGTGCTGTACACGTTCCCGGCCGCAGGCCACCCCAGCGGCCTCGACCCGGCGGCACCGTGGATCGCGGTCGATCTGCTGCACCTGGCTGCGATCAGCGTTTGGATCGGTGGGCTCGCGTTGCTGGCCATCGCCGGCCGCGCCGCCCTCGCCGAACCCGACGGCGACCGGTTGGTGCGCCGGTTCTCGCTGGTCGCCACCATCTCGGTGCCGCTGATCGTTGCCACCGGCGTGGCCCAGACCTTGAAGCTGGGCGACGGGCTGAGCACGATCGCCGACACCGAGTGGGGGCAGCTGCTGCTCACCAAGGTCGCCGTCGTGGCCGCGCTGCTGGCGGTGGCGGCGGCATCGCGCTGGTTGCTGCGCAACGGCGTCGCCGGCTCGGTGCACCGCACCATGGTGGGCGAGGCCGTCCTGGGCTTGGTGGTGGTGGGCTTCGCCGCGGGCGTGGTGGCGCTGCCTCCAGAGCCGCCCGTGGCCAGCCGCCCGTTCGCCGAGCAACTGGCGGCCGACGGCCTGATCGCGATCGTGTCGCTCAGCCCGGGCAGCGTGGGCAGCGGCAACGAGATGCACCTCGTGATGACCCCGCCCGGCGGCTCGATCGAGCCGATCGTGTCGGCCTCGGCGCGGGTGTCGCTGCCGTCGGCCGGCCTTCCCAACTCGCCGATCGAGCTGGTGCGCGAGGGCGCGAACCACTACAGCGGGGCGGTGACGTTCCCCCGTGCAGGCGAGTGGACGCTGGAGATCGTGGTGCAGATCACCGACACCGAGCAGGTGCTGCTCAAGACGACGGTGCCGATTCCGTAGCCGACCTGGCGGTGCCCGCCGTCGCCAGCCATTCGGCGGCCGCGGCGTAGCCGATGTCGATGACGCCCGCCGATCGGCCGACGTCGAAGGTGGTCAGGGACGACGGTGGTGCGCTGATCTCGGCCACCATCAGGCCGGGCGGTGGTCGGCGCAGGATCGTGCGGCCGTGTGCCTCCACGCCCAAGGTGCTGGCGCGGAACAGGATCTCGATGGCTCGCGTGGGTGGATCGCCGACGGTGGCCAGCGGCGGCACCGCCAGCACCAGCGCGCTGCGGGCGCCGAGCGCCGCTGTGATCTCCAGCGGGATGTCGGCGACCACGCCACCGTCGATCAGCATGCGCCCGTCGATCGCCACCGGCGGGTACACACCGGGGAAGGCGGTGCTGGCCAGCACGGCGGTGGCGACCGACCCGCTGGTGAGCGCGACCGCCTCGCCGGTGGACAGGTCGGTGGCCACCAACGCGAGGCGGATGGGGGCGTCCTCCACCAGCCGGTGGCCGAAGTTCCTGCGCAGGAACGCATGACCGTGTCGGTTGTCGAGGAACGACGGGTGACGGCCGGCGAACGCCATGGCCAGCCGGCCGGGGTGCAACCGCAGCAGATCGCGGCGGCGGATGCCGCGCCACACCGCTTCCATCCGGTGCGCGCCGTCGGCGCCGTGGTTCCACGTGTACAGCGCGGCGTTCACGGCGCCGGCCGAGACGCCCACCATCAGGTCGGGGGTGACCCCGGCCTCCGCCAGCGCTTTCAGCACGCCCACCTGGTAGGCCCCCAGCGCGCCGCCGCCGGGCAGCACGAAGGCCAGCGGCCTCGGCAACTCGGCGATCTCGGTGGGCAGCACCTGATCAGTGTGCCACCTACGAACAATGCTCCTGAGCGGAAGTGCCGCTGATGAACGCGGTCACCAGTTCCTTGGCTTCCTCCGCCAGCGGGCCATCGGCGCCACCCGGCAGCGTGGCGACCCAGTCGCGCAGGTCGCGCAGGTAGTGCGTCGATGGGCAACGCGTCGACGGGTCGGCTGTGGGAGGGGCAGCGAGGGTGGCGCCGACGCGACCGGCGGCGCGCCACTGGAGCACCAGCGTCGCGAGGCAATTGGCCGCGGCAGCGGTGAGCACATGGTCCATGGTCCACTCGCCGGTTGTGCGCACCTGTTCGGCAGTCGGGCCGGTGGTGGCGTCGTCAAGCCGGTCGTGGACGTAGCCCAGCGCCGCACCGGCGGCGATGCCGACCAGCGGGTTCTTGATCAGGCTGGTGCTCAGGTCGCCGATCGTCCACAGCATGCTGAACGCGTGGGGGCGGGCGTCCGCGTCGGCCACCTGCTGCGCCACGGTGAGCGTGCCGATCATGGTGAGGAGCTCGCCGATCTGTTGGGCCTGCTGCTGCGAGCTGCCGTCGAGGGTGCGCGCGAAGCCGGCTGCCATCCGTTGGGTGGCCTCCGTCAGCCGCTGCAGCGCCTCGTCGTCGCGCAGCGCGATGGCCAGCAGGGGCGACCTGTAGTCCGGGTCCGTCGCCCAGTCGGTGTTCGAACCCAGGAACTGCAGCAACCATGGTGCCACCAGCTCGCCAAGGAAGGGGCCGTAGGTGCCGGGGTAGCCATCGGTGTCCATCCCTGGGTGGTACGGGTCGGTCTCGAAGTACCTCAGCACGCTGACCACCACGCGTTCGGCAGCGAGGGGTGTGGTGTGCGCCGGGTCGGTTGCCAGCAGCAGCACCTGGTAGCCGATCCCCGGGTCGGCGAGGGTGTCGAACAGCACGTCCAGGTGGTCGACAGCGCGGTCGGCGAACGCCACGGCCGCGGCCGGGTCGGCCAGCAGCGCTGGCAGCAGCACGTCGGCCGCGTTGGGCCCGTTCTCGACCCCCTGGTCCATCGAGCTGCCGGGCTCGAGATCGTGCTTGCGTGCCAGCCAGGTCAACAGCAGCTCGTCGGTGACGGCGGCGAGCGTTGCCGAGTCGAGGGGCAGCGCGCGCAGCATCAGCGCCTGCACGTACGGGTCGCCCAGCTGGGTGGGCGGCAGCAGGGAGGCGACGGAGGCACGCTCGCCCGCGTGCAGCGCCTGCTCGGGCAGGCTGTGTCGCCAGACGGTCATCAGGCCGCCGAACGCGGCGTCGATGGCCTGCGTGACGGCGTTGCCGCGCCAGTCGTCGCGGTAGGACTGCACCCGCTGGTCGGCCAGCACGTAGGTGAGGATGTCCCAGTTGACGAAGTTGGCCAGGAACTCGCTGCTCAACGCCGGGTCGCGGCCGATGATCTGCAGCTGCCCGGCCAGCCACAGCAGCTGCTCTGGGTCGTTGGCCAGCGCCAGCTCGTCGACGGAGTTCAGCATCGCGCCCAGCGCCCGTGCTTCCTCGGCGGTGACCCGCGTGACGTCGTCGGAGAGCGGGTCGTGCTGCGCGGCCCAGCCGTAACCCTCGGCCATCACACGGATCAGTGACTGATCGAGCGCGTGGATGTGTTCGTTACGGCGCTGCGCGCTCGACAGCGGATCGGTGCTCAGCAGACGGAAGACGAGCGGCAGCCACACCTGGTCCACCTGGCTGGCGGCGCGACGCACGGAGCGCATGGCCTCGGCCGCGGCGGGGTCGGTGCAGCCGACCGTGCGCAGCTGCTCCAGGGCGCGGGTGAGCGACAGGTGGAGGCGGCCGACGCCGTCGGGGTCGTAGGCGAGCAGTGCCAAGGGTCAGCTGATCCTCGGGAGCGCGGCGGCCTGGGCGTCGATCTCGTCGGCGAGGCGCACGAACCGACGGGCCTCGGCGTGCAGGCTGTCGACGTGGTGCAGCAGCGCGACGCGGTGGGCGCGCAGGTCGTCGAGACACGCCTGCGGCGACGGGCCCACCCAGGTGTCTGGGCCGGCGTCGAGGTGGCTGGTGAGCACCCTCAGGGATTGCAGGCGCGTGGCGAGGTGGCGCAGCACGGCCGCCCGTTGGCGGAGACGATCAGCGGCAGGTGTCGTGGGCATCCACCTGTACTGGGCACGGCGAGATCGCCCGACCGGCAAGATTCGTGGTGCGCCGGGCTTCGTGCGCGCTGTGTAGCGCTCAGCGCTACACAGCGCACAGAGTTCGCCGGTACGAGTACGACCGGCGCTGCCCGCGCTACGGCGCCAGGCGGCGGACGACGAGGTGGTGGGGCAGTTGGGTGGCCTGGTCGACGAAGCCGTCGCCTTCCACCTCGAAGCCATGCCGTAGGTAGAACGCGAGCGCGGCGTCGCGCGCGCGGGCCCACACCAGGGGCACGCCCTCGGCCGCGAACCTGGTGCAGCCGGCCTCCAGCAGTACGCCGCCCAGGCCGGTGCCCTGCAGGCTGCGCGCTGTGGCCATGCCGCGCAGCTGCACCCCCGGCGAACCGTCGTGCTCGCGGGGCACCCAACTGGACGTCGCCACCACCGCGCCGTCGATGCGGAGGCCCAGGTGCACCGCACCGGGCCAGGTGTCTTCCGGGAACACGACCTCCTTCGTCGGCGTGTCGAAGCGCAGCACGGCCAACCGCAGCGGATGCGTCTGCTCGGGCGTCAGCTCCACGACCTCGGGCGTGCTCACGCCGACACCACGTCGATCGCCTCGCCGCCCGCCGCCGCCGACGCGTACATCGCGTCGACGATGCGGTGCGCGGCCACCGCGGTGTGCAGGTCGGGCGACGCGCCGCTGCCGGCCAGCACGGCCCGGATGAACTCGCCGTCGGGGTTGTCGCTGCCGTCGCGCATCGGCGCCACTGCCTCGGTCAGCGCCTGATCGGCCAGCGAGCCCGACGTGCCGTCGGTGTCGGTCCAGCTGACCGGGCCGTACCAGTCGTCGCCCTCGATCACGATGTGGCGGCGCTCGCAGAAGATCTCCACCCGCCGCAGGCTCGGGCGGGCGAGGTTGTCGTGCCACACGCTGGTGAGCGTGCCGGTGGCGCCGCCGGCGAAGCGCAAGGTGGCGGTGGCCACGTCTTCGATGCCTTCGTGGCCGTGGAAGTTGGCGGTGTTGGCACTGAGTCGCTGCACGTCGCCCACCAGGTACTGCAGCATGTCGACGTCGTGGATGCTGTGCTCCAGCAGCGTGCCCGCGCCCACCAGCGCCTTGTCGGAGCGCCACGTGCTGCTGTAGTGACCCTGGATCGGGATGAACTGGTCGTCGCGGAACACCACGCTCATCACCCGCCCCGCGGTCGGGTCGGTGACGAGGTGCTTGGCCCACAGGTAGGCGTGCGAGAAGCGCAGCACCAACCCCACCTGGTGGGTGATTCCGGCGCAATCGGCGGCATCGGCCATGCGCTGTGCTTCCACGGCGTCGAAGGCGAGCGGCTTCTCGCAGAACACGTGCTTGCCCGCGGCGACCGCCTTGGCCAGCTGGCGCGGGTGCTCGCTGGTCCAGGTGCAGATGTAGACCGCGTCGCAATCGGCGATCACCGCGTCTTCATCGGCATAGACCGTGTGCCCGCTGGCGGCGGCGAACGCAGCTGCCCGCTCGGTGTCGGGGTCGAACACGCCGGCCCGCACCACCGGGGCACCGCTGTGGCGCAGGCTCTTCGAGTGGTAGGTGGCGATCAGCCCGGCCCCGAGGAAGCCGATGCGAACCGTTGCGGCCGGATTGGTCATGCCCGGCCAGCTTGCCAGATGCGGCGGTGCTGGACGATGGCCGCGTCGCGAGAGCAACGGGAGCGGTGCGTGTGGTGGGCGATGGCCCGGGAGCCGCGGCGGCGCGACCCAGGTCACGTCAAGGTCACGTCAAGGTCACGCCGGTCACGCCGGTCACGCCGGGTCAGAGGGTGACGACGCGGTCGGCGATCTTGGCGGCTTCTTCGTGGTCGTGGGTGACCAGCAGGGCGGTGGTGTCGGTGGCGCGCAGCAGGGCCGCCAGGTCGGTGGCCAGGCGGTCGTGCAGTTCGCGGTCCAGGCCGGTGAGCGGTTCGTCGAGCAGCAGCACTTTCGGCCGCGGCGCCAGCGAGCGGGCGAGCGCCACGCGCTTCGCTTCCCCTCCGCTGAGCTTGGTGACCTGCCGCCCTGCGAAGCCGGGCAGGCCGACCAGCTCGAGCAGCTCGGCCACCCGGGCCGCGACCACGCCGTGAGCCACCCGCTGCATGCGTAGGCCGAAGCCCACGTTCGCGCCCACCGACAGGTGCGGGAACAACTGCTCGTCCTGGAACACCATGCCGATGCTGCGCCGGTGCGCGGGCAGCACAGTGATGTCGGTGCCGTCCAGCCACACGCTGCCCCCGTCGGCGGTGAGCAGGCCGGCGATCACGCGCAGCAGGGTGCTCTTGCCCACTCCCGACGGGCCCAGCAGGGCGACCACCTCGCCGTCGCCCACGTGCAACGACGTGCTGTCCAGCACCCTGCGGTCGCCGAAGCGCACGGTGATGTCGCGTGCCTCAAGCATCCGACGCCCCGCCGCGTTCGCCGAGTACCGACGCAACCATGACCACTGCAGCGGTGGCCACCAGCAGGATGGACGCCAGCGCGAACCCCTGCGCCCGCGGCACCTGGCCGGTGCGGCCCAGCAGGCGGGCGATGGCGATGGGCATCGTCTCGCGACCGCTGCGGGTGAGGAACGTGGTGGCCCCGAACTCGCCCAGCGAGATCGCCGCCGCCAAGCCTGCTGCGGCCACCAGCGGGCGCATCACCCGACGCACGTCGACGGCCAACCACGCACGCAGCGGCGAGGCGCCGAGCGTTGCCGCCGCGGCCCGTTGGTCGGCGGGGATCGACCGCAGCACAGGCAGCAGCGCCCGCACGACGAACGGCGTGGCCACCAGTGCGTGCCCGGCGGGGATCAGCCACCACGCCGCCCGCCAGTCGAACGGCGCGGTGTCGAACGTGATCAGCATGCCGAGGCCGATGGTGACGGCCGAGGTGCCCAGCGGCAGCATCAGCCCCACATCGAGCAGGCGGCCGTGGCGGTGGGCACTGACGATGGCCAACGCCGCCAGACCACCGATGGCGACCGACAGCACGGTCGCGACGGCGGCGAGTCTGAATGACGTGACCAACGAGGCCAGGGGATCCACGCCGAGGCTGATGCCGGGCCGCACCTCCGCCGAGCCCAGCGTGCGCCATGCCGCCAGCGACCACCGCCCACCCAGCCGCAACGAACGGCTGATCAGCACCGCCAATGGCGTCAGCATCGCGACGGCGGTGGCCGCCGCGACCGTCGGCACCCAGCGGCGTTCGGCCCGGGAACGTGACCGCCGCGGCGCCCCGACGCCGGCGAACTGCACTGCGGCCCGCCGCTGCCAACGGGCCGACCACCACACCACCACCGCCAGCACCAGCAGCTGCAGCACCGACAGCACGGCCGCGCCATCCACATCGCCCAACTGGGTGGCGCGGCGCGCGATCTCCACCTCCAGCGTCGGATTCGCCGCACCACCCAGCAGTCGCGCGGCGCCGAACGAGGTGAAGGTGAACAGGAACACCACCGTGGCCGCAGCCCACAGCGCCGGCCGCAGCAGGGGCAGCACGACATGGCGCAGCACCTGCGCCGGCGACGCGCCCAGCGTGCGTGCAGCCGCGGTGAGGTCGGTCGGCAGCACCGCCCACATCGCGCCGACCAGCCGTACCACCACGGCCACGTTGAAGAACACGTGGGCCACGATCACCGCCCGGGCGGTGCCGTGCCACGACTGGGGCAGCAGCGCGAGGAACGCCGCACCCACCACCACCGTCGGCAGCATGAAGGGCACGGTTACGGCCGCCAGCAGCGCCCGCCGGCCGGGGAAGCGGTAGCGGGCGAGCACGTACGCCGGGGCGAAGCCCACCGCCAGCGTCAGCGCGGTGCTGGCCAGCGCCTGCCACAGCGTGAACCACAGCACGCGTGCCACGCCAGGCGCGCTCAGCGCGTGCCCGATGGACCCCGGCTGCACCACTCGCTGGAGCAAGGTGAGCAGCGGCCACAGGTAGAACACGGCCAGCCCGATCGCCGGCAGCACCGCGAGCGCGGGCACCAACCAGCGCGGCAGCCGGTTCAGCGCAGCACGATCTCGTTCCACTGATCCTGCCATTGCTCGCGGTTGGCGGCGATGGTGGCCGGGACGATCTCGAACGGGTCGTCGGGCACCACCGCGAACTCGGTGAACACGTCGGGCAGCTGCACGTCGGTGTTCACCGGGTACACGAACAGGGTCAGCGGCAGCTCGCGCTGGAACCGCTCGCCGACCAGGAACTGCACCAGTTGCTGGGCCTCCGCCGGGTGCTTCGTGCCGCGCAGCACGCCCGCGTACTCGGTCTGGCGGAAGCACGTGCCGGCCGCGACACCCGTAGGTGCGTCGGTGCGCGGCGGGTCGGCGAACACCACCTCGGCGGGCGGGCTGCTGCCGTAGCTGACCACCAGCGGCTTGTCGCCCTCGCCGCCGGCCGCGCCGCTGAACCGCTCGTAGTACGCGACGTCCCACGAGTCGGCCACTTCCACGCCGTTGTCGCGCAGGTCGCGCCAGTACTGCTGCCAGCCGTCTTCGCCCGCGTAGGCAACGGTGGCCAGCAGGAACGCCAGGCCGGGCGACGAGGTGGCCGGGTTCTCCACCACCAGCAGGCCCGCGTACTGGGGCAGCAGCAGGTCGGCCAGCGTGGCGGGTGGTGCGATGCCGTGGTCGGCGAAACTGGCGATGTCGTTGTTCTCGCATACGTCGCCGAAGTCGACCGGGGTCGGTGCGCTCTGGAACACGCCGCCGTCGGTGGCCGCCGACAGCAGGGTGTTGTCCACACCCCACATCACGTCGCCCTCCGGGTTGCCGGCGGTGAGCGCTGCCTTGGTGACCATCGTGCCCGCGTCGCCGGCCGTCACCAGGCGCACGGCGATGCCGGTGTCCGCGGTGAACTCGGCGAGTGCCTCGTTCAAGGGCGTGTCGGCGGTGGGGAACGAGTCGTAGACGACCATCGTGATCGCGGCAGGTGCGGTCGTGCCGCCGGTGGTGCCGGGCGTGGTGGACCCGTTGCTCGCGTCGTCGTTGCCGCACGCCGCGAGCAGAACCGCGGCGGCCACGACGGCGACAGCGCCAACCCGGCGAGCAACCCGGTGAGCAACCCGGTGAACTGCCCGGTGCGAAGCCGTGACGCGACTCATGGGATCACCACCGTCAGCACGCCGGAAGCGACCCGCACCTCGGTGTGCTCGGTGGCCTCGTTGCTGAGGCCGCGGGCCTCGGTGCCGCTGAGCGCGGCATCGGCCAGCTCCCAACGGGCGCCGGTGACCGTGATGCCGCTGCACGGGCCGTGCATGGCCAGCAGCGAGAACAGCTGCCCGGGCTCGACGTCGAGCACCGATGAGCGGCCGGGGTGGAGCACCAGGAAGCGGGTGTCGCCCAGCACCGCGCGCACCGACGACAGCCCGGCCAGCGCCGTGCTGCCCAGCGACAACAGGGTGCCCAGCACATGGTCGAGACGACGGTCCTCGGGGTCGTCGATCCCGCCGATCAGCAACAGCTGCCGCACCCCCGGCACGGCCAGCGCACGGGCGAGGGCCAGTTCGGTGTCGGTGAGGTCCTTGTCGTTCGGGTGCTGACGGATCTCCAGCTCGTGCGCGTACGCCCACATGTGGCCTGAGGCGCTGATGCTGTCGAGGTCGCCCACCAGTGCGTGGGGGCGTACACCTGCGGCCACCGCATGATCGAGCCCGCTGTCGGCCGCGATGATGAACGCGTCGTCGCGCACCTGCTCGACGGCCAGCGGCGACAGCGGGCCACCGCCGATCACCACGACCGCATGCGACGACGCGGGTGAGTCGCTGCTCTCGGCGCGGCCGGCAGCATCGTTCTTCGGCTGATCCTGTGGACCCGTTGGCTTCATAGCGCATCCCTCCGCTGGCATTACCCAGATCAGGTTCTCGGGTCGGTGGCGGCGGCCACCCTCTCAGCCCGCGATCCTGGCGAGCTCCCCGTTCGGTTGCGGCCGAGTGTACCCGGCTCAGTCGCGGCTGCGTTGCGTCTGCACGGTGACCAGCACGAGCCCGACGATCACCAGCGCCATGCCCACCAGCTGGATGCCGCGCACGCTGGCATCCAGCAGCAGCACCGACCACAGCACCGACAGTGCGGGCTGCGAGACCTGCAGCATGCTGATCACGCCGATGGGCACCGAGTGCTGGGCGAACACCATCAGGCCGTGGGCCAGCGTGCCGGTCAGCACGGCCAGCAGCACGATGAACACCACCGAGCGGCCGGTCACGTCCACCAGGTCGGAGGGTGCGAACACCAGCCCGACGGCCAGCGTGATGACTGCTGCGATCGGGCACACCGCGGCCATCACTGCAGCCACCGTGCGGCCCTGACGCAGGGTGCGGCTGGTCAGCATGTAGGTGGCCCACATCGTCACCGCGGCACCGATCCAGGCGATGCCTGTCCACGAGAAGTCGTTGCCGCCCTTCTTCGCGGGCGGCGCGTTGAACAGCACGATCGCCAGCCCGGCCAGCGAGATCAGGCCGAAGACCAGCGCCTTCGGCCGCAGCCGCTCGTGGAACAGCAGCGCGCCCAGCGGCACGACGATCAGCGGCGTCAGCGAACCGGTGAACTCGGCTGAGGCCACCGACGTCTTGGTGACACCGTTGAAGAACATCGCGATGTTGAGCCCGAACGCGATGCCGGGCAGCAGCGCCGGGCGGATGTCGCTCCACGCCAGCCAGCGGTGCTCGCTGATGCGCAGGATGCCGACCCAGATGAAGCAGCACAGCAGCATGCGCCAGAACGCGATCGCCAGTGCCGGGGTGTGCGCCAGCTTCACCAACGTGGAGCCGCCGCTGAACAGCAGGATGACCACCGCCAATGCCGACAGCCCGAGTGCACGCCCCTGCGGCCGGCGCACGCCGGTGGGCAACCGCAAGGCGACGCGGTTCACTCCGGCGGCTCGTGCCGGATGTCGGGTTCGATGTAGATGGTGGCGTCGGTGTGGATCGCGCTGCGCAGGTTGGCCTCGGTGGCGTCGATCGCGTCGGCGAGTTGCGGCAACGTGAGCGCGTGGTCGTACTCCACCTTCGCGGCCACCAGCAGCTGGTCGGGGCCGAGGTGCATGGTGCGCAGGTGGATGATGCTGCGCACCTTGTCGGAGCCGTTGATCGCGCCGGTGATGCTGTCGAGGTGCTCGTCGCTGGCCGACTCGCCGATCAGCAGGCCCTTCATCTCGATGGCGAGGATGATCGCGATCACCACCAGCAGCACGCCGATGGCGATGGAGCCGACCGCATCCCAGCGGGGGTTGCCGGTGACCTCGGCCATCGTCAGGCCGCCGAGAGCGAACACCAGGCCGGTCTCGGCACCGATGTCTTCCAGGAGCACGACCGGCAGCTCGGGCGACTTCGCGGTGCGGATGAACGTCCACCACGAGCGGCCGTTGCGCACGTGGTTCGCTTCCTTCACCGCCGTGCGCAGCGAGTACGTCTCCAGCAGGATCGACACGCCGAGGATGCCGTAGGCGATGCCGGCGCTCTCGATCTCGTGCGGGTTGCCGAGCTTCTGGATGCCTTCGTACAGCGCGAACAG
>JAUSLQ010000106.1 GCA_030645675.1 Actinomycetota bacterium | reverse complement strand
CCCGCTACAAGATGAAGGGCGGCACGCTCATCAACATGATGCTCGTGATCCCGCTGACGACACCGGAGATCGTCATGGGCGCCTCGTTGTTCACACTGTTCTTCAACCAGGACGTGAACCGTGGGTTCGCCACCATCGTGGTGGCCCACACCCTGTTCTGTGTGTCGTTCGTGGCACTGACGGTGAAGGCCCGGCTGCGCGGGCTCGACTGGAGCCTGGAAGATGCCGCAGCCGATCTGGGGTCGGGCCCGTTGCGAACCTTCACCAAGATCACCATGCCGATCATCGTTCCCGGCATCGCCGCTGCGTTCTTGCTGTCGCTGGCGCTGTCGATCGACGACTACATCGTCACCTCGTTCGTGGCCGGCAGCGTCAGCACGCTGCCTCGCGAGATCTTCGATTCGTCGCGTGTGGAGATACCGGCGCAGATCCACGTCATCGCCTCGATGATCATGTTCGTGGCCATCGCGATCATCCTCGTGGCGAGTATCGCCGGCAACCGGCGCAAGGCCCGCGTCGGCTGAGGCTCGCCGCCACGAAAGTGGCGCTGCGAGCCCGGCCGTGCGCGGCTAGCCTTTTCGCACCATGCCAAGTACGAATCTGCCTGCAACGGCAGCGCCACGACGAGGGTCGGCAGCCGGTGGCCCGCCCCGCATCGCTCTCGGTCCCGAAGGGTCGCCCGCCTGGATGGCCGATGCCATCGTCGCTGGCGGTGGCCACCTGGTGCCGCTGGCCGAAGCCGAGGCACTGGTCTGGGGCGCCCCGCGCAACCCCGAGGCGTTGCGCGAGACCATGATCGTCGCGCCTCACCTCACCTGGGTGCAGCTCCCCTTCGCGGGCATCGAGACGTTCTCCGACCTGATCGACGACGACCGCGTCTGGACGTGCGGCAAGGGCGTGTACGCCGAGCCCGTGGCCGAACTGGCGCTGACGCTGGCGCTGGCCGGCATGCGCCACGTGGGCGCCTACGCCCGCACCAAGGAGTGGTCGCGCCCGCATGGCCGCAACCTGATCGGGGCCAACGTCACCATCCTCGGCGGCGGCGGCATTGCCGACTCGTTGCTGCGCATGCTGCGGCCGTTCGATTGCCACGTCACCGTCGTACGCAACCGCGTGGCGGAGATGGATGGGGCCGACGAGGTGCTGGAGCCGGATCGGTACATGGACGCGCTGGCCGGCGCCGACGTGGTGTTCCTCGCGCTCGCGCTGACCATCGAGACCGAGGGGATGATCTCGCGCACCGAGCTCGAGCAGATGTCGCCCCACACCTGGATCGTCAACGTCGCCCGCGGCCGCCACATCGTCACCGACGACCTCGTGTGGGCCTTGCAGGAGGGCGTCATCGGTGGTGCCGCGCTCGACGTCACCGATCCCGAGCCGCTGCCCCCGGAGCACCCGCTGTGGTCGCTGCCGAACTGCATCATCACGCCCCACGTGGGCAACACCCCCGAGATGGCGGTGCCCTTGCTGTCCGAGCGCATCGCCACGAACATCCGCCGGTTCGCCGCCGGCGAGCCATTGGTGGGCGCCGTGCACCCGCACCTGGGCTACTAGCCGGGCCCGTGGGTCGATGAGCGCGCCCCCCACCGCCGGAGCGACCGCCGGAGCCACTGCCGGCGCCATCGCCGGCGCCCTGGCCGACGAGCAACGCCGCCTCGTGTTCGCTGCCCTGCAGTTGGGTTCCGGCACCACCGAGCAGGTCGCCGAGGTGTCGGGGCTCGGTGCCGCGCAGGTGGCCAAGGCCCTGGGCAAGCTGGTCGAGGTGGGCCTGGTGGTGGCCGCCGACGGTCGTCTGGTGGTGGCGGGTGAGGTCTTCCAGGCAGCGGCTCGGTCCGCGCTGGCGCGCCCCACGGTGACCGAGCACGCTGGCCTGCCCGCCGAGGCCCGGAAGGTGATGCATGCGTTCGTCGTCGACGGGCGGCTGCGGTCGATTCCCTCCGCGCACGCCAAGCGGCAGGTGATCCTCGACTGGTTGGCCCAGCAGTTCGAACCCGGCAGGCACTACAGCGAGGCGATGGTGAACATGATCATCGGCCAACGCCATGCCGACACCGCCGCGTTGCGCCGCTACCTCGTCGACGACGGCTATCTCGACCGCGACGCCGGCCAGTACTGGCGCAGCGGTGGCACGGTCGCTGGCTGACCACCATGGCTGACCACCATGGCTGACCACCGCGGGTCGCTGTACGACCTGCTGGGTGTTGCTCCACAGGCACCCGCCGACGAGATCCGCCAGGCGTACCGCCGGCAGGCGCGTGCCCACCACCCGGACCGGCACGGCGACGGCCGTGCTGATCGGATGGCGGAGATCAACCACGCGTGGAGCGTGCTGGGCGACCCGGCTCGCCGGCGGGAGTACGACCGATCGTTGCCCGCTGCCGAGTCGTTCGGTACCGAGCCGCTGCCGTTCGGGGCCGAGCCGTTCGGGGCCGAACGCCCGGCATGGAGCCCGCTCGACCGCTACATGGACCCGCCGCGCATCCCGTGGCGGTTCATGGGTGTGCTGCTGGTGCTGGGCCTCGCGTTCGTTGCGTTCGGTGTGGCCACCGCCGGCCAGAGCCCGCGCCGGCCGATCGACAACGTGTTGCACCCGGGTGAGTGCGTGGTCCTGGAACCGAACGGCGACGCAGCAGAGGCGTCGTGCGACCAGCCCCACGATGGCGTGGTGGTGGAGTTCCTCACCGACGACACGCTGTGCCCCGCCGGAACCGAAGCCCACCGCGACCGGCAGGGCATGGGCACCGCCTGCGTGCGGCTGGGCTGAACTGGCGTCGCCGCAGCCCGTACCACACGGTGCCAGAAGGTACCCGCGCGTGGTGGACGACCCGGCCGCGACGGTGAGGGAACCTTCTCCAAGCCCACTGTCGTGGCACCCCTTTGCTCGGGTTGTCTCGCCGGTTCGGGCTGCTAGCCTTGCCGTGCCACTGAGGGCGATTAGCTCAGTCGGCTAGAGCGCCACGTTCACACCGTGGAGGTCGTGGGTTCGAGCCCCGCATCGCCCACCGAAAGGCCCCGCCGCTGGCGGGGCCTTCGTCGTTCCGGCGCGCACGGTCGTGTGCGCTGTGCTCCTCTCAGCGCCACTCAGCGCACGCGACGTCCTGACCTACGCTCACCCAGCCTGCGTTCTTGGGCGTTGCGTCGTCGGGTGCCCACTGTGCGTGCGAAACCGCATGTTGATTGGGTTGCGTCCAACCACGAGGCGTCCGGGAGGAGTAGTTTTCCGCGCATGGCGCGACTGTGCGAACGACCTGGGTGTTCGCAACCAGCAGAGATGATCTACGGCATCGACGCCGATCACCTGACGGTCTGGATCGAATCGTTCGACGGCGCCGTCGCGTATCGCGCCGGGGTGCTCTGCCGGCGCCACGCCGACGCCATGGTGGTGCCGCTCGGGTGGTTGCTCGACGACCGGCGCGAAGCGGTGCCGCGCCTGTTCAAGACCCACGAGACAGCGCCCACGCCGCGCCGGCGCCCTCGCCGCCACCGTGCCGGCCCGGGCACCGACGACACAGGTCAACTCGAGCTGCCCAGCGCCGGCGACGAGCCGAACACCGCTGCGCCCACGCCAGCGCCCGCGCCCGCTCGCGAAGACGACGGCTTGCCGTGGAAGCCCGTGTTCGACCAGAGCGATGATCTCGACGGCTTGCTGACCGCGCGCAGCCCGCTGCTGTCGCGCGCGTTCGGCCGTCGCGACCGGCCGGCCGACCAGTAGACGCGGCACTGGCGCCCGCCCTCGGGGGCAGGCGCCAGCGGCGGGGGACTTCGAACTGGGTCCGGGCGACGTAGCCGTCAGGCGTCGCAGTTCTCCAGGACCCAGGTCTGGAACTCGGCCAACCGTTCGGCGATGCGTGTCTGGGCTGCGGCCAGTCGCTCCAGCCGGGTGTCGATGCGGGCGACCAGCTCGGTGTCGCCGGTGGCCTCGGCCTCTGTGCGCCGCTCCTGCAGCGTGGCCACACGTTCGGCGATCCGCTCCTGCAGGCCGGCCACCTTCGTCTCGATCCGGTCGGAGTGTTCGCACTTCTGCTCGTCGGTCAGCTGCGGCAGGTGGCGGCGGGGGCGGCCGGTGCCGTCACCTTCGCCGTTGCCGTTGCCGTTGCCGGCAGCCATGGCCACCGAGCCGATGGCCACCGTGCCGGCGAGCACGATGCTGGTGAACCCGAGGGCGAGTGTGTTGCGCTGCTTCATGGTGTTCGTTCCTTTGTGTGAGGGGTTTGCTCTGCACATCACGATCGCTGACGGTTGTGAGGGATCTGTGAGCGATCTGACATGGATCGGCGATACTGCACGGATGGATGTGCACGCATCGCTGGAGGCGCCCTGCGCTGCCGATCGGCTCTTCGCCCTGGTCGACGACCTCTCCCGGTACCCGGCATGGACCGACCTCGTGCACAGGGTCGAGCCTGCGGCGGCCGGCGGCGAGGGTCAACCGGCGTGGCAGGTGGAGCTACGCGCCCGCATGGGCCCGCTGGCCCGCAGCAAGCGGCTGCGCATGGTGCGCACGGTGCACGACCCTGCGGCGGGGCTGACCGTGTTCGAGAGGGCCGAGGCCGACGGGCGCCGGCACAGCCCGTGGGTGCTGCGTGCCGAAGTGATGCAGAGCGCCGAGGGCAGCACGCTGCACATGCATCTGCACTACGGCGGCGGGCTCTGGACCGGGGGGCTGCTGGAGCGGGCGCTGGCCGATCAGATCACGAACGGTCGCGGCCGGCTGGCACAGCTGGCGAGCTCCACGCGCTGAACCGGCCGTCGGCCCGCCGTTCCAGTTGCAGCGGCAGGCCGAAGCACTGGCTGAGTGCCGCGCTGTGCAGGTGCCGGTCGATGGGCCCGGCGGCGACGACCTCGCCGTCGCGCAGCATCAGCACGTGGGTCATGCCCGGGGGCACCTCGTCGAGGTGATGGGTGACGAGCACCAGCGGCGGAGCCGCAGGGTCGAGCGTCAGCTCGCTGAGCGCCTGCACCAGCTGCTCGCGGCCGCCGAGATCCAGCCGAGCGCTGGGTTCGTCGAGCAGCACCAGCCCTGGATCGTTCATCAACGTGCGCGCCAGCAGCACCCGCTGCTGCTCGCCCGACGACACGGTGCCCAGCGGGCGCTGGGCCACCCAGCCGACGCCCATGCGCTCCAGGCACTGCAGCGCCCGTGCCTCGTCGTCCAGCGTGTAGCGGTGCCACCACGGCTCCAGCGCGGCGTGCTTGGCGGTCATCACCACGTCGAGGCAGCGCAGCTCCTGCCGCAGTTGCACGGTGAGCGACGCCGACAGGTAGCCGACGCGACGCCGCAGCTGGCGCACGTCGGTGCGGCCCAGGCGCTCGCCCAGCACGTCGACCGTGCCCGTGGACGGGTGCTCGTAGAGTGAGGCGATCTTCAACAAGGTGGTCTTGCCGGAACCGTTGGCCCCCAGCACCAGCCAGCGCTCGGCATCCCGCACCTGCCACGTCAGCGGGGCCAGAATGGTGCGCGCTTCGCGGACGAAGCTCACCTGCGAGAGTTTCAGCACGGCGCTCATGTGCCGATGACGATACGGGTGCGAGCACCATACGGGTGCCATCACGAGACGGGTGAGATGACACTACGGATGAAGGGAGTGACCGTAACAGAAATGAAACATCTGCTAGCCTTGTCGGTAATGCGCCGCGCCTTCGTCTTCGTCTTCGCGCTCCTCACCGTCGTGCCGGTGCTGCCGGGAAGCCAGGTCTTCGCCGACGACACGGCCGCCGAGCAGGCAGCCAAGGAGATCGCCGACGCTCGCGAGCGGGCCAATGCGGCGGCCGACGCGTACTTCGCCGCCGAGTCCGAGCTCGACTCGCTGGCCATCGAGAGCGAGCAGCTGACCGCCGAGGTGGCGCAGTTGCAGTCGCAGGTGGCAGCGCTCACCGAGCGGGTGCAGCAGGTGGCCGTCAACCGCTTCACCCACTCCGACGCGGCCACGTCGCCGCTGCTCAACTCGTTCTCCTCGGCCGAACAGCAGATGCAGGTGGCGGCCCTGTCGCAGGTGATCACCGACACTTCGCAGGACGACTTCGACGCGTACGACTCGCTCAACCGGGAGCTGGCCGCGAAGGAGCAAGAGCTGGCTGCCAAGAAGGTCCAGACCGAGCAGCAGCAGGCCACCGCAGCGTCGCTGCGCGACCAGGCCACTGCCGAGGTGCAGCGCCTCAAAGACGTGGAAGCAGAGCGTCTGAAAGACGAAGCGGTGCGCAAGGCCCTGGAGGCCGAAGAGCGGGCACGGGCGGCCAAGGCCGCAGAAGAGGAAGCGGCCCGCTTGGCGGCCAGCTCCACCACGCTCGAGCCCGACGACCCCACCGACGCCGACGGCGGCGGCGGCGCCCCGCAGACCACGGCCCCCGGTGCCGGTAGCGGCAGCGGCGGGCAGACCGGCGGTGGCGGTGCCGGCGGCCGGCCCGGCGGTGCCGGGGGCAACGACTACGGCGGCGTGGATTGGGTGTGCCCCACCGGCGACTCGGCGGTGGCGTTCGGCGACACGTGGGGCGCTCCTCGCAGTGGCGGGCGCCGGCACCAGGGTGTCGACATGATCGGGCCCATCGGCGTGCCGCTGCTGGCCGTCGTCGACGGCGTCGCTGCTGCCAAGAGCAACACGCTCGGCGGCATTGCCATCTGGTTCACCGGGGCCGACGGCAACAAGTACTACTACGCCCACCTCGATCACTACGGCAAGCTGGGCGCGGTCAGCAAGGGCGACGTCATCGGCTACATGGGCCAAACGGGCAACGCCCGCTTCAGCGTGCCCCACCTGCACTTCGAGATCCACCCCGGCGGTGGGGCAGCGGTGAACCCGTACCCCACCGTGCGCGCCCACTGCTGACGCTCCCGTGCACGAGCTGGCGGAAGCCCTGGCGGAGGTGCTCGGTGCCGGCACTGTCAGCGAGCTGCAGCGCCTCAGCGGTGGTGCCTCGCGCGAGACCTTCCGCTTCCGGGCCGATGGCCGCTCGCTGGTGCTGCAGCGCCAGCGCGGTGGCTACTCCCGCGACATCGCCCATGAGGCGCAGGTCGTGCAGGCAGCGGGTGCTGCTGGTGTGCCGGTGGCCGAGCTGGTGGCGTGGTCGGCGCAGCCGTCGGCGATCGGCAGCGCGTACATGGTGCTGACGGCGGTGGAAGGCGAGACCATCGCCCGCAAGATCCTGCGCGACCAGCAGTTCGCCACCGCCCGCCAGGTGTTGCCCGCCCAGCTGGGGGCCGCGCTGGCCAGGCTGCACGCCATCGACCCGGCGACGGTGTCGTTCCTGGCCGCCGCCGACCAGCTGGCCGAGTACCGCTCGGTGCTCGACCAGACCGGCCGCGCTCACCCGGCGTTCGAGCTGGCCTTCCGCTGGCTGGCAGCCCATGTGCCTGCGTCGCACCCAGCTGTGCTGGTGCACGGCGACTTCCGACTGGGCAACGTGATCGTCGGCGAGCATGGCCTCAACGCTGTCATCGACTGGGAGCTGGCGCACCTCGGCGACCCGATGGAAGACCTCGGCTGGCTGTGCGTGAAGGCATGGCGGTTCGGCTCGGCGCTGCCCGTGGCCGGGGTCGGCCAGTACCAGCAGCTGTTCGACGCCTACGAGGCAGCGGGGGGAGTGCCGGTCGATCCGCAGGCGGTGCGCTGGTGGGAGGTGTTCGGCACGTTGAAGTGGGGCATCATCTGCATCACCCAGGGCCTGGCCCACACGTCGGGTCAGGCGCGCAGCCACGAGCTGGCCGCCATCGGCCGGCGCGTCTGCGAGAACGAGCACGACCTGTTCCTGGCACTGGAGGGCAGCTGGTGAACGAAGGCCCGCACGATCGCCCGACGGCCGCCGAGCTGGTCGAGTCGGTGCGCGAATGGCTGGAGCGCGACGTGCTGGCCGGAACCGCCGGCAGCCTGCAGTTCCACACGCGGGTGGCCATCAACGTGCTGGCGATGGTGGAGCGCGAGATGCTGCTGGGCGCCGAGCAGGCTTCGGCGCATGCCGCCCGTTTGGCACATCTCGGCTGCACCGACGACGAGCAGCTCGCCCGCCGAGTTCGCGAGGGCGAGCTCGACGACCGCCTGGCCGACGTGCGCGCGGCCGTGTGGGCCGACGTGCGCGACAAGCTGTTGGTGGCGAACCCGAAGTACCTCGACGCGCCGGCCTCGGCAGGCCCTGGTGGGGCCTAGTTGGGTGTGCCGCGCAGGACCACCGGTTGGCCGGCCGCCAGCTGACCACATGCGGCGTCGATGTCGGTGCCCCGGTTGCGGCGGACGGTGGCGTTGACACCCAAGCCGATGAGCCGTGAGTGGAACTGGGTCTCCTTGTCCTTCGGCGACCCGACGGTCGGGTAGCCCGGGGTGGGGTTCAGCGGGATCAGGTTCACGTGCGCCGGCAGACGGAAGCGGCGGCACAGCGCCGCCAGTTCGGTGGCGTCGCTGGCCCGGTCGTTGACGCCGTCGATGAGCGCCCACTCGAAGCTCAGCCGGCGGCCCTTGGCCTCCAGGTAGTCGGCACACGCCGCCATCAGATCGTCGAGCGGGTAGCGCTTGTTGATGGGCACCAGCTCGTCGCGCAGCTGGTCGTTGGCCGCGTGCAGCGACACCGCCAGGTTCACCGGCAGCTCGCGCTCGGTGAGCTTGCGGATGCCGGGCACCAGCCCCACCGTGCTGATCGTGAGGTGGCGGGCGGAGAGACCGATGGCACCGTGGAAACGCTGGACGGCGCCCCACACGGCGCCCTCGTTGGCCATCGGCTCGCCCATGCCCATGAACACCACGTTGGCCAGGCGGCGCTGCATCTGGCGGGCATCGCGAGCGGCGACGACCACCTGCTCGACGATCTCGCCCACCGTCAGCTGGCGGGTGAAGCCGGCCTGCCCGGTGGCGCAGAACCCGCACGCCATCGCACAACCCGCTTGGCTGCTGACGCACACCGTGACCCGATCGGGGTACAGCATCAGCACCGTCTCGATGCGGCTGCCGTCGCCCAGCTGCCACAGGTACTTGACCGTGTCGCCGCCGTCGCTGACCCGTCGCACCACTTGCGTCAGCGACGTGGGCAGCTCTACGGCCAGCCGCTCGCGCAGGGCCTTGGGCACGTTGGTGATGTCGTGTGGTGCGGCCAGCTGGGTGTACAGCCCGGCCCACACCTGGTCCAGCCGGTAGCGCGGCTCGCCCTGCAGCAGCACCGCCAGCTCGTCGCGGTCGGGGGTGTAGAGCGAGGTGCTCACGCGACCTCGGCCGCCAGCGAGTTGTAAGCGGTGATGCGTTCGCGCACCACGTCGAGGCTGGCGGTCCAGAACGCGCCATCGGTGACGTCGAACCCGAACAGCGCACCCAGCTCCTCGGCGCTGTTCATGCCCGCGCGGGAGAGCGCGTCGTCGTAGTGGGCGCTGAACCGCTGCGGGTCCTTCTGGTACTGGGCGAACAGGCCGAGCCCGAACAGCAGGCCGTACGTGTACGGCCAGTTGTAGAAGTGCGAGCCGTAGTAGTGCGGCTTCAGCGCCCACATGTGCGGGTGCGCGGTCTCCTGCTGCAGCCCATCGCCGTAGGCCGTGGCCTGCGCAGCCAGCATCATCTCGTTCAGCTCGCCGATGCCGAGTGTGCGGCGTTCGCGGCGGGCGAACACCTCGGTCTCGAACAGGAACCGGCTGTGGATGTCGACGACCACCTGGTTGGTGCCCTGCAGATCGACGTCCAGCAGAGCCAGCCGGTCGCGGCCCTGCAACCGCTGCAGGCCTTCCTCGACCACCAACGTCTCGCAGAAGATGCTGGCAGTCTCGGCCAGGGCCATCGGCAGTGCCCGCTGCAGCGGTGTGCGGTGGGCGAGCTGGGTGTTGTGGTACGCGTGGCCCAGTTCGTGGGCGGTGGTCTGCGCTGAATCGACGCTGCCGCTCCAGTTCAGGAACACCAGCGAGCGGTCGCCGACGAACGACATGCAGAACGCGCCGCCCCGCTTGCCGGCACGGGGGCCGGCGTCGATCCACTGCTCGGCCAGCGCCCGGTCCAGCAGGCCGGCCAGGCTGCCACCGTAGGAGGCGAAGGCGTTGCGCACGATGGCCGAACCTTCGTCCCACGAGATCGCCGCAGGGGCGAACGGCAGGGGTGCCATCAGATCGTGCCATGGAAGCGCGCCCTCGTGGCCGTGCAGGCCCGCCTTGGTGCGCATCCAGGCACGGAAGTCGGGCAGCGACTCGACGACTGCGGCCTGCATCGCGTCGAACGTCGCCCGGCTGACGCTGTTGGAGAACAGCGACGCGTCGAGTGGCGAGGCCCAGCCGCGTCGCCGGTCGAGCACGCCGGCCTCGCCCTTC
>JAUSLQ010000104.1 GCA_030645675.1 Actinomycetota bacterium | reverse complement strand
GGTGGAAGTGCGGCGAGTTGACGATGCGCGTGTAGTCGCTGCTGGCCTGCGGATCGGTGCCGTAGAACTCTGTGATGTGCGTGCCCAGCGCAGCGACGAACT
This sequence comes from Actinomycetota bacterium, assembly GCA_030645675.1. Taxonomy (GTDB): domain Bacteria; phylum Actinomycetota; class Acidimicrobiia; order Acidimicrobiales; family Ilumatobacteraceae; genus UBA668. The sequence goes on along the minus strand of JAUSLQ010000104.1, from coordinate 10,772 downwards.
GGTCGTGCACCGGCTGTTCCACCAGCACGTAGTCGGGCGCGATGCACGTCTGGCCGGCGTTGATGAACTTGCCCCACGCGATGCGGCGGGCAGCGACGTCGATGTTCGCGTGGCGGCTGACGATTGCCGGGCTCTTGCCGCCCAGCTCCAGCGTGACGGGCGTGAGGTGCTCGGCCGCGGCGCGCATCACGATGCGGGCCACGCGCGAGTTGCCGGTGTAGAGGATGTGGTCGAAGCGTTGGGCCAACAGCTCGGTGGTCTCGGCCACGCCGCCTTGCACGGCGGTGACCGCCGGGTCGGCCAGTGCGTCGATCAGTGACACCAACTCGGCCGCAGTAGCGGGTGCCAGCTCACTCGGCGTGGCCACCACCGCGTTGCCGGCGGCGATGGCGGCCACCATCGGCAGCAGCTGCAGTTGCACCGGGTAGTTCCACGGGGCGATCACGCAGGCCACGCCCAGGGGTTCGGCAACGATGTGCGACGAACCTGGTTTGAACGCCACCGGGGTCGCCACCCGGGCGGGCGCCATCCACGACGACAGATGGGCGAGCGTGTGGTTGATGTCGCTGACGGTGAAGCCCAGTTCGGTGGTCCACGCCTCGAAGCGCGGCTTGCCGAAGTCGGCCGCGAGCGCGTCGAGCAGCTGTGCTTCGCGTGCCACGACGAGGTCGCGCAGCTGCTCCAGCGTGGCCCGCCGCCAGGCCTGCGGACGGGTGACGCCATCGACGAACGCGGCCCTGGCTGCGGCCACCTTCGGCGCGATGTCGGCGAGTGGGGTGACGGTGTAGTCCATGCCCTGAGGTTACGCCCGCGAGCGGCGGCGGTCGATCCGTGCTCGTGGCCTCGGTCGCACACCGGCCGCGTGCGCGCCGGTCTGCGAACGCGCCGAATCTTGGACGTTCCTTGGCTCAACCTCGCCGCCGGCGGACCGATACTGCAGCGACATGCAAGAACGCCGCAGCCCGCTCGACGAGGCATCGTTCCCCGCTGTGCTCGCGGGTGCCCAGCAGGGCGCAGCCTGGGCCGCCGAGTGCCTGTTCACCGACCTGCAGCCGCGCCTCTTGCGCTTCCTGCGCGCCGCCGAGCCTCGGGTGGCCGACGACCTGGCCGGCGAGGTGTGGCTGGCGATGGCCCGCGGCATCGGCACGTTCGAGGGCGACCTGCCCGCGTGCCGCGCCTGGGTGTTCGCGATCGCCCGCCGCCGGCTGGCCGACCACCGCCGCACCGGGGCGCGCCGAGCCACCGACCCCGTCGACCACGAGTTCTTCCTCGATCGCGAGGACGCGAACACCTCCCGGCGCGGCGACACCGCCGACCTGGTGATGAACCGGCTGTCCGCGCAGGCGGCGGTCGACCTGATCTCCGCCAACCTCGGCCCCGACCAGGCGGAGGTGCTGCTGCTGCGGGTGCTGGGCGACCTCGATGTCGCCCACGTGGCCGAGGTGATGGGCCGCACCCCGAACTGGGTGCGCGTCGCCCAGCACCGGGCGCTGCACCGGCTGGCATCGGTGCTGACCCGCCAGCCCGAAGAAGATGTCACCGATGTTGTAATGCTCGCCGACCCTGCAGCGATCTGACCACCGTGACCGAGCCGTACACCCCCGACGAGTCTCCCGACATCGCCGAGCTGTTGCGTGCCGCCAGGCAACCCGGCACCGACGACGAGTTGAAGGGGATGGCTGCAATGGTGCAGCAATTCGCCTCCACTGTGTCGGCCGGCGCGGTCACCGACAATCCGGTCAGATCCATCATCTCGAGGAGCACCCCCATGTTCGCAACCCGCGTCACCCGCAGGATCGTTGCCATTTCCGCCGTTTCCCTGCTCGCCGTCGGCACCGCTGCGGCGGCCGCTGGCGGTGTCCTGTCCGGTCCGTTCTCCAGCTCCGACAGCAAGGTCACCGAGACGCTGCCGGGCGACACCATCCCGTCCGACACGACGATGCCCACCGACACCACCATGCCGTCCGACACGACGATGCCCACCGACACGACGATGCCGACGGACACCACCATGCCGTCCGACACGACGATGCCCACCGACACCACGATCGACGACGACGACGAGACCGACGAGTACGAGGGCCGCCTGCACGGCCTGTGCGAAGCCTGGACGCACGGCACCGCCAAGAATCCGGAGAACCCGGCGTTCTCCTACCTGGCTGATGCCGCTGAAGCCGAGGGCCTCAGCATCGACGACTTCTGCGCCCTGGTGCTGGCAGCACACGATGATGACGACGACGACTCCGACGACGACGGTGAGCACGACGACTCCGACGACGACTCCGACGACGACTCCGACGATGACTCCGACCACGATGACTCCGACCACGGCAACGGCAACGGCAACGGCAACGGCAACGGCGGCGGCAACGGCAACGGCAACGGCAACGGCAACGGCAACGGTCACGGCTGACCCAACCGGACGCCTCCTGCGAGGTGGCCCACCGGCACTGAACGCAACACACCGGCCCGGCATCGCTGCCGGGCCGGTTGCGCGCTCCGGCCACGGGCGTCTCGTACGGTGTGGTGGTGGACCAACTGCCCGAACTCGCCTGCTACGGGCTGGCGGGAGCGCCTGCCTCGCCGGCAGAGCTGCTCACCGAGTGCGGCGACGCCGAGACGCTGGGGCTGGGCTCGATGTTCCTCAGCGAGCGGTTCAACACCAAGGAAGCCGTCACCCTCAGCGGGGCTGCCGGTGCTGTCACCCGGACGTTGGGCATCGCCACGGGTGTCACCAACCACAACACCCGCCATCCCATCGTCACCGCCAGCTACGCGACGACGATGCATCGCCTCACGGGCGGGCGTTTCGCGCTGGGCCTCGGGCGCGGCATCGAGCGCCTGTTCCAGGTGTTCGGCATCCCGCAGATCACCACCGCCCAGTTGGAAGACTTCGCCGGGCTGATGAGGCGCCTGTGGGCCGGCGAGGTGGTGGTGGGCCACGACGGCCCCGCCGGCAGGTGGCCCGCGCTGGTGCTCGACCGCTCGTTCCGCGACGACATCCCGTTGCTGCTCAGCGCGTTCGGCCCGCAGAGCCTGCAGCTGGCCGGCCGCACGTTCGACGGTGCCATCCTGCACACGTTCTTCACCGACCAGACGCTGCAGCGCTGCGTGCGCACCGTGCACGAGGCCGCCGAGCGCGCCGGCCGCGACCCACGGTCGGTACGCGTCTGGAGCTGCTACGCGGTCGTCGGCGACTGGCTGTCACCCGAGCTGCGGCTGCGCAAGACCGTCGGCCGCATGGCCACCTACCTGCAGGGGTACGGCGACCTGCTGGTGCGCACGAACGAGTGGGACCCCGCGGTGCTGGCCCGCTTCCGCGCCGACCCGTTCGTCGCCGGGTTCCAGGGCGCGCTCGATGCGACGGCCACAGCCGCCCAGCTGGAGCACGTTGCCACCCTGATCCCCGACGAGTGGCTGGCCCCTGCCGCCACCGGCACGCCCGCGCAGTGCGCGGCGGCGGTGCTACGGCAGATGGAGCTGGGGGCCGACAGCGTCATCGTGCACGGGGCCACGCCGGCAGAGCTGGCTCCGATGCTGCCGGCGTACCGGGCCATCCGCCCCGCAGGCCGCTTCGACCACCTCGACCCCAACCCGGGCCGGACGCACCGCTCGGCCTGACCGCCAGCGGTCGCGCCCGACCGCCAGCGGTCGCGCCCGACCGCCCCCGATTTTCGTCGCGCACGGTTGGACGACTGCCGGCGCTACGGCTTGACTGAGTGAGCGATGTTCCTTGCCCTGCACGAGATCCGACGAGCCAAGGTGCGGTTCGGGTTGCTGTCCGGGGCCGTCGGGCTGCTGGTGTTCCTCATCCTGTTCCAGCAAGCGCTGCTCGGCGGGTTGATCAACCAGTTCATCGGCGCGATCGAGCACCAGTCCGGCGAGGTGCTGGTGTACAACGGCCAGGCCCGCAAGAACCTGGAAGGGTCCATCATCCTGCCCGCGCAGGAGGAAGCGATCGCCGCCGTGGAGGGCGTGGGCGAGGCCTCGCCGCTGGGCGAAGCCACCTTCACCGTCATGGCCGGCGGGTCGGTGACCGACGCGGTGCTGTTCGGTTACGTCCTGGGGAAGCCGGGCGCGCCCACCACCCTGATCGAGGGGCGGCTGCCGGAGGGCCCGAACGAAGCGGTGGCCAGTGAGAAGGACCGCGACGACGGGTTCGACCTCGGCGAGGTGGTGCAGGTGCAACCCGACGGGGTCAGCATCACGGTGGTCGGCATCGCCCGCGACATCAACTACTCGGTCTCACCGGTGCTGTTCACCGATTTCGCCACCTACGAGTCGGCCAAGCGAACCCGCAACCCCGACGCCGAGACGATCCTGCCGTCGGCGATCGCCATCCACCTTGCCCCAGGAGCGAACGCGGCCGAGGTGGCGCAGCGGATCAACGACGAAGTCGAGGGCGTTCAAGCGCTCACCCGCCAGCAGGCGGTCGATGGTTCGCCGGGCGTCAGCAGCGTGCGCTCCAGCTTCGTCATCATCCTCGGGCTGTTCTACCTGGTGGTGCCCCTCGTCACCGGGCTGTTCTTCCTGATCGTCACGTTCCAGAAGGCGTCGGCGCTCACCCTGCTGCGCGCCATCGGCGCCCGCTCACGCACGCTGGTCAGCGCCCTGCTCATCCAGGTGCTGCTGGTGATGGCCGTCGGCTCGCTGATCGCGTTCGGCCTGTACGCCGTCGCCCTGCAGGGCGTGCAGAACCTCGGCGTGCGTGTGGAGGTGATGCCCGCGGTGTACACCTCGCTGGTCGTGCTGGTGCTGGCGTTGTCGACCTCGTTGGTGGCAGTGCGTCGCGTCCTGCGGCTGGACCCGCTGGCCGCTACCACCGGGGTAGGGGTGCACCTGTGAGGTTGCCCCGCCTGCCGTTCCGCGAGCTGCGCCGGCAGCCCAGCCGATTCGTGGTGGCCACGGTGGTGCTGGCGTTCCTCGCCACGCTGCTGCTGTTCCTGGGCGGCCTGCTCGACGGGCTGTACCTCGGCTCCACGGGGGCCATCCGCGCCCAGCGATCGGACGCGATCGTGTTCTCCAGCAGCGCCCGCGATTCGTTCCTGCGCAGCCGCATCACCCCCGAGCTGAGAGCCGAGATCGAGGCCGCCGAGGGTGTCGGCGAGGTGGGTGGGCTCGGCTTCGTGCTGCTGGGCGCTCAGGTGCCCGGCGAGACGGAACTGGCCGATGTGGCCGTGGCCGGTTACGAGGTCCCGCCCGCCGGTGTGCCCACCCCCGGCCCCGACGGGCAGGGCGTGGCAGACAGCCGCCTCGAGGACCAGGGCGTGCAAGTGGGCGACACCATCCTGGTGGGCCCCGCCGAGACGCCGATCACGATCACCGGCTTCGTCGACGACACCGCCTACCTCCAGCAGGGCACGGTGTGGGTGAACCTGGCCACGTGGCGGGCGGTGCAGAACGCGAACCGGCCCGACTCGGCGGTCGCTGACGGCGTGGTGCAGGCGCTGGTCGTGACACGCGACGCGGCCACGACGCTGAGCGGCCCGCTGCCGGAGCTGATCGACACCACCACCGACGGGGCCACCAAGACGTTGACGGTCGAGGACGCAGTGCTGGCGCTGCCCGGCGTGAAGCAGCAGGGCGACACGTTCGATCAGATCATCTACTCCACGCTGGTCGTGGTGCTGGCGGTGGTTGCCCTGTTCTTCAGCCTGCTCACCATCGAGCGCATGGGCCTCTACGGCGTGCTGAAGGCGATCGGCGCGTCCACCCGCCGCCTGTTCGCCGGGGTGCTGCTGCAGGCCGTGATCGTGGCCACCATCGCGTTCGTGGTGGGTTCGCTGCTGGCCCTGGCAGCCGCCGCCGCACTGCCGGCCAAGGTGCCGCTGCAGCTGACACCCGGCCGGTTCCTGTTCACCTACGCCGGCCTGCTCGTGGCCGCGGTGCTGGGCAGCGCGATCTCGCTGCGCCGCGTCACCCGCGTCGACCCGGCCTCGGCGATCGGTGGCGCTGGATGAAGCCGGGTGAGCATCTCATGAGGAAGGACACGCGATGACCGTGCTCGACATGCGCGATGTGCGCAAGGTGTACCGCAGCGGAGACGCCGACATCGTCGCCCTCGACCACGCCACCCTGCAGGTCGACCACGGCGAGATCGTCGCCCTGCTGGGCCCGTCGGGCTCGGGGAAGACCACGCTGCTGTCCATCGCCGGTGGCCTGCTGGCCGCCACCGAGGGCAAGGTGATGGTGGGCGGCCACGACATCTCGGAGTACGACGGCAAGCAGCTCACCGAGTTCCGCCGCAACAACGTCGGCTTCGTGTTCCAGTCGGTGAACCTGGTGCCGTTCCTCACCGCCGAGGAGAACCTGCTGGTGGTCGACGAGCTGGGGGGCGGTAAGGGTGGCAAGGGCGCCAAGGCCAGGGCCCGCCAGCTGCTGGAGGAACTGGGCCTCGGGCACCGCACCCGCAACCTGCCGAGCCAGCTCAGCGGTGGCGAGCGGCAACGGGTGGCCATAGGGCGGGCGCTGTTCAACAACCCCAGGCTGGTGCTGTTCGACGAGCCCACGTCGGCCCTCGACACGAAGCTTGGCGCGCAGGTGATGGAGCTGATCCGCAACGAGATGAAGGCCCGCGACACCGCCGCCATCATCGTCACCCACGACCGGCGGATGACCGAATACGCCGACCGCACGGTGGAGATCGTCGACGGCCGGTTGGGCGCCGAGGCTCCTGCTCACTGAGCGCCGCGCGGCGTGCCGGCGGCGGAGCTCAGGTCACCATCGAGCCGGCGACGATGGCATGCACCTGGTCGCCGCTCAGTTCGTCGTGGTCGCACAGCGCGTCGGCCAACGCCAGCAACGCCCGGCGGTGCTCCAGCAAGGTGCACGCCGACCGGTCGGCAGCGGTGTGCAGCAGCCGCTCGGCGCGGCCCCGGCTCGTGGCGTCGGCCATCACCTTCGCCACCAGGTTGCCGGCGCCCGGCACGTGGGCCACGTCGAGGCTCAGCAGGCTGCCGCCGGCACCCAGCGCACCTACCATCTGGGCGGCAATGGTGGTCGCGTCGGCCAGGTCGTCGGCGATGCCGCTGCCCGCCTCGCCGAACTCCTGGATCTCCGCGGCACGGCCGGCCAGCATCACGGCCAGCAGGTCGGCGGTTTCGCTGGGAGTGCGCAGGTGGCGTTCCTCCACGTCGCCGTGGGCCACCAGCCCCAGCGTGCCGGAGCGGCGCAGCACGCTGGCCAGCTTCACGTCGCGTCCGGCCAGCGCGGCCACCAGCGCATGCCCCGCCTCGTGCATGGCCATCCGCCGCTTCTCCTCGGGGTGGTAGCCCACGTCGTGCGCAGCGCCCACCTCGGTGACCATCTGGGCGGCGAGCACGTCCTGGTAGCTCATCGCTTCGTGCCCCTGCTGCAGGGCCACCACCAGCGACTCGTCGAGCAGGCGCTCGATGCGCACCGGGGTGTAGCCGGCGGTGACGTCGGCGACGAACGCCGCCGACACCGTGTGGTCGTGGCGCTTGCGGGCGAGGTAGTACTCCGCGATCTGCACCCGGTCGGCGCGCGGCGGCAGGTCGAAGTGGATGGTGCGGTCGAAGCGCCCCGGGCGCATGAAGGCCGCGTCGAGGTCGGCGGCGCGGTTGGTGGCGGCCACCAACAGCACGTTCGCCGGCCGCACGACGGGCCGCGGCAGCGCGGCGCGCTCTGGCAGCAGCCTGTTCATGCTGCACACCACCCGATCGGCCAGCTGCTGGGTCCGCCCGGGGGTGTCGCTGCGCTGCATCTGTGCGAGCAGTTCGTGCACGGCGCCGGCGCGGCCCTCGCGCGCGTCGCCTGGCGCCACTGCGGCGCGAGACGAGCCGATCGCGTCGAAGTCGTCGATGAACCCGATGGCCCCGCCGTGGGCGCGGGCGGTTGTGCGCAACGAGCGGAAGAAGGCCCGCACCTTGCGGCTGGTCTGCCCCGGGAACATCGACTGGAACTCGGTGGCGGACAGGTGCAGGAACGGCACGCCGGCCTCGGCGGCCAGTGCCATCGCCAGATGGGTCTTGCCCGTTCCTGAGGGCCCGGTGAACAGCACGCCGCGGCGCGCCGCGCCGCCCATCTGCTCGCGGAACCTTCGATGGTTCAGGAACAGGTTCAGGGTGTCGACGGCCTCGCGCTTGGTCTGCGCCGCACCCACCACGTCGGCCAGGCGCACGCTGCTGTCGTCGGGCCGCAGCACGGTGTGCGGCGAGCGGCCGGCAGCCGCGTACAGCAGCACGGCACTGCCGGCCAGCGCGGCCACCACGAGCAGCAGCATCGCCAACTCGGGGTGCTGTCGCACGGCGGCGGGCAACACCGGGCGCAGCGAGCGGCCCGCGGCCCATCGTGCCGACAGCCAACCGACCGGAACCGCCATCGCGCCGCCGATCGCCCATCCGCGCCGGCGCCGGCGCCGGCGGCGGGTGGCCTCGAACCCCGGAGCGCGAACGATCTCGTCCTGCTGCAGCTGGAAACCGTTCATCGGCCTGACCCCTCGCCCGTGTGCCTGGGCGGCACATTAGCACGGTTCTCACGCTAGGTGCTTGGTACTCACTCTGCGTGGTGTGAAGATTGCATGACGCAGTGCCGCTTGACGAAGGGCTGAGATTCCACATCGCGCCTGGTCAGGGCACCGGGGCGAGCGACGACGATGCTTGCGGCGGCAAAGGTCCCGCCGCCAATGGTCCTTGTGCCCTCAAGCACAAGCGGGATTGGGTGCAGGATGACACACGAGGCCCGACCCGAATCGGCCTCTGGGAGGACACACATCATGAAGCGCAAGACCCTTGATGTCGCATTCAGTGCCGGCGGCGTCATCTTCAGCATCCTGCTCTTGGTCGTCGGCCTGATCTTGAACAATCAGCGAGACTTCGCCGAGACCTACGTGCGCAGCCAACTCGACGAGCAGCAGATCACCTTCCCCACGAAGGAAGCCCTCGCCGAGAACACCGACGAAGTGCTCAACGAGGAGCTGCTCGAGAAGTTCGGTGGCGACCAGGCCAAGGTCGACGCGTTCCTCGACGAGAAGAACCTGACCTCGGAAGCCTCGTCGGCGTGCCTCAACGCGTATGCAGGCCAGCAGATGCTCACGGGCAAGCAGGCCGAGTGCTACGCCGAGCACTTCATCAAGCTGCACGCCGCTGAGTCGAGCATCGTCGACGGCGTCAGCTACTCGTACGCCACCATCGGCCGGATCGTCGGCGAAGCCCGTGATGCCGTTGCCGCCGCCAAGGAAGCCGGGGCTCCTCAGGAGGAGATCGACGAACTGCAAGCCAAGGCCGACACCCTGCAGCGCCTGCGGGTCGACACCCTGCTGCGAGCCGACACCCTCCGTGGGTTGCTGCTCACCTCCTACGGGTTCAGCGTGTTCGGCGAGCGTGCCGGCCAGGCTGCCTGGGTCTGCTACATCGCAGCGATCGTGCTCTTCCTGCTCTCGATCGCCGGCTTCGTCCACGCCTTCACCTCGAAGAAGGCCGACGACCTGATCCTGGTCGCCGAGCACAAGGCCTGACACCCAGCCGGTTCGCCGGCACTCACATCCGACATGGAGCCCCCGCTGCGGCGGGGGCTCCCGTCGCGTCAGGGGCCAGCGCGATCGGCGAGGCGCTCTGCGTCGTTCGGGTATGGGCTTCGGCGAGTTCGCTTCGGGAGTGCTCAGTCGTCAGTCGCGGGGCGTTGCCGGCCGCGCTTGCGTTCGCCCACCACCCGCTTGTCCCGCAACCGCTCCTCGCGTGCGCCGCGGCTGGGCCGTGTGCGGGCACGGGGCGGCGCCGGCGGCATGGCGGCTTCGTCCAGCCGGTCCATCGCCGTCTGCCACGCCAGCTGGCGGTTGCGCCATTGCGACCGCGACCGTGCGGAGCTGGCCGTCACCACCTCGCCGAGCGCGCCGGCGATGCGGGCACGCACCACCTCCGGCAGGCCCGTGCGTGCCACCTCGATGCTGACCGTCACCGCGGTGTCGGAGGTGTTGGCGTGCTGGCCACCCGGCCCTCCGCTGCGCGTGGCCACCCACGACACGGCATCGGCCGCGATCCTGCGCCCGCGCGGGGTGAGGTAGGCGCCGTCGACCGGCTCGATCGGTGGTGCGGCCATGGCTGCTCGGGCTCCGGATTCCCTGCGGGCCGCAGCTCAGTCGTCCTGCTGCATGGTGGCCCACAGGCCGTGCTCGTGCAGTCGGTAGACGTCGATCTCGGCCTTCTCGCGGGCGCCACTGCTGACCACGGCGCGGCCCTTGTGGTGCACGTCGAGCATCAACGCGGTCGCCTTCTCGCGGCTGTACCCGAACACCTTCTGGAACACGAACGTGACGTAGCTCATCAGGTTGATCGGGTCGTTCCACACCAGCACGATCCACGGACGGTCGACGGCGAGCACCTCGTCGGTCGCGGGAACACCCACCTCGACGGGCGCGGTGGTGGCAGCGCGCGGTCCCGCTGGGGAGGGAGGCACCTGTGTCCGCTGCATGCAGCCATTCTGCCCGTTGTCGGCCGCCGAGTGGTCGCTCGCGACCCACTGCCGTACGATGGCAATCCATGGCAGTCGGCTCGCGACCCCTCGTTCCCTCCCGGATGGCACCCGGTGGGGTGGCACACGGAACCCGCCGCACGCCCACGTCGAAGCTCGGCGGTTACATCGCCCTCACCAAGCCGCGCATCATCGAACTGCTGCTCATCACCACCGTGCCCACGATGGTGCTCGCTGCCGGCGAATGGCCGCGTACATCGCTCGTGCTGGTCACGCTGCTCGGTGGCACACTCGCCGCCGCCGGCGCGAACACAATCAACATGGTGGTCGATCGCGACATTGAC
>JAUSLQ010000095.1 GCA_030645675.1 Actinomycetota bacterium | reverse complement strand
CCGTTGAGCCCTTCGACCCAATTGCTGTAGCGATGGCGCATGTGGTCGGGGTGGAACTGCAGCTGCTCGCCGCGGCGCAAGAACGCGTCGCGCAGCTCTTGTGAGCGGCCCCCGTTGCGGATGTACCACTGGCGGGTGGCGACGATCTCCAGCGGGCGGGTGCCGCGCTCGTAGAACTTCACCGGGTGGCTGATGGGGCGGGCCTCGCCCAGCATCTCGCCGGAGGCGACCAGCAGCTCGACCACCTTCTTCTGCGCCTGCTTCGGCGCCAGCCCGGCCATGGCTGCGTAGGCGGCGCGGCCGGCGTCGGTGGTGATCCATTCCGGGGCCTCGGAGGCGAAGCGACCATCGAAGCCCAGCAGCGCGCGCGACGGCAGGTTCAGCTCGCGCCACCAGGTGACGTCGGTGACGTCGCCGAAGGTGCAGATCATCGCCATGCCGGTGCCCTTCTCGGGGTCGGCCAGGTGATGGGCCAGCACGGGCACCTCCACCTCGAACAGCGGGGTGCGGACGGTGGTGCCGAACAGCGGCTGGTAGCGCGGGTCGTCGGGGTGGGCGACCATCGCCACGCAGCTGGCCAGCAGCTCGGGCCGGGTGGTGTCGATCAGCAGGTCGCCGGAGCCGTGTTCTGCAGAGCTGGCGGTGCGGTGGAACGCGAGCTTGTGGTACGCCCCCGGAACCTCGCGGTCTTCCATCTCGGCCTGGGCGACGGCGGTGCGCTCGTCGATGTCGTACAGCGTGGGCGCGTCTTGCTGGTAGGCCTCGCCGCGGGCCAGGTTGCGCAGGAACGCGCGTTGGCTGACCTGGCGGGCGCGGTCGCCGATGGTGGTGTAGAGCAACGACCAGTCGACCGACAGGCCGAGGCGCCGGAACAGCTCTTCGAAGACGGCCTCGTCGGCATGGGTGACGCGGTAGCAGAGGTCGACGAAGTTGGGCCGGCTGGCCGGCACGGCGCGGTGGTCTTTCGGAACGTCGCCGAAGAACGGCGGCTGGAAGCCGTCGTCGTACGACACCGACGGGTCGCAGCGCACGCCGGTGACGTTCTGCACGCGGCGTTCGGTGGCCAGGCCGTTGTCGTCCCATCCGATGGGGTAGAAGACGGCCTTGCCCTGCATGCGTTGGAAGCGGGCGATGGTGTCGGTGTGGGTGTAGCTGAACACGTGGCCGATGTGCAGGCTGCCGCTGACCGTGGGCGGCGGGGTGTCGATGGCGAATACATCCGCGCGAGCCGCCGTCCGGTCGAAGCGGTAGGTGGCGTCGGCCTCCCACCGCTGCATCCAGCGGGTCTCGATGCCGTCGAGCGACGGCTTGTCAGGGATGTTCGTCATAGGCGATGAGGTTAGCGATGCGGCTTGCGCGGCCCTCGTTCCATTCGCCCCTACGGCCCCGCCATGCGCCCGCACCCGCGGACCCACCCGCCTTCCGTTCATGTCATGGTCCGACCGACGCGACCTCGGGTGCCGGATGACAGAGGTGGCTCCGTGGCCGAAAATGGGCACCTGGGGCCGCGAGGGTGAGGCCGTAGGCTGTGGCCCCATGCTGCACTTGTACGACACCGCCACCCGAGAGGTTCGTGAGCTCGCCTTGCGCGAGCCCGGCACGGTGAGCATCTACCTGTGCGGCCCCACGGTGTACGGCCCGCCCCACCTCGGCCATGGCCGGGCCACGCTGGTGTACGACGTGTTGCGCCGCTATCTGGAGTGGAGCGGGTTGAAGGTGCGGCTGGTCAGCAACATCACCGACATCGACGACAGCATCATCAACCGCGCCAACCGCGAGAACCGCCCGTGGCGGGACATCACCACCAAGTGCGAGGCGGTGTGGTTCGAGGCGATGGGCAAGATCAACGTCGCCCGCCCCACCGACGTACCCCGCGCCACCGAGTACGTCGAGCAGATGGTCACGATGATCGGCCAGCTGGTCGACATGGGCAAGGCCTACCTCACCGACGACGGTGTGTACCTGTCGGTGGAGCAGGTGGAGGGCTACGGCCTGCTGGTGCACCAGAGCCTTGACGACATGCTGGCCGGCGGCGGCGACCGCGATGTGGTCGGCGCGGGCAACAAGCACCACCCGGCCGACTTCGTGCTGTGGAAGCTGTCGAAGCCGGGCGAGCCGGCGTGGCCCTCGCCATGGGGCGAGGGTCGGCCCGGTTGGCACAGCGAGTGCGTGGTGATGAGCCTCGATCTGCTGGGCGAAGGCTTCGACCTGCACTGCGGTGGGCAGGACCTCAAGTTCCCGCACCACGAGAACGAGCGGGCGCAAGCCGTCGCGCTGGGCAAGCAGTTCGCCAACCACTGGATGCACCACGGCTTCGTGGTCGACAGTGAGGGCGAGAAGATGTCGAAGAGCCTCGGCAACGTCGACAACCTGCTCGACCTGATGGAGCACTACGACCCGCGTGCCTACCGCATGCTGCTGCTGCAGTCGCACTACCGCGGCCCGGTCACCGTCAGCCAGGACAACATCGACGCGTCGGTGAAGGCCCTGGCCCGCTTCGACGGCATTGCCCGCCGGTTCAAGACGCCGGCGGCTGCAGCGGACCAGGGCGTGCTCGGAGCCTTCCGCACGGCGATGGACGACGACCTCAACACGCCTGCGGCCATGGCCGTCGTGTTCGACGCCATCACCCAGGCCAACGCCGCCGCCGACGGTGGCGACATGGTGCGCGCCCACCAGTTGGTGGCTGCCGTGCATTCCATCGCCGAGGCTGTCGGGCTCACCTTCTCCACGGAGGAGGAAGTGCCCGCCGAGGCTGCAGCGAAGGCCGCCGCGCTGGATGCCGCCCGTGCCGCAAAAGACTTCGCCGCGGCCGACGCCCTGCGCGCCGAGCTGCAGGCCGACGGCTGGACCGTCGAGACCACCAAGGCGGGCACCACCCTCCGCCGCTGACGCCCGTCCCGCCCCGCAACTCGGCTTCTGGGGCTGATCCGCCCCGCCCAGCAACTCGGCTTCTCGGGCCGGATCGTCCCAGATCGGCTTCTGGGGCTACTTCGTCTCGGTTTCTGGGACGAATCCGGGGGTGGAAGCACGGGCAACGATCACCAAGCGCCGAGGATTCAGATAGAACGGGTCACCGTGTCGAGAGCTGAGCGCGCCCCGCGCACCCCGTTGCCCAAGGGGTACTGGACCATCTGGACCACGGTCGCGCTCGATCTCATCGGTTTCGGCATCGTCGTGCCCATTCTGGGCGTGTACGCCGAGCGGTTCGGGGCCTCCGGTTACTCCGTCGGTTGGTTGTTCGCCACCTTCTCGCTGGCGCAGCTGGTGTGCGCCCCGCTGCTGGGGCGGCTCAGCGACCGCATCGGCCGCAAGCCCGTCATCGTCATCTCGTTGGTCGGCACCGCCGTGGGCAGCTTCGTCACCGGTGCGGCCGGTGCGCTGTGGGTGCTGTTCCTCGGGCGCGTGATCGACGGCGCCAGCGGCGGCAGCCTGTCGGTGGCCCAGGCGGCGGTGGCCGACATCGCCACCCCCGCGCAGCGGCCGAAGCTGGTGGGCATGTTGGGCGCCGCCTTCGGTGTCGGGTTCGTGCTCGGCCCGGCCATCGGTGGCCTGGCTGCGCTGGGTGGGCCGCACGTGCCGTTCTACGTCGCAGCCGCGCTCGCCGCGGTGAACGCCGTCGCCGCGGCCATCCGCCTGCCCGAAACCCGTACGAAGGGCCCCGCTCCCCGCCGGGGCGCTCACCTGCCGCAGCAGAGCAGCCTGCGGCGGCTGGCCCTCATCGGCTTCCTCGGCACGCTCGCGTTCGCGGCGTTCGAGGCCACGTTCTCGCTGTTCGGCAGCCGTCGCTTCGACCTGACCGAGGGCTCGACGGCGGTCGTGTTCCTGGGCATCGGGCTGGTGCTGGTGGCCGTGCAGGGTGGCGGCTTCGCCAGGCTGGCAGCGCGCGTCCCCGCCGGTCGGCTGTACCCCATTGCGCTCGGGCTGGTGGTGGCCGGGCTGGCCGTCGTCGCCGGTTCGAAGGGCTGGCCGCTGCTCATCGTCGGCCTGCTGCTGCTGTCGGTGGGTCAGGGCCTCGCGGCCCCATCGCTGATCGAACTGGTGAACCAGCAGTCGCCGCCGGAACGGCGTGGCGAAGCGTTGGGCTTCCAGCAGTCGTCCTACGCCGTCGGGCGTGTGCTGGGTCCGCCCCTGGCCGGATCGGCGTTCGACCGCATCGGTGTCTGGAGCCCGATGCTGGCGGGCGCGGTGGTCACCGCCGGCGCGCTTGCGTTGGTGCTGGTGTGGCGCATGCCCGCCCGGATGACCCCTCCCGCGGCATGAGCACCTGCGAGACTCGTTACTCGTGACCGACGTGCGACCGACCCGGGGGCCTGCCAACGGCGCGCCCGCGGCTGCCACAGCGGACCATCCGGCGCTCGAACGCCTGGTGCGCTTCGAGGAACGCACCGCCGGGCCCCCGGCCGCGCCACCGCGCGACGCCGTGCAACCGCGCAAGGCCAAACTTGTGCGCGACGCCGAGCCGCCGCGCATGGGCTACCAGCCCAGCCTCGACGGTGTGCGGGCGATGTCGGTGATCGCCGTGATGCTGTACCACGCCGGTTTCTCGTGGATGCACGGCGGGTTCTTCGGTGTCGAGGTGTTCTTCGTCGTCTCCGGCTTCCTGATCACCTCGCTGTTGATCGAAGAGCGCGACAAAAAGGCCGGCCGGCCGAACCTGCGCTTGTTCTGGGTGCGGCGCTTTCGCCGGCTGCTGCCCGCGCTGGCCACGGTGCTGCTGGTGGTGGGCGTGTGGGCCGTTTTCTGGGGCAGCCTCGAGCAGCACACGCAAGTGCGCCGCGACTACCCGTGGGCGGCGCTGTACTCGTTCAACTGGGGCTCCATCTTCTCCGGCGGCTCGTACTGGGGTGAGGGCTCGCCGAAGCTCTTCCGCCACCTGTGGAGCCTGGCGGTGGAAGAGCAGTGGTACCTGCTGTGGCCGCTGGCCTTCTTGCTGATCGCCCGCCGCCGCGCCGACGATCGCCGCCGTGGCCGTGCGCTCGCGGCCCTAGCCGCGACGGTGATGCTGGCCACCACCGTCGCCAACCTGTTCAGCTGGCCGAAGCGGCTGCCGTTCTTCATGTCGTTCGACATCGGCGACTGGGGCATGCGCCCGGTCGACCCGAACAACGTGCTCTACCTGTCCACCATCACCCGCTCCAGTGGCCTGCTGCTCGGGGCTGCGATGGCCTTCCTGTGGCGCCCGTGGCGGGCGGCGGGCAAGGCGAACCCGAAGGTGGCGGCCTCGCTCGACAGGGCCGCGGTGGGTGCGGTGGTGGTGCTGCTGGCTATGTTCGTCGCCGGCCGGGTGGAGAGCGACAACACGTTCCTGTGGATGCTGCCGCTGGTGACGCTGGCTTCTGCTGCGCTGGTGATGGTGGTGGTGCACCCGTGGGCGGTGGGCTCGCGCATCGTGTTCGGCTCGCGGCCGATGGTGGAGATCGGCAAGCGCTCATACGGGCTGTACCTGTGGAGCTGGCCGATCAGCGTGATGACGAAGGCCACCGACGGCTCGCCGGCGCGCTTCCTGCTGGCGATGGCGATCACCATTCCGGTGGCCGAGGCCTGCTACCGCTTCGTGGAAACGCCCATCCGCACCGGCGCGCTCAGCAAGTGGTGGAAGGCCCGCGAGCGGCGCGACTGGAACCTGGTGACGGCCTGCGCCGGCGTGTCGACGCTGGTGCTCGTGGGGGCGATGGGCGCGTTCTACTTCAACGCCGACGCGGTGTTCGACCGCGCCAAGGACACCAGCGTGGTCGAGTTCGATGCCAGCGCGGTGGGGGCCACCACGGTGCCCGCGGCCACAACCCTTCCGGCGGCAACCTCCGTCGCGCCCGGCGCATCGGTCGCCGCACCCACCACCCTGCCCGCCAGCACCCAGCCCACCACGCCGGTCACCGCCGCCACCCTGCCGCGCCATGTGGTGATCGTCGGCGACAGTACGGCGCACTCGCTGGCCGTCAACCTGCCCGACGGCATCGAGAGCACGTTCACCATCGGCGACGGCGCGGTGGAGGGCTGCAGCGTGTACGAGAGCGGCACCGCCCGCTCGTCGCGCGACAACTACAAGCGGCCGTTCAGCGGCTGCGGTGGCTGGCCGCAGAAGTGGGTGGCCGCGGCCCAAGAGGTGCAGGCCGAAGTGGCGCTGGTGGTGATCGGTGCGTGGGACGTGTTCGACGTCGATCTCGACGGCCAGATGCTGGCGTTCGACACGCCGGCCAACGACCAACGGTTCCTCGCCGGTGTGCAGCAGGGCATCGATGCGCTCAGCGCGGCCGGTGTGAAGGTGGCGCTGCTGGAGATCCCGTGCATGCGCCCGCAGGACGTGAAGGGCCAGGGCACGCCGGCGTTGCCCGAGCGCGGCGACGACGCCCGTGTGGCGCACCTGAACGACCTGCTGCGTCAGTTGGCGGCCAGCAACCCGTCCTCCACGACGTTCGTCACGGGGCCCGCCCAGTACTGCACCGACCCCGCCATCGCCAGCGATCTCGGCTACCGGTGGGACGGCGTGCACGCCTACAAGCCGGGCGCCAAGCTGACGTTCGAGGCGATCGCCGCCCAGTTGCTGGCCATCCCGGTGCCGTAACGCAGCCTCGGCAGGCGATGGTGCCCTACGGGTTGTGGTCGGCTTGGCAGGCGGCGCCGTCGCACACGTCGACGAGGGTGTCGTCGAACAGGAATGCCGCCTTCTGTGCCCGCACGTCGGGGTCGCGGCGGGGGTCTTCGTGCGAGTCGTCGCCCTCACGGGGTGCCAGGTTCTCGAACGGGATCGGCTCCATGCCGCTGTCCCACACGATGATCGCCGAGCCGTCGAACGGGTAGGTGATCGGTTCGAGGCCCCAGCCGGCGTCCTTCTCCGCCCACCGGCCGTCGATGGCCACCGGCTGGTGGATGGCCGCGCCGATCGTGCGCGCCTCGATGAGGGCCGACAGCTCGCTCACCTGGTGGTCGCCGAACGCGACGTCGAGCAGCACGGTCTTGGCCGGCGTGCCCGGGTACGGGTCGGCGGTGAGGTGCTGCACGTAGCCGCCGCCTTCGCCGCGATCCCACAGCATCTGGGTGGCGCCCAGGATCAGCAGCCGGTCGAGGTCGCTGGGGTAGGCCGGTTCGAAGATCGCCTCGTAGGTGTCGAAGTCGACCGAACGGGGCAGCAGCAGGCTGTAGTTCATGCCGGGCACGCCCAGCACGGCGCGCTCGATGTCGGGCGACACGGCAGCGAGCATCAGGCCCATGACGCCGCCCTGGCTGTTGCCGTCGTAGTCGAGGTGGGCGGTGTCGATCAGCGGAGTGCCGTCCGCGCGGCGGAAGATGGAACTGTCGCCGAGGCCGCCGGGGCGGGTCATCAGCCGGCCGAGGAAGATCTGGTTCAGCACGCCCTGCTGCAGGCGGTCGGCCATGGTGTCGAAGTTGGAGAACTCGCCGAGCGTGGTGGCGGCGTTGCCGATGTCGTCCTCGCTCATGCCGGCCCACTTGGTGGCGCAGTGCACCACGTTGTGTTCGTTGCTCATCGCCCGCACGTTGCCGGCGTCGATCTCGTGGTGGTCGCCGAGCAGGCCGTGGCCGTAGAGCACCAGGTGGGCGGGCTCGGTGCCGTTCATGGTGGCGACGCTGATGTTGCACACGAACGTTGCCTGGATGGTGCCGTTCCGCACCGGCAGCGCGTCGGCGTCGTCGCTGTCGTAGTTGAACGACTGCCCGGGGCCGCCGTCGCCGGTGAGGTAGTTGGGCACGGTGTACGTGCCCTCGACCTGCACCGCGATGTCGTCGTCGGTGTTCGGGGTCTCTGAGGTGATCATGTACACGGGGGCCACGTCGCCCAGCTCGGCCAGGGCTTCGTCGCGGATGTGCAGCATGCGCTCGCTGATGTTGCGAGTGCTGGCGACGGTGAACGTCCAGGCCAGCTGCAGCTCGGCCCGGTTGATGCCGGCGTCGGTCAGAGCGACCAGCATCGCCTCCATCTCGCCACGGCGGAACTCGATGGCCTCGATGCCGGTCAGCAGGTAGTCGCGGAACACGCGGAAGGCGGGTGACGGCTCGATGTAGCCGCGGTCGGCGTCGAGCATGCCGCGCAGGGCGACGGCGAACGTGTGCCCCTCGGGCAGGCTGATCGCCGGGCGGATGGTGAGCAGGCGTTCGTCGTCGGTCTCGGCGTGCGCATCGAGCTCGGCCCACAGCGGGATGCGTTCGCCGGTGTCGAGGTCGAGGATGACGACGGTGGCGTCGTCGGCCAGCGAGGAGCCGATGTCGGTCCACTTCGGCAGGCGCGAGGCTTCGGCGTCGAGGCCGGGCAGGTGGGCGAGGATGGGCGTGTTCGGGCTGAACCCGTCGTTGCGGTTCCACTCCGTAGGGTCGATGGGCACCCCGTCGGCGTTGGCCGGCAGCCCGGCGGCGGGGATGGCCACCCGGCGATTCGTGTCAGTGGAAGCAGTCTCGTTGGTGTAGGCGTTGCTGGGGAAGGGCAGCAGGCAGCGGGTGGTGTCCAGCGGGTCGCAGCCGCCGGGCGCGCCGTCGACTGCGGCTTGCACGGCTGCGATCGTCTCCGTGTCGGCGTCGTCGGGGATCGGGCCCGCGGGCTCGGGTGCGGTGTCGTCGGGCGCGATGGTGAATGACGGGGCCGTCGTGGCGCCGCCCTGGCTGCCGTCATCGCTGCACGCGGCGAGCAGCAGAGCCACGCTCAACATCGCCACGGTCGTCAGCCTGGTGGTGCGCTTCATCGACTTCCCTCTCTGGACGACATCGCCATCGTTCGCCGTGTCACTTTGCCACACGCCCCCGCTGTCGCCCCGGGTGCGGCGTTGCAGCGTCGGCTCGTCGCGCATCCCTCGACCAGCACGTGCAGAACGCAAGTTCGACACGCGTTGGTCTGCCGGGAAGGCTGCATGTTGCCGCAGGATTCGTCGGGCCGGGTTGGACAAGCTGGGTTACCCGTGGGTAGTGTTACTGGCGAGTAACTTACTCGCTCCTGTTCGAACTCTCCTCCTGAGGTGATCCCCATGGCCGACTTCGCGCTCAACGAAGACCAACTGCAGATC